>JAILMH010000044.1 GCA_024692715.1 Lachnospiraceae bacterium
TGCTGAGGGATCTTTTTAAGCTCGATATTATCCGGGTCTGTTTCCGGATCAAGATACTGCCATCCGGTAACGTTTGTCTCTTCTGCCAGGCGCTTCATAAGAAGGAAGCAGGTAAGGACCATGCCAACACCGATGGCAACAACCAGATCAAAATATACTGTAAGTGCAAAAGTTGCCACGAGAACGATAATATCGCTCTTTGGTGCTGTTCTGCAAAGATGCACAAAGGCTCTCCATCCACACATGTTATAGGCTACAATAAAGAGTATTGCTGCAATCGTAGGCATAGGAATAAGCGCTGCATACGGCATAAGTATAACAAGCACTAATACCAGAACTACTGAATGTACCATTCCGGCAATTGGTGTACGTCCACCATTTTTTATGTTTGCTGCTGTTCGGGCAATAGCACCTGTTGCAGGTATTCCACCAAAAAGTGCAGAACCTATATTACCGATACCCTGAGCTACCAGCTCCATATTAGAACGGTGATGTGAATTTACCATACTGTCAGCAACAACGCATGAAAGCAGTGATTCTATCGCTGCAAGTACAGCGATCGTAAATCCATTTGATATCGCTCCGCTCAGTGAATCAGCAGTTACTGACGGAATATGCAGTGTAGGGAGCTTATTACTTATTGTATAAAGATCTCCGATGGTATTTACCTTCATTCCAAGCCCACTTACCATACCTATTCCAACGAATACGGCAATAAGTGAACCGGGAATCTTTTCTCCGATCTTCGGTATCATCGGCCAGACGATTAAAACAGCAAGGCATACAAGTCCTACAATAAGTGCCTGTGTATTAAGCGTTCCAAAATTTGACACAACAGCCCTTACTTTATCCATAGTCTCAATGGTTACAGTTCCCTCTGGGAATGTGAGCCCGAAAAAGTCCTTAAGCTGTCCTATCAGAATAGTTGCCGCGATACCGGCTGTAAATCCTGTAGTAATTGTGTAAGGTATGAAATGTATCAGGCTTCCGAGTCTAAATACACCCATTAAGATAAGTAAAATTCCTGCGACTATTGTTGCCAGCATGAGACCATCCATTCCGTCTCTTGCCACGATTCCGGCTACTATAGTTGCAAAAGCAGCTGTAGGTCCTGCGATCTGTACACGGCTTCCGCCAAAGAACGCGATCAGAAATCCTGCAACGATCGCTGTGTAAATACCTTCCTCAGGGCCAACACCTGACGCAAGTGCCAGCGCTATAGACAATGGCAGTGCAATAATAGCAACAATAATTCCAGAAATAAAATCCTTAAAAAATTGATCCTTTGAGTAGCTTTTCATCACTGAAAACAGCATTGGTTTCAGCTTGTCTTTTTTCATTAGTTCTCTCTCCTTCTCAAAACTTGCTCTCAGAATTCGGCAATAAAGCCTACGGTTAAAATGCCTTTAAGAGTTTACTCCCTTTGAAACACCAAAACAATACGATTTTCTCAACAATCTTTCAAATAGTATTAAATATTGCAATACTCAATTATGTATTTGATATACTTTTGTTAATAAATTTACTGACATTATTAACAATATTTCCTTTTGTTTCTCATAATCTTTTCAGCCAAAAGTTATAATGCACAAAGCATTATATTCTAACATACAAAAAAATCTCCATGACTATATTTCAGTCATGGAGATCTGTTTTGATCACTCTACATTTTCTACTTTTACTTCATCATCTTTACTTTCAGACTTTTTATTGTCTTCTTTACTTTCTTCTGCCTTTTCTTCATCCGATTTTTCTTCATTATCCGATGAATTTGCTTCAGTGACTTCAGCTGTATCCGTAGTCTCTGCAGAAGCAGAACTTTCTGAATTAAGGATCTCCATCATTTCTGATATCATTTCCTCATCCTTAAGTCTGAAGAGTATCTCAACTCGACGTGATGCATCTTCATCGATCTCGCCGTCATCCTTATATACCGGATCACTATAAGAACTTCCTCCGACAGATACAACGCTTCTCATATTTTCAAGCTGTGTGCTGTCGAGCACCGAACTATCATCATCCAGACAGTACTGTGCAACCGAATATGCTCTTTTCTGCGAAAGATCCAGATTATAAATATACGTTCCTGTCTTATCTGTATGTCCCTGAATGATTATTTCAGAAACATAGTCTTTATACTTATCTCCAAGCAGCACACTCGCATATCTTGGAAGGAATTCATTTAAGAACTCCTTACCGCTGTCCTTAAGCGAATCCTCATTATATTCAAAAAGAATATTTGAGTTAAAGGTTATCGCACCGGTCTGCTCATCAACCTCAACCTCGAGATCCGAGTCATCAAACTCCTCTTTCAGCGCCTTTACAAGATCTGTTCTGACACCAATTATACTGTCAAGCTTTTCCTGCTGCGAATCCATGAGCTTTTCCAATTCTCCAAGAAGCTTGGACTGCTGTGTAAGCTCACTTTCCTGTGATGCAAGCTTTTCCTGCTGTGCAATAAGCGCTTCCTGCTGCTCACTCAAAAGTGCTTTCTGATCAGATACAGTAGCGATCTGTGTAGAAAGCTCCTGCTCTTTTCCGAGAAGTTCATTCTGCTTCTCATCATACTGAATTTTTGAGTGCAGCGTCGTAAGTGCGATTATAAGAACAAAGCAAAGCAGCAAGCCGGCCATCATATCTGAATAAGAAAGCCAGTAGGTGGTTTCCTCATCATTTTTTCTACGATGTAATTTTGACATTACTTACCTTCTTCCAATCTGTGTTCTATGAAGTTCCTTTGAAAGCTGATCTACTGTTTCTGAAAGCTCGTTTACTGCACGTGCAGCATTATTGCAGGCTTTATCCAGTGAACCATATGCCTGCTCGACCACCTGCGGAACAGAATCCGTAGCCTTCTTGATTCCAACTATCGTACTGTGGAAGTGCTTTTCAACATCCACAAGATTTTCATCTACTACTCTGAATGTGTTGTTAATATCATCAGGCATTCTGATCACTGCTGAGCGGATATCATTAAGAAGCGCCTGCTGCTCACGAAGTTTAACCGTAAATGTTGTAGCTGTGTTATCAAGCGACTTATGGTATGCTCTGAGATCCCCTGCATACTGCTGCTCTTTATCGATATAATCTTCGCTGTTCTGCGCGATCTTGGTAAGGAGATCCATATTTTTATCGAACTCTGCAAGTACTCCGCGTACATCCTTTGTATACACCTCAAGTGACTTGATGATAGAAGCTGTCTGCTTTTCAATATTTCGATAATTTTCTGCCTGAGCTTCTGTGGTATTCAAAATGGAAACTATCTGCTTTGCGTTAGCCTGCTGCGCAACATAAGTCTGATCGATCGTATATTTGAGATTTGTAAACGAATTATCAAGAGATTTATTCATCTTGTCGATGAATTCATCTACGACCTTAGAAAGCGCATCAAGCTGATTCTGCGTAGCCATATTTCCGAAGTCAGTGATCGTCTTGTTAAATTTATCAAACTGAGGCTCAAGGAGCATTCTGAGGCTGTCATAGAGCTGATCTCCGACAGAATCTGCAAGTGAATTGATAGCCTCTGTCTGCTGAAGCTGCAGATCGATGAGCCTGTTTATTCCATCATTTGAAGTATCCGGAAGTACGTATTTCTTAAATGCACCTACAAATTCTCTTACAGCCTTTTCTGCCTCATCAGTCTTACGCTTAAATGCATAGTTAAAGGTAAGAGAAAATACCATACCGTAAATTGATGTATGGAATGCCACTTTAATACCATCCATCAATGGAGTGATACTATTTGTGATCTCTTCTGTGGTTCCGGTATTAAAGCTCTGAAGACCGAGCGATAATCCGATAAAAGTTCCGAGAATTCCAAGACCTGTCATAGCGCCCGCAACCTGAGCGAGCATATTTCTATGCATAAGCTCATCTGTAAGCTCGTAGCTGATATAATCTTCGATATCACATTTATAATACGGTTTATTACTATGCTCTATACGTTTTATCTCATCACAGTAATCACGAAACTGTTCTTTAAGAATCTTGTTTTCAAATATCTCTTCCTTGGAATCCTTGTATTTTTTCCAAAGAAATTCATGTGACCCCATAGCATCCGCACGTATCATCTCCGTAACGCGGCGCAGATCAACGATCACATTATTTGTAGGATTAAAGCTGCTCTTTTCACAATTAAAGAAAATAACAGCAACTACTATGAACATTACTATATTTACAACGATACTTGCGATATCCTCTTTCTGATCTGTAAAAAGATTAAGATACACAAATACGCCTATCATTGCGATATAGACCAGTGTCAAAAGCCACTCATACCATTTTTTGTTGCCCACGGTTATACACCTCTCTATCTTTTAATTCGTCTGTAAATTACTAAAAACAACTTTCTAAAGTTTACCACAATTACATTTACAAATGATTAAATTCACAAAAGACTAAAAAAATCTTCAGAAAATAAAAACATAATAAGCAAATAAAAATGCCATCCTGCAAAGATGACATTTTCAATCGTTATTACTTTGTATACAAATGGCAGGCCACCATCTGGTCATCGCCAACTGTTTTTAATACCGGAGCTTCTCTTCTGCATATCTCCATCGCCCGGTCACATCTGTCACAGAAATTACAGCCCTTATGCACCTCAAGCGGGCTTGGGGGCTCACTTTCAATACTCTCTATTTTTCTGGAAAAGTCCATATTAAGATCAAATACTGCATTTATCAGAGCTCTTGTATATGGATGCTTAGCAGTTTTTTCAAGTCCCTCGCTTGGAAGTATCTCAACTATCTTTCCGAGATACATTACCGCCACATAATGCGCCACAGAACTTACCAGCGCTATGTCATGACAGATAAAGCCCATTGTTATCTGCTTTTCCATCTGTAGTTTAGTTATAAGCTCGATGATCGTTTTCTGCACAGAAACATCAAGCTGACTCGTTGCTTCATCAAATATTATAATCTCCGGCTCAAGCGCTATAGCTCTCGCAATGGCCACTCTCTGCCGCTGACCGCCTGACATATTATGCGGATACCTGTCTGCCATATCCGGCGAAAGTTCCACCATTTCAAGGTACTTACGTGCAGCCGCATCCTTGTCCTTTTTCCTGATCTTTCCGAAATTCAGCAATGGCTCACAGATTATATCCTTTACCTTCATCTTCGGATTAAATGAAGCCGCAGGGTCCTGAAATACCATCTGGATATTCTGCCGAAGCTGGCGCAATTCCTCGCCCTTAAGCTTTGTGATATCTTTTCCGCGGTAGATTATCTCACCATCATCCGGCTTATCAAGAGCGACCAGAAATTTCATGAAAGTGCTTTTTCCGCAGCCTGATTCTCCCACAAGTCCAAGGGTCTTTCCTTTATATAATTTAAGATTCACATCTTCACAGGCAGTGAGCTTTTTCCCGCCTGCCGCAGGAAATCTGCGTGTTATATGCTTTGCCTCTAATATAACGTCCTTTTCATCAAACATAGCGGGCGCCTCCCAACGTAGGAACTGCTTCCAGCAGCTTTTTCGTATAGTCATTTTCTGAAGCATTCAGCATATGATCTCTGTCTCCCGTATCTTCTACAACACCATCCTTCATAACGATGATATGATCCGACATATATGCCGCAACTCCAAGATTATGAGTCACCATGATTATCGATGTCCCGTACTCCTCTCGAAGCTCCATCATCTGCCTTACAATCTGAGCCTGTGTCGTCACATCCAGCGCAGAAGTCGGCTCATCCGCCAGCAACAGCTCCGGCTTATAAGTCATTCCCATAGCTATTCCAACTCTCTGCCTCATTCCTCCGGAAAGCCGGAACGGATAACTTTTCATAATGTTATCACCGGAAGGAAGACGCATTTTTTCAAGCATTCCAACAGCCTTTTCCCACGCATCTCTCTTAGAGATCTTTTCATGTGTTCTGATATATTCTGTAAAAACAGCGCCGACCGTTTTGGTAGGATTCATCATCGCACCGGAATCCTGAAAGATCATAGAGATCTTACTTCCCCGAAGCTGTCTCCATTTCTCATTTGAAAATTTAAGTAAAGATTCCCCTTCGAATAAAATATCGCCTTTTGTGACCTTTCCACCACCTGCAAGCAGTCCAAGGACCGCACGTATCACCGTAGTTTTACCACTTCCGGACTCTCCTACAAGAGAGCATATTTTTCCCTTATCAAGCATAAGGGAAAAATCCTTTACAGCTTCACTTCCCTGATAGGAGACTGTTATATTTTTTATTTCAAGCATTGCCATATCTTCGTCTCCTTACACTTCTGAACTTCTAGGATCAAGAATATCCCTAAGACTGTCTCCGAGCATGTTGAAGACCACAACGGTCACAAAAATCGCTGCGCCCGGGAAAATCATAAGCCACGGCACTGACTGCATGTAATCTCTTCCTTCATTAAGCATCAGGCCCCATTCTGGTGTCGGAGCAACTGCACCAAATCCAAGGAACGAAAGACTCGCAAGCTCAAGCATCATAGATCCGATGTCTGTAGCTGCTGTAACTATAAGCGTTGGTAATGCGTTTGGAAGCATATATTTCCAGATAATGTGTGAGGTTTTAGACCCCGTAACAACTGCCGCTGCCACAAAATCACTGTCCCTTATCTTAAGCACCAGCGATCTTGCAAGTCTTGCATATTTAGGCCAGGTCACAAGGGCAACCGCCAGCACTGCATTTCTAATGCTCGTCCCAAGGACACCTGCAACTGCCAGAGCAAGCACAAGCCCCGGAAAAGCAAGCATAGTATCTGCGATCCTCATAAAAATCGCATCGATTATCCCGCCGAAATATCCCGAAACAACTCCGATCGCAGTTCCAATCATAAATACGATCACGACCACCGCAAAAGTAGCCGTAAGCGAGGTCCTTGCGCCATAGATGACCCTTGTAAAAATATCACGTCCCATCTTATCTGTTCCAAAAATGTGCTCTCCTCCAGGCGGAAGCATCGCTTCAACTATACTTCCGCTTGTCGGATCAACACCGCCTGTAACCAGAGGAGCAAAGATTGCCGCAAATATTATCAAGACAGCCAGGCATCCAAATATTGTAAAAGTCCTATATTTAAGAAAAAAATTCTGCTTTGTCACCTGTTCACCTCTTAAGTCTCATTCGCGGATCGATAAAATTATATGAAATATCTACCAGAAGATTTATCATCATGTATATCAAAGCTGTCCAGAGTACATAGCCCTGTATAAGGTTATAATCATTTGAAGTAATAGCAGAAACTGCAAGATTTCCAAGACCCGGATATGAAAAAATAACTTCTACTACAGCTGTTCCTCCAAGCAGACTTCCAACTGAAATACCAAACATGGTGATCAGCGGAAGCAATGAATTTGGAAAAACATTACACCAGAGTATCCTCCATTCTTTAATACCCCGTGCACGTGCACCTACAACATAATCCTGATTCAATTCCTCCAGTACAACTGTCCTTACCTGTCTCGTATATTTTGCAGACATGGCAAATGCAAGTGTCATTGACGGGCCTATCATACTTATGAAATCTCCTCCGGAGCAGATGACCGGAAGAATCCCTAAATTAACGCTGAACACAAGCATTATCAGCAATCCCACCCAGAAATTCGGCACAGAGACCCCAAGAAATGTATAGCCTCTTATGAGATTATCTATCCATGAATCTTTATATACTGCAGAAAGCATTCCCAACGGTACTGAAATCATCACCATAAGCACCATTGAAAACAGTGTCAAACGTAATGTAGGCCAGAGGCGGACAAGCAAAAGATCCGCCACCGGCTTGTTCAGCGAATACGAAACACCAAGATTTCCATGCAGAACATTTTCGAGCCATCCGATGTACTGAGTCATAAATGGTGCATTCAGCCCAAGAAGATCCATAAGATTCTGCACCTTCTCTTCTGTCGGCATTATTCCGGAAGCCAGCAGGATCGACTGGGCCGGATTTCCGGGTGCTATGTACATCAGCAAAAAAGTCATGAAGCTGATTCCAAAAAGCACTGTTATAATCTGTATTATTCTGTATAGAATTCTCTTAGGAGTCACTTTTATCCCTTCCTCACGCTGCAGGCTTGATCTCAGTTGTAAGCCAGTAATAATCGGCTGTATGAATATGAGCATAGCCTACTTTCTTCGAATATATCATCGAGCTGTTGTAATAACCGTCGATAACAGCAACAGCATCATTTATAAGGATCTGCTGCATCTGCTTTATGAGTTCTGCACGCTTGTCTGTATCAGTTTCTTCAAGAAGCTGCTCGTAAAGCGAATCATACTCATCACTTGCATAACCGCAATAATCAGCAGTCGACTTACTATACCAGTTAGCAAGATATTCTGTCGGATCACCATTACCTACTGTTGTCCAGTTATTATTATTAAGATCATAATCACCTGAAACAAGCTTGCCCCACTGATCATCTGAGCTGCCGTAATCAGCAGTTACACCGATACCTATCTCACCAAGATACTGTGCATACGCATCTGAAAAATCATTAAGAAGACGATTTTCATATGATACACATACAAGATTTATATTTTTACCGTCTATTTCACGGATTCCATCACCGTCTGTATCTACGATACCTGCATCATCGAGAAGTTTCTTTGCTGCTTCAGGATCGTACGCATACGGATTCTCAAGCTCCTCATATCCATAAGGAAGAATAGACGGAAGAACTGAAAATCCCGGTGTATATAAGCCTCCGATAGTAGCCGATCCACAGATGGCATCATAGTCGATTCCCATAAGGATCGCCTTACGAAGAGTTTCATTCGCAAGAACTCCCTTCATGTTCATCCATGCAAATCCACAACGCACACCTGATGCGATATCAACTGTAAAGTTTTCATCCTCCTGAAGTTTTTTCAGATCTGCTGCATTAGTGATATTTTCCACAAGATCGACCTGCCCGCTTTGAAGTGCCATTGTCTTTGCTGAAGCATCTCCCATAAACATGACCTTCACAGTATCATACGGTACATCCTCGTAGTAATACTTATTAGCTGTCATTGTATAGCCAACCTGATCTTCAAAAGATTCGACCGCATACGGACCTGTACCGATAACACCGTTATTCCAATCCTTTGTGTCATTAACATCAACTATCGCACACACCGGATATGCCAGATTATTTTTTAAATTTGCATTTGCCTCCGGCAAAACGATGGTCACTGTATCGGTCTCATCATCTGCGGTGATCTTTGATTCATACGGAAGGTATTTTTCCGGCGTAGATGAACCGTTTGGCCCTTCATCAAGCATTCTCTGAAGCGATGCTGCAACACTTGACGCTGTCATATCACATCCGTCGGAAAACTTGATCCCGTCCCTGATCTTTATCGTCCAGGTAATATAATCATCAGTTTCTGCTGATTCAGCAAGCCATGGTTCAACTTCCATGTTATCGTTAAACTTAAACAATGCTTCACTGATTCCAAAACGCATACAGTTCCATGCGGCATTGATCTGATTTGTGGGATCTATAAGGCCATCGCCATACATCTGGCATCCAAAATTCAATGTTTTTTCACCTGAAGCTTCTGACGCTGCTGATGTGCTTCCATTTGATGCAGGCTTGCTTCCGCAGCCCGCCAATGCTGTTACTGACATGACCGCTGTCATACCGAGCACCAATAATTTCTTTACTCTCTGATTCATTTTTCATCTTCCTCTCGTTCATCTGAACTTTATAAAAATATCGCTTTAGATAATTCTCCACACGCTTATCACAAAACTCCGTAGGCCACCATAGGTCCGTCTTTCATGATGTTAAGACTCACCGTTTCATAGAGAATTACTCCATCCTCTTTAGCTCTGCAGGTATGCAGCTCATTTCCGAAGTAATCTCTGATGACTCCGAGCACATCATCTTTCTTAAAGAGTTCTCCCGGCTTAAAATTCGGATACCAGCATCCCGCTGCCGGAGCATCATCATATATAACCGACTTCACTTCCTTAGGTGCATCAAAACAGTGATTCGTCTCTCCCGCAAGTATTCCAAGCGTTCTCAGGACATTTCTTACATCTTCTTTGTCCTCACTCACTTCTTCCGAAGACCAGATAGCTCTGGAGCCCCTCTCCAAAAGGATAGCAGGGATTCCAAGCGTTCCAGCATAATTATATGCACCGCCCTTTGCAACCGGAGAGACTACCAGATAATCAACATCGACCGCCTCTGCCATCTTCCTGCTTACTTCACATACTCTGTCACTTGCATTTCCAAGACAGTAAACATATGGGTGAAGTCCTTCATAACCATCGCCGCAGTGAAGATCCATGAAATAATCTATATGCGGATATATTTCATTCTCAAAGGTATAAGCTATCTTGTCAGCAAGTGTACCAAGCGCTGAGCCCGGAAATACTCTATTAAGGTTCTTGCCGTCTTCATATACAAGACTCATCGTCCTGTGTTCAAAGCCAGTCGGATTTGCAAGCCTCACTATTACAATATTTCCGCTTATCTCCGCAGGATCAAGCTCGTCTGCAATTTCCATTGCTGCCTGTATCCCGACATACTCTGCATTATGAACACCACCGCATATAAGTGCAGTTTCGCCCTCCTCTGCTCCACATATAAGTGTTATCGGAATTTCTACCTCTGAATTAACAACCTTTAGCTTTCCGGAAATTTTTTCTCCCGGATCAGCCGTCAAAGTACCAATTTTAAGCATTTCTCTCTATACCCATACCCCTATATGTTAGCAATTGCTAACATATAGGGCAAAAAATAAGTGAGCACTAAACTCACTTGATCAATAGTTTATATATAACAGTTGTCACATTATACATGATAATTTGATTTTTAGCAATATATAATATTCAAAGCCTCATTCGAGTTTCGCACACTTGATTCATATCTTTCTTTCAGAGATATTTCCTATTTTAATGTGTGCGTATACCCGCAGAGGCTTTTATAATCATAAAATATCCGGAATCACATTATTCTGAACTATCTGCTCATAGGTCTGCGGCTTGACCATCCAATCGCTTTTACCATCTCTAACGAGCACTACACCCGGAACCGGATTATTATTATAGTTTGAAGCCATTGAATATCCATAAGCACCTGTAGAATAGGTGGCAAGTATATCTCCCATACTCACCGAGGAAGGAACCTTAAAATCCTTTAATAAAATATCACCTGATTCACAGTATTTTCCACATACTGTAACAGTTTCATCTGCAGTTTCTCCGGCACGGTTTGCAATTACACCGTCATATTCTGCCTGATAGAGCGCAACTCTTATATTGTCACCCATTCCACCATCGACAGAGACATATTTTCTGATTCCTTTGATATCCTTTATCTGCCCGATAGTATAAAGTGTCATTCCCGCCTCTGCCACGACAGATCTTCCGGGTTCAATGACTGGCGCAGGCATGTCGATTCCAATCTCATTCGAACGTTCTTCAAGCCGTTTCATCATCGGATCAAGGAAAAAGCTATATGGCTTTCTCTCCTCATTAGTATATTTAACACCAAATCCGCCGCCAAAATTAACTTCCTTTATTTCAGCACCATACTCAGTTTTGATCCTTCCCGCCCAATCCATAAGTACATCAAGTGCCTCAAGAAAAGCATCATTTTCAAAAAGCTGCGAACCGATATGCATATGAAGACCATATAGATCAAGCCATTCAGAGTCAATTATTTCTTTTATTATTGGAAGAAAAACATCTTCGTCAAGCGGTATTCCGAACTTTGAATCCTTCTTACCTGTAACAATATAATCATGCGTACTTGCCGCAACTCCCGGTGTTATACGAACCATGATATTCATCTTTTTATTATATTTTTTACAGGCCTCAACTATGATAGGAAGCTCCTGAAGTCCATCTACTATGATTCTTCCGACACCATATCTGACAGCCTGATCCACCTCTGACGGAAGCTTGTTATTTCCATTAAATTCTACTCTCTCTGCAGGAAAGCCGGCCTTTTCCGCAGCATAAAGTTCTCCTCCCGATACCACATCTATGCAAACTCCGGCTCTTTTAAGTATTTCATACATTCCAACTGTACAAAATGCTTTAGAAGCATAAGCTACTCTTGCTCCTTTATATTTATCAGTAAAATCTCTCTTAAGCTCACTGAGCCTCTTCTCGATTTCTGAATAAGACATAACATAAAGCGGTGTACCATATTTCCGGGCAAGCTCTACAGTATCACATCCATCAAAAAAAAGTTTTCCGTCTCTGATTTCTCTTATATTGTCCATCGTTACTTCCTCCACTTGCTATTTTGCTATATCATATCAGTTTGCCGAAAAATTATAAAGCATTTTATACAATTAATTTTGCAGTTAGCCCTCTGTACTCAAAAAAGTACCAGCTCTGCAAACCCGATGTAGATAACCTCCTTCGTAAGTTTTCCGATAAAGCTCAAAATCATCACCTTGCAGTTACGTTCTTCAGTGTTGTAATATACTTTATATAAATCATGCAGCTTAAAGGGTATGGGGGAAAATAATGAAAAATAACACATTTAAGAGTATCATTGCATGCACTGTTGCCACTTCAATGCTTCTCACAGCATGCGGGTCTTCAAGTTCAGCAAACATTGCATCTGAAACAGCATCCACAGCAGAAGTCACAACTGCAGCTCCGGAAGCCACAGCAGAATCTGCAGTTTCAACCGAGGATGCTTCGGCCGAATCTGAAACTGCTTCCACTGAATCTGCTTATCTGCCAGAATTCGTCTACGAGGGAGATGATGAGATCATTTCTGCCAGCTGTAAGTTCATACTAGACGAGCTGGCAAAGGGATATCTCGATGGAGCCGCATTGATTCCATGTCCTATAATCATAGCCGTGGATGACAGCAATGCTGACGATATCCTCTGCTACGGACTTTTTGATCTTTATACCTACGATCTTAACGGAGACACCTTAGAAACTGTAGCCGGCGGCGAAAATCCCGGATGTATCCATTTGAAGAAAAACAGTTCCGGAGAGTTTGAAGTAACTGACTTTGATTGTGTGGAAGACGGCTCAAGTTACACCGAAAGCGCAAAGAAGATCTTTGGCGAACATTATGATAAATTTGAAGAGACCGTTTCTGATTCTAAATCGAAAGAAGAGATCCGCAAAAGCTTTATAAAGGACTATGTCGTTGCAAATGAACTTCCGGCCACTAAATATCAGGACTATGGCTGGGACCCGATAGATATCTTTTAACAAAAATAAACCGGAAGAGTTTTTACTCTTCCGGCCTTTTTTTACTTTGTAACGAACTTGCCTACCGTTTCTTTAAGTGATGCAGAATAATCTGAAAGCTCTGTGCTCGATGCCGCACATTCCTCAGATATTCCGGAATTGTCTGTTACAACATCAAGTATGGTCTTTGAAAGTGAATTTATCTCCACCATGTTATTCTGCTGCATTTTACTCTTTTCACTTATCAGTCCGATAATGTCATTTACCTTCGCGGTGTTTTCCGTGATCTCATCAAGTGAATTAGCCGCTGTATTTACGACATTAGTTCCATTCTCGATACTTTCTATTGTATTAGAGATAAGCTCTCGAATATTCTTAGTCGACTGAGCTGATTCTTCTGCGAGCTCTCTTACTTCCTCGGCTACAACCGCAAAGCCCCTTCCGGCCTCACCTGCTCTTGCAGCCTCAATCGATGCATTCAGTGAAAGAAGGCTCGTCTGTGATGTAATGCTGTCCAATGCTCCAAGTATAGAAGTGATCTCCTCTGAAACCTTGCTGATCTCCGCCATAGCTTCAACTGCATTATTCATATAGACTTTACTTTCTTCTATACTCTTTACAGTTTCCTCACTGGAATTAACTGCATCATTTACGTATTCCTCGACCTCAGTATTCTGATCCATGGTCACACCGATCTTTTTCTGAAGTCCCTGAATACTCTCCGTCTGAGCCATCGCACCCTCTGCAAGTCCCTGTGATACCTTGGAAACCTCACTTGCACTTTCTGCAACCTGATCTGCAAGCTGTCCCATTGAATCCATTTCCTCACATAAAGAAGTTCTTATGTTTACGATATTTTCATGGATTGGAACATAATCTCCGACATATTCCATATCTGTTCCTGTCACAAGATCTCCATTTGCGATCGTCTCAAGATTACATCCAATATCATTTACATAATCCACAAGTGATGATTTCATTTTATTTAAGAGACCATACATCATGCCGATCTCATCATCTCTTGAATAATTAAATTCAACTATCAAATGTCCATTTGCAAGCTTATCCACATCACCTTCAAGGTCTTCAATAGGTTTAACTACTCTGGATTCGAATACCCTGTATACATTTTTAAGAATAAGGGCTACTATCACCACAAATGCGATCAGCAGTATATATAAAACTACTGCCATGACATCTACGACAACCTGCGCCGCATTTACCATTTCGTTAGTCAGGTTAAAGAACTGTTCTGAATTCTCCAGAAGCTCAGTACCGTCACCTGTAGACTCGTATGAGGTGATTGCTGTCTTTATCTCGTTATTCCAATACTTTTCAACCTCATCTCTCCGTGATGCAAACTTACCTAAATGCATGGAACCATCAAGTTTAGAAAGTGTTCCCTCTATCTTAGTCATAGTTGCAGAGTAATCTGCACCTGCAAATACCTGCTTTATGACTCTCTGGCTTCCACCCCTGACAACTCCGGCATTATTTACAACCGCAACATATCTCGTAAACAAAAACAGGCATGCCATCACGATCACCACAACGACTGAAATTATTAAAAAAACTTTTTGCAGCTTTTTTAAAATTAAATACGCTATAGAATTCTGATTCATTTCTTTGTTCATGAAAAGGCACCTCCCGCCATGCTAACTTATTGCTCATTTTAATGTTAGCATATCGAAAGATGCCTTTTCTACAATGTGTCCAAAAAAGTGCAAGCCTTTACGCACTTTTTTATACACATTTTATAATATTTTTATTTAATTTTGAAATATTTCATTTCGTCATCAAGACTGATCGCAAGTTTCCTAAGATCCTCAGCCGAATCTGTTATATCTTCAAACGTTGTATTGAGCTCATGCATCAGAGCATTTGTTTCTTCTGATGATGCAGCATTTTCCTCTGAAATTGCTGAAAGCTGTGAAATCAGTTCACCTAGCTGATCCTTTGATTCATTAAGATGCGTGATCTTATCAGATATATCAACTGTTCCGCCTTCAACACTCTTTACATTCAAAACCATTCCATCCATATCAGACCTTGTGGAATTAAGCTGATCATTCTGTGCATTTAGTCCGATATTGAGTTTTTCAATGATATCAACAGATTTCTGCGATTCCTGAACAAGATTTCCAACTATCTTCTTTATCGAAACTGCAGCTTCACCTGACTGATCCGCAAGAGATCCGATCTCTGTAGCAACTACTGCAAAGCCTTTTCCTACTTCACCTGCTCTCGCTGCTTCGATCGATGCATTAAGTGCAAGAAGATTTGTCTGGCTTGAAATACTTGTTATGACATTTGATGCCTCTGCAATATTTGTAACAGCATCATTGGTAAGCTTGATCTGACTGTCAATGTCTTTCATCTGCTGCATTACTTCCTGATTCTGCGCTTCAAGCTTCTCCAGCGCTTCAACAGTCCGGTTCGTTGCATCATACATCTCTTTAGCTGCATCAGCAAGCGTTTCTATACTTCCTGTAATACCATCGATATTTCCACCCATTACGTTTGTATTTTCAACAGAATTTTCAACAATCTCTGCCTGATGAACTGCACCACTGCTGATCTCATTGATTGCCGAAGTAACCTGAGCAGAAGCTCTTGAAGCATTTCCAGCAGCATCCGAAAGATTTTGACCTGACGTTGTCACCTGCTCCGAAAGATCCTTTGAGGTCTCTATTACATGTTTTAGCTTATCTCTTAAATTAAGAGCATTCTCTGCGATCACTCCAAGTTCATCACGCCGTTTCATCGTGGAATCCTTAAAACTAAAGCTCAGATCTCCCTCCGAAAGATCTCCCAATCCTGTAACGATATCATTTATGGCCATTGATGAAATCTTCATCATATACATGCCGGCTAAAACGATAAATAATGCAACTATGACCGCTATGATCACCATGATAAATGCAATCTGACGAACTTTACTATATACATCCTCTGCCGGTCTTCCTGCAAATACCATACCCATTACTGTTCCATCGTCATTCTTTAACGGACAGTAATATGCATACCAGTCGCTGCCTGCTATATCAAAATTCGCCGCAAGATACTCGCCGCCCTGATTCAGAACCGCTTCGATAACCGCACTTCCGGCCTTCGTACCTTCCATTCTCTTACCGGTAGAATCCTTTAGTGTGGTGATATATCTGGTATCTCCCTTAAATAAAGTATATGCTATACCTGTATGCGAGGCTATGTCATCAAACTGACTCTCATACTCGTCATGAATATCCTCGCCGCCTTTTCTAAAAACTCCGTCCTCATCAATACTCCAGTCACCATCCCACTCATGGGTGACCTCATCTCTCAGCTGGATAGCAGCCGCCTTAAGTCCTTCAGTAAAGGAATTGAGGTAAGCATCATTGATTGAATGGATTCCATAAACAGTTAATATTATCGATAAGATAATTGTTCCTATTAGTGTTACACCGACGATCTGTCCAACGAGTTTTTTATTCCTTTTTACCATAATTCACCTCGCCCATAAGTATATAAAATTGTACAAAAAAATTTTCATCTTTTCTCTATAATTATATATCCTGCACAATCTCTTGTCATGTTCTTTAAACTGCGCTTTTTGGTGCAAGTGTATATTTTCCAACAGAGCGTCCGAAATCTGGTATTATAAAATTCTTTATTTTTGGTATTTTTAATAATGTCACCTTGATGCTATATTTACTATTGTCGACAAACACTAAACATCAACGTTGACTACATTCAACATGATCAATGCGGAGGAGCTTTGTTATGAAAATGTCTGAGAAAAACATTCACTTGATGAAATTAGCTTACACAGGTCTTATGGCTGCACTTTGCTACATCGGTTATGCCATTTTCCCTGCTCTAAATGCCACCGGCACTAAAATTCACATCGGAAATGCATTTGTAGTCCTCGGTGCACTTCTTTTAGGCGGTCCACACGGAGGAATCGCCGGTGCTATTGGCCTTTCCCTTGCAGATATACTCGGTGGATATGCTATGTCTGCCCCAAGAACTTTCATCTGTAAACTCGTGATCGGCCTTGTTGTCGGTTTTGTAGCCCACAAAATTGCTAAGATATCGCATAATCATCCAAGATCATATATCCTTAGATGGTCTGCAATTTCAGCTATTTCAGGTCTTGCCGTTAATTGCGTCCTTGAGCCGGCAATTAAATATTTCTGGTTCACAATTCTTACTCCAAATGCTGAAAAAGCTGCATCTGCAGTAAGCGCCCTGGTTGCGATCACTACATATGCAACCGTTATAAACGCAGTAATAAATTCCATAGTTGGTGTGATCGCCTATCTTGCTCTCCGTCCGGTACTATTCAAGACAGGTCTTTTAAGTGAGATAGATTCAAATTCTTTTTCAAAAAAAGAAGCTGCAGTTTGACTACTTTAGATCAATTGATATAAAATCTGTTTATTATTAAACAGAAAGGCTTATTATGGATTTTAGAGGAAAAAAATTAGAAGATATTATTGTAAAAATGCCATTTGCAGACGGAACAACAGCAGATTACGGTGTACATAAGTATTTTCAGTTCGAAGGAAAGGAATATTTCGCAATGCTTCCTTTGATTGGAAAGAAAAAACTTGATCACTCAAAGAAATGTGCTTTATACGAAGTACAGGAAGATGCTGATAACAATCCTATCGTTATCTATATTGAAGATGATGCAGAATATGAAAGAGCAGCAGACTACTACTCTACACTTATTTAACTTAAATGCCCCGGACACTGATAACTTCAGCAGTCCGGGGCATGTTTTTATTTAGTGCTCGCCGCACTCGTGTGAATGCTCATGCTCATGGCAGATCGAACCTGTAGACTCTAACTCACCACGAAGATATGATTCTACTGCTGTACGGGCATCACCCTGTGCACCAAGTACAACCTCTACGTTACGTTCATTAAAAATGTCTACGGCTCCGCCGCCCATTCCTCCGGAAATGATAACCTCAACTCCTCTGTCAGCAAGGAAGTTCGGAAGAAAACCAGGCTTATGTCCCGGATTAGGAACTGACTCTTCCTTTACGATCTTTCCATCTTCTGCGTCATAGATCATAAAATTCTCACAATGTCCAAAATGTCCCCAGATCTGACTACCGTTACATGATACTGCAATTTTCATAATAATTTCTCCTACTCTTTATATGTTTTATATTTCAGTTATCCAATTCCAGAAGTCTTCTCAGATTGTGATATAACTCTCTGATGGCTGTTCCGGAAGGACACTCAATATCAACTACTGAACCACCTGCATTCACCGCTTTGATAGCCTGCGGATCGTAAGGTATCTTTCCAACAAATGGCAGTCCCTGCTCTTTACAGAACTCTTCTATAGAATTTGCAGCCTCAGGACTGACATCAAATTTATTAACGCATACTGCAAGCTTTGTCTGAAAGGTTTCTGCGGTCTTGCACAAACGTTTCAGATCACTGATCCCGCTGCCGCTCGGCTCTGCTATGACCAGCACCAGATCCATTCCACTTACCGAAGCGATCACCGGACATCCTATTCCCGGAGATCCATCCGTAATAGCGATCTCACATTCCGGCGCTGCTTTGAGCATAGCCTGCTTTACTTCCGTTACAAGCTTTCCTGAGTTTCCTCTTCCCATTTTCAACATGGCAGTCGAAAAGACCTGTTCACCTTTATAAAGCTCTCTCCGCCCTGCAAGATCAGGAACCAGTTTCACAGCTTTCGCCGGACATACATATTCGCAGACTCCGCATCCTTCACACGCATATTCATTCACAGATGCTTTTCCATCGATAAGTTTTATTGCTCCAAAGCGACAGCTGTTTTCACATTTACCGCAGCCAATGCAGCTCTCTGTATCAACGGACGCTTTATCTCCGCCCATAAAATCAGCATGTTCTGAATCCCCGGACTGCTGCACCACAAGATGTAAATTAGGTGCATCAACATCACAATCCGCAATGGCCTTTGTTTTTGATAGCCTGATCAAAGCCGCTGAAACAGTTGTTTTTCCTGTTCCGCCCTTTCCACTAAGGATTAGAAGTCTCTTCATTTCGCACCCCCTATCTTGTCGAGAATAGTACGAAATCGCTGCATTTCCTCCGGGAAATGCTCTGATGCTATCTCATTTTTAGCCAGATGACCTGCAAGCTCCTGATCATACGGAATACGCTCAAGTACCGAAAGTCCCTGTTCCTCACAAAACTCTTCCAGCGGCTGATAACCTTCTGTCTGCTTATTTATCACTACTCCGCACTTTTTCTTGAGCAAACGTACAAGCTCATAAACCATTTTGAAATTATGGAATCCAAAAGCCGTCGGTTCAGCAACAAGAACACAATAATCCGCGTCCATTATGCTCTCCATGACACTGCATGCACTTCCGGGCGGGCAATCCAGAATTGTCATTCCCTCTGCCTGATGCAGAGCTTCATGGATAACCGGTATCCCGGACGCTTCTCCGAGATTTAGGATTCCACTTACGACTTTTACATCTTTATGTCTCCCGATCTCAAGAACTCCGATACCGCTCTTTTCCTCAGATACTGCACCTTCCGGGCATACCATTTCACAAAGACCGCAGTTATGGCACACCTCCGGAAAAAGCATAGGTTTTTCTTTTATATATATCAACGCATGAAAGCGGCATGACTTTACACACTGCCTGCATCCATTACATTTATCTGCATCAAACACCGGCTGAGTCTTATAAACAACCGTAGTCTTCACATCTTCCGGTTTCCAGAACAGGCGACCATTTGGCTCTTCCACGTCACAGTCAATATATGTACTTTTACCGGCTGCTGAAGCAAGATTAACTGCGACGAAAGTCTTTCCGGCACCGCCTTTACCGCTTAAACAGGCGATTTTCATGCGTGTCCGTGAAAGCCGGCATGGAAATGTGTGAGTTTTTCAAGCTTTTCTTCCTGCCATTTGCTGATATTTTCAGCAGCAGAAACTTTCTCAGATTTATAAATTTTAATATCAGCTGCAGTAAATACATCCGCAGCATTCTGTCCGCAGCGTGGTGTAACCAGTACTGAAACTGCATTATCTACTAAGAACTGTGCCGCCTGTGTACCTGCACCACTCTGTGCCTCTGCCGCAGGATTAGTTACTACTGTCTCTTTTCCATCTTCCCAAAACAGGAAAAACGGTGCGCGGGCAAAAGCTGCACAAACATCAATTTTATTTTCATCCAAAGGGATAGCAACCTTCATATAGATCCTCCTAATTACTATTACTGACACCCAAAGTGATGCTCACATCTGGCATTCATGTCATATTCAAGCGTTCCTTCAATAAAGGCCTGTACTGCTGAATCAACCGAACCTGTGACTCCACAATAAAAACGGATTCCGGCCTCTTCCAGAGCGTTTCTTGCTCCCATGCCGATCCCGCCGCAGATCAAAGCATCAACCTGTGCTGTTTTCAGAAAACCTGCAAGTGCTCCATGTCCATTTCCTTTAGCTTCCAATATCTGCTCTCCGGAAATTTTCCCATTTTCCGCATCAAAGATCTTGAAATGTTTTGAACGTCCAAAGTGCTGAAAAATCTCACCATTTTCATAGGTTACAGCAATTCTGAAACTATCAGCTTTTTTCTCTGCCAGATTTTCAATCTTCTGATCGTTGAGCTGATAATTACCACCCCTTATCAAAAGACGCTTTCCTTCTATAAGTGCTTCTGCTACTTTTTTTCTGGCACTGTCATAAATTGCCGTTACCGTAGTTCTGGCAACACCCATTCTGTCAGCACATTGTTCCTGGGTCATTCCTTCATGATCCAGTAAACGGATCGTCTCAAATTCATCAAGGCTCATAATAACCGGCTCTTCACCTGATATTTCCTCCGGTGAAAATTCCCAATGATCCGGGTAACCTTCGATCCA
>JAILMH010000001.1 GCA_024692715.1 Lachnospiraceae bacterium
TCAACAAGGTACTTTCACGACTTACGATAAATACCGCAGTCGTTTCAACAAGGTTTGTTAAGTTCTCGCCCTGGAACACAGACCACATGATACAAGACATACGTTTATCACTAAAGCCAAAGCTTCTAACGTAAACGAATATATCCTAAAGCTTATTGTCGGCCATTTTATCAAGGACCCTTGAAGATATGCGTATCGAAATTGAAAAAATTAAGTGATCCTAAAACCTACCATTGTTTGCTACTTGTTTACTACGATGCAATTTTATGCCGATTTCAATCAATTTTAATCAACTTTGCTTTAAAATAAAAAAATACCGCAATTCCTAGGAACTGCGGTATTTTCTACGTTTTTAGTTGATTTTAAATTAGAACTTGTTTGACTTAGCAGCCTCTTCGATAGATACTGCAAGTGAAACTGTAGCACCAACCATAGGGTTGTTACCCATTCCGATAAGACCCATCATCTCAACGTGAGCCGGAACTGAAGAAGAACCAGCGAACTGAGCGTCTGAGTGCATACGGCCAAGTGTATCTGTGAAACCGTATGAAGCAGGACCTGCTGCCATGTTATCTGGGTGAAGTGTACGTCCTGTACCACCGCCTGATGCTACTGAGAAGTACTTCTTACCAGCTTCGATTCTTTCCTTCTTGTATGTTCCTGCTACTGGGTGCTGGAAACGTGTAGGGTTAGTAGAGTTACCTGTGATAGATACATCTACGTTCTCGTGCCACATAACCTTAACACCTTCACGAACGTCGTTAGAACCGTAGCACTTAACTGCTGCACGAGGACCATTTGAATATGGAGTCTCGCTTACGATCTTAAGCTCATCAGCATGGTAATCCATCTCTGTCTCAACGAATGTGAAACCGTTGATACGTGAGATGATCTTAGCAGCGTCTTTTCCAAGACCGTTAAGGATTACACGAAGAGGCTTCTGACGTACTTTGTTAGCCTTTGTAGCGATACCGATAGCACCCTCAGCAGCTGCGAATGACTCGTGACCTGCAAGGAATGCGAAACACTCTGTTTCCTCTTCAAGAAGCATCTTACCAAGGTTACCATGTCCAAGACCAACCTTACGCTGATCAGCAACAGAACCCTTGATACAGAAAGCCTGAAGGCCTTCACCGATAGCTGCAGCAGCCTCTGAAGCCTTGCGGCAGTTCTTCTTGATAGCGATTGCAGCACCTACTGTGTAAGCGTAGCAAGCGTTCTCGAAACAGATTGGCTGTACACCCTTTACAAGGTTGTAAACATCAAGACCAGCGTCTTTTGTTACCTGTACAGCTTCTTCAATAGAATTCATACCGTAGTTCTTGAGAACTGCGATAATGTTGTCATAACGTCTTTCTTTAGACTCAAATACAATATTCTCATCAGCCATTATTGTCTGTCCTCCTTCACTAATTACTGTTTTCTAGGATCGATAACCTTAACAGCATCATCGAAACGACCGTACTGGCCCTTTGCCTTCTCTAATGCTGTGTTAGCGTCATCGCCTGCCTTGATGAAGTCCATCATCTTACCGAAGTTAACAAACTTGTATCCGATGATATTGTCATCAGCGTCAAGTCCGAGATCTGTGATGTAACCATCTGTCATCTCAAGGTAACGAGGTCCCTTGTCAAGTGTTCCGTAGATTGTACCAACCTGTGAACGGAATCCCTTACCAAGATCCTCAAGTCCAGCACCGATTGCAAGACCGCCTTCAGAGAAAGCAGACTGTGAACGACCGTAAACGATCTGAAGGAACAGCTCTCTCATAGCTGTATTAATAGCGTCACATACAAGGTCAGTATTGAGTGCCTCAAGAACTGTAAGTCCCGGAAGGATCTCGCCTGCCATAGCAGCTGACTGAGTCATACCTGAACATCCGATTGTCTCTACGAGAGCCTCCTGGATGATACCCTCCTTAACGTTGAGGGAAAGCTTACAGCATCCCTGCTGAGGTGCACACCAGCCAATACCGTGTGTAAAACCGGAAATATCTTTAACTTCCTTAGCCTGTACCCATTTTGCTTCTTCTGGGATAGGTGCGCATCCGTGGTGCACGTCCTGGTGCACTTTGCACATATCTTCGACCTTTTTTGTGTAAATCATGTGAAATCTCCTTTCAGAAAATGATTGCTGTCCGGGTGTCTCTCTTAAATCATGTATCGTATTAAGATGTGAACGAGCCATTTTAACATGATTAAGAATCCGCGTGAGCCATTCCCGGAATCTTGATAATTTTCTCACAAAACCCTTTTAATTGCAACAGGTTTTATGTACCTTTATTAGGATTAACAAAAGTTTTATGAACAATGTATAAACTTTGGTACACATGACACCTAAACTGTTGTTAATGTGACCGACGAAAAACAAAATGCCGGTTCATCAGAAGGATAAACAACTGATAAACCGGCAGAATTCTCATAAAAACCTTAAAAATTACTCAGTTTTTGCAACAATATTGTCCTGTGATTTGTAAATAGAATTTGCAGGAATAACTCCTCTTACGCATGAAGTCGGATAGATATTAGTGTTTCTTCCGAGTACTGTTCCCGGATTCAGCACGCTGTTGCAGCCGACTTCAACATGATCTCCAAGCATAGCGCCAAACTTTTTAAGTCCTGTATCGATCTTTTCACCAGCCTGATTTTTAACCACAACAGGCTTTTTATCAGACTTTACATTCGATGTGATGGAACCTGCGCCCATGTGCGAATAAACACCAAGGATAGAATCTCCCACATAGTTATAATGAGGAACCTGAACATGATTAAAGATGATGACATTCTTAAGTTCTGTTGAGTTTCCGACCACACAGTCATCTCCTACAAGCGCCTTTCCTCTGATAAATGCGCACTGACGGACCTCTGTACGCTCACCGATTATACAAGGTCCTGTGATGGAAACTGTAGGCCACACCTTTGCCGACTTTGCGATCCAGATATCCTCTCCTCTTTTCTCATATATTTCAGGATCAAGAGTTTCTCCTATCTTCTTTATAAGATCACCTATCCCTGCAAGAGCTTCCCACGGATATGTAAATCCTTTAAGATACTCTGCTGCTCTTGTCTCATTTAAGTCATAGAGATTAACTATTTTTGCTTCTTCCATTTAATTAATGCCTTCCTTTATTTACTTTTCTTAGAGCCCGCTGCCGACATGGATTTTATCATCCTTATCCTGCTTCCCAGCACTCCGCTGAGATCCTTTGCCCTTATATTTTCAACATACTTCGAAACATACTGATCAAGTTTAACACGATATTTATCTGAAGTCATCTCCCCTTTTTCCACCATCGACAGTCCCTTTTCCCAGCTGGCTGTCATCTCTGGGTTGAGCATTGACGGCATTGTAAGATAAACGACTTCATAAACCATTTCTCCAAACTCCTTAGGAGTAAGTACCTGCGTCTTTTTATTCTGCGCAAGATAGCCTATCTTCACAAGCTTCTCGATAATTCCTGCTCTTGTGGCAGACGTACCGATACCCGCGCCCTTTATCTGCGCTCTGAGCTCTTCATCTTCTATGAGCTGTCCTGCATTCTCCATTGCAAGTACCATGGAGCCTGACGTATATCTCTTCGGAGGAGAAGTCTTTCCCGTCTTAATATTAAAGGCTGAAGGATGTACCTCCATTCCCTTTTTTAGAACTCCTATAAGCGCTGCAAGTCCTTCATTGCTGTCATCTTCTTCCTCAGATTCATCATCATTACTCTTCTTTTTCTCCTTAGGCTTGTTCTGCCCGGTAATGACGAAATATCCCGGCTCTTTCAGCACCTTGGACGATGTAAAAAAGCTCTCTTTGCCGACTGTTGTCACAATCGCAAGCTTTTCATAGACCGCAGGCGGGTAAAATACCGATAAAAATCTTCTGACTATGACATCATAAACTCTCTTTGCAATATCAGACAGCTTATTATACTCACTTAAATTTCCTGTAGGAATGATCGCATAGTGGTCTGTTACCTTCGAATCATCCGTATACTGTGATTTAATAAGTCCTGAGTAAAGTTTTTCATCAAGGATCTTCTTTGCAAACGGTGCTGTCGGAGTGTATCTGACCACTCCGTTGAGATTCTTTGTTATCTCCTTTGCAGCCGCTGTTGAAAGAACTCTCGCATCGGTTCTTGGATAAGTCGTAAGCTTCTTTTCATAGAGCTCCTGCGCAATATTCAGTGTCTCATTAGGGCTTATCTTAAATCTTTTCGTACAGGTAGCCTGAAGCTCTGCAAGGTTAAAAAGAAGCGGCGGCTTCTTCTTCTCCTGCGACTTCGTAATAGATGCCACTTTACCTTCTCCCGAAGTCTTAAGCACTTCTATCATGGCTTTGGCATCTTCTTCATTTTTAAAGCCTTTTTCACTGTAGAGCTTAGGCGATTCAAAATAATCCGAGCCCTTTACGGCTTTCCATTCTCCGGTGTAGGAATTTTCACCAACAGAAAAGGTTCCTATAACCCTGTAAAAGCTTGTTTCGACAAAATCCCTTATCTCGCGTTCACGACGGACAACCATACCCAGAACACAGGTCATTACACGCCCGACAGCGATTGCAGAATATTTTTTAGTTCCGGCTGTATCATTAAGAAGTCTTCCGTACTTCACAGACAGAGCTCTGGAGAAGTTTATTCCCATGGCATAATCTTCTATCCCACGCATGATCCCGGCGTTTGAAAGATTATCATACTCGCTGTAGGGCTTCGCCTCGCGCATTCCACGGGATACCTCTTCCTCTGTGCAGGAGTCGATCCAGACACGTCGCTCCTCCATGCCCTCTCGCACACCTCCGTACATACGGATCAGCTCTTCAATGACCTGTCCCTCACGCCCAGAGTCTCCTGCCCAGAGTACAGTTGAGATATCTTCTCTGTGAAGAGCTTCATTAACGATCTTATACTGTTTTTTTACGCTATCGATAACCTCATACTTATATTCATCAGGCAGAAACGGAAGATCTGCCATAGACCATTTTTTATACTTGATATCATACTTTTCAGGATAACTCATTGACACCAGATGTCCTACGCACCAGGTTATCACATAGTCCTGATTTTCAATCGAACCGTCACGACGTCCGCTCACCTTTAATATCTGAGCATATTCACGAGCCACAGACGGTTTCTCTGTTATTATTAGAATTTTTCCCATAACTTGTATTGTATCACATAAATAGCTATCATAAATATGAAAAAAGTCCGCTGCGATAACTTTTCCGGATCATCGCAGCGAACTCTGTTTTTATTCCTCTTCAGCTTTAGCTTTTCGAACTTTAATTCCTGTCTGTTCATTTTCCTTTAATGAAGCTTTTTCCCGCTCATATAAAATATATATACTCCATAAGCATACACATGCAAGAATCCCAAGCATTATCGAGGCCATGATACTTTTAACGCAGATACTTATCAGCAGAAATGTGACTCCCGCCATAAAAAATACAGGCCTGCACTTTCCTGAAAAGCACTCCTCTGATTTCATGACCATATGATGTATTATCCCAATTACCCCGAAACAAAATACCGCCATCATAACTCCAGACAGATTCATAAAATAATCTCCATATTTGTTCAAACCCGGCGTCAGGCATCCGTTTAGGACTCCACCATTTACGAATAGTTACTATATAAAAAATATAGCCTTCATGAAGATTATTATAACATAATTTAGGGTATAGATTTAGTATTTATAATCAAACAAAAAGGCGGCCGGAGATTTCTCCCCGACCGCCTGTATTTTTCACATATCTTATTTTTTTGTGATATATCCCTTAGCCTTAAGAAGCTCTGCGCAAAGAACAGCGCCGCCTGCAGCACCACGTACTGTGTTGTGTGAAAGACCAACGAACTTGTAATCAAAAAGAGTATCCTCTCTAAGACGTCCGATAGAAACGCCGAAGCCATTTTCATAATTAACATCAAGCTGAACCTGAGGGCGGTTGTCCTCCTCAAGATACTGAATGAACTGCTTTGGAGCTGAAGGAAGCTCGAGCTTCTGAGGCTCTCCGCTGAATTCA
>JAILMH010000006.1 GCA_024692715.1 Lachnospiraceae bacterium
CATACCACCGGAGTTTTTCACACTGTACCATGCGGTACCGTGCGCTTATGCGGTATTACCAGTCGTTTCCAACTGCTATCCCCCTGTATGAGGCAGGTTACCCACGCGTTACTCACCCGTCCGCCACTAACCTTCCGGAATGTCCTAGCAAGCTATTCTATTCCATGGGTCCGTTCGACTTGCATGTGTTAGGCACGCCGCCAGCGTTCATCCTGAGCCAGGATCGAACTCTCTAATAAAAGTTTGTCCCGGTCAAAATCTCCACTGACTAATTTGCATTAATCGCGTTTCTTTAACCGAATTGTTCTTTCTGAATTTTCTTATTCTCTCAAATAGGAATTTTCAGGGTTGCATTGCTGTTTGTTTGTCAAAGTGCTTATGCCTTAAAACTTACTCTTCTTTCTGTTTTTAGGCGTTTTTTGTGCCGCCCTTTCGAGCGGCGCATTAGAGATAATATCATTCACTTCTACAGAAGTCAACAACTTTTTTCAGAAATCTGAAACTTTTTTCTGAAAGCCTGATTTTACGTGGGCTTGATGACGATTCACCACACGACATCCTCTATATTGTACATCTTTATCACATCGCCTCTTCCATTTCTGTGGACGATGTAACCATCTCTGATCTCTGCGATGTCAGATTCTCCTTTTATCAACGATGCCGCAAATTTCTGTTCCGGAGGTAATTCCGAGATCTCAGACTTATTATAATGCTTAAGAATTAAACCAGTTTTTGTGATAGTATGCGCTACACATCCAGCAATATAACAGTACGCATAAGTCATATTCAGCGACTGAAGTTTCTTTAGTTCACGCTTCTTTAGTTCTTCTTCTTCTTTCTTTATCTCTTCCTCAATAATGCCCCTGACTCTCGCCCTGAAAGCCTCCATATCTTCTTCGGTATATGTAACATCGGCGTCCTCACTTAAGCCGGCTTCCTTCTTCATTTCTGCTATGATCCTCTTGTCATTTTCGGAGATGATATCCAGAAGCTTCAGAGCCTTCATATATTTCTTCGATCTGGGCCTTTTTAAGATCTTCAATATATCCGCATCTGCTGCCTTACCGGGTACGGAAACAGCTTTCGCGACAGCATTCCCGCTGCATTCCGCCGCTGTTTTTTTATCAGTTGCTGTTTTTTCCTGAAATCTTGATTTAAAATCCATACTTATCCCTCATCCGTCAGCTCTGCTGACACCTTCCCCCAGAAGGGGAAGAGATCTTTATCAATTCATTAGTTACTCCGACACCTCACACCACTATCGATACTACAGACACTATAAAGTAGAGAACGGCAAGCTTTGACGTTATCCCTCCTAAATCCATATAGAAGTTATCTCCACTAACGAGGTACTTAAATGCTACTATGGTCTTTATACCGGTTGCGATAATAAGAGGAAAAAAGAGCAATTCAATCTCTCCGTTGCTGTTCCAGCAAAAGCAGGCTGCACTCTTTAACAGTCCTATTATTAAAACATTTACAAACACATATACCCAGGAAGCTACTCCTTGGTCATTAATATGATCATTAATAATATCTGAAATCATTATCTGTCCCTCCTTACTTTTCTATTCTGTCGCCGTTATCGTCTCTAAATACTATCTCTTTTGCAAACGGAGCAAATACCGGAAGTCCGGGCTTCTCTGCCTCCACGTTCAGTATCCCTGTCCCGAGATAGACTCTTCCGTATATATCTTTTTCCTGGTCAGACAGTACAGGTACCGGCACGAAACGGTGGATTGCTTTATCCATATCCGGAAACCAGCCTTCATGATCTGCCTCAATAAAGTCACCGTTTCCGGGACCAACAAGAAGGAGCGCAATCACTACGAGTATGCGTGCAATTCTGTTTATTATAGTCCTGGTTTTATAACGGGCTGCTTCAAGCTTTTGCTGACTTCTGATCTCTTTCTGACAGGTATTTAACAGGTCTTTTGCGTCTTTATAGTCACCAAGAGCCTTAAGTTTTTTCTCTGCCTTTTCGTAATCCCCCTTGACAACACTCGCTTTCAGAGCTTTAACCGCATCATTGTATTCATCATCTTTCTTCTTATCTTTGAGAGTTCCGATAAGACTCTTTACTTCAGCAGCTCTCGCATCTGCATCCCTGTATCCTGAAATAGCTTCAAATCCTGACAGAGCACTTTTTACGAGATTAAGATCCGTTTTATTACTCTTTTGATAGTCCTTTTCAGCAGCAAGATATTTTCTGTAGTTGGCGTTATCATTAATGTATGCAGTAAGCTCCCTGCTCTGAGCATTATCGCCGTAATCTCTTGCACGCCTTAAGTTTGTATTCCCTGCGAGTTTATTAAAACTCACCACGTTGTCAGTTAAGAATTCCAGTTCCTTTATATCCCTTATCCTGAAATCTACAAAAGCTTTGGCGAGAAATGCTCCGGGGTTTCTGGGTTCGGCATTTATTATACTGTCAAGCACCCGTGAAGCCTTATCCCATTCATCATAGGTAATATTATCTATCGCCTGGATAAAGAGGTTATCGATATTATCTGCACCGTTTACCGACTTAAACCACTGTGCATGTGTAACAGGCTGTGACACGCTTCCCTGAGGCTGAGCGGTCCCGCCAGACGTACTCCCGCCCTGGGGGTTAGACGCCGACTGGGATGTCACTTCTATCTCCGTTACGTTATCCGCAGCGTTTGATACCCGTTGACCTCTGTTTTTCAGCGTGTCTATGTCAGCCTCATTCACGGCTGCAGGAGACGTAAGTATTTCGGGGTCTCTCACTGATTCTTCTGCATTATCCAGCATAATGCCGCTCTCCTGCATTTTCTGCATTTCTTCAGCATAGTCCATTGCGGCATCAAATAATTCCTGTTTTTCATCAGCCCCGTCCTCCATATACTGAGGACTGTCCTGGAATTCCGCCATTTTCAGGCTTATAAGCTCCTTCTTTTCCCGGAAGCTCTTACTCTCCGGAATGCCAAGCTCCCGTAGAAAGGCTGAAAACTCTCTCTCATTCATCTGATATCCTCCTTGATCACTCTCTGCATAGTATCTTTATCCGGCATCTGTCCTGACAGTGCCATCTCCGCTATTCTCTGCTTTCTCCTTGCGTCTGTTTCCTCCACAAGATTCCGGACTCCTCTTGCATTACCGAAGTCCTTTGTCTCTGCTTTCGTGCCCCGTATCCTCTCCGTAATGCTATTCCGGAGCTCATCATCGATCACCATGCCTTTTTTATGAGCCTGGTAGATAAAGATCTCCGTAAGTTCTTCATCCGTATAGTCTTCAAATATCACTTCATTCTGCTTTGAGAACCTGCTGGATAAGCCCTGGTTCAGATTCAGGAGCTCGTCTATCTCTTTTTCATAGCCTGCAAATATCACCATCAGGTCATCCCTGTTATCCTCCATGGCCTTCATTATGGTGGTAAGAGCTTCTTTTCCGTAGTCGTTTTCTCCTCCGGAAGCAAGGGTGTAGGCTTCATCCACGAAAAGGATCCCGCCCATTGCACGGTTAATGACTTCCTGGGTCTTTGCTGCAGTCTGTCCCACGTACCCTGCTACGAGAGAGCTTCTGTCACACTCTGTCACATCCGGCTTTTTCAGCATACCAAGTAAGTAGTAGATCTTTCCAAGGGTCCGGGCGATAGTGGTCTTTCCGGTTCCCGCATTTCCTTTGAATAAGAGATGCAGGGTCCCGTGTCCGCCGGTCGACAGCCCCTGCTCCTCTGCCAGCTTATTAAACTGGGCTTCTCCCACTATCTGATGGACCTTTGCCTTCACGGATGAGAGTCCGGTCATCTGGTCAAGCTCATTTAAGAGGGTTTCAACTGTCTCACTATCCTCTGCCGCACTGCCATTTTTTAAGAGCTTTTCCACGTCGGAAACCATAATGGTAAGGCAGTCTTCCTCAGTAAGGCTCCCGGGATCAGTTTCCGCTATCCTCTCATCCACCATGCGAAGGACCTCATCAAGAGTATTCCTGACCCCTCTCGCATTACCGAAGTCTTTAGCGCTGCTCCGTATCTTTAAAAGATCTTTTACGGTGCTTTCCGCTCCCTCTTGAAGCTTAAAGCCTCTATCCGCCGTCATCTTCCTAAATATTGAAAGGAGCTCCTCCGGTGAAAAGTCTTCGAATACTATCTGTTCTGAAATGCGGCTCGTTAGTCCCGGGTTTTTCGAAAGGAATTCATCCATCTCTGCAGTGTAACCTGCGAGGATCACCATGAATTTATCCCGTTTGTCCTCCATGAATTTAACGAGCCTGTCTATGGCCTGCTGTCCGTAACCTGTTCCTGACCGGCTCCACTGATAGGCTTCGTCTATAAAGAGTACGCTCCCCAGTGAATGATTTACCTTTTCCTCCACCTTTTTCTCGGTCTCACCCACAACTGTGCCGATAAAGTCTGCGGCGTCATATTCATTTAATTCATCCCCTCTTGGAAGGAGTCCCAGAGCCTTATAGATATATCCTATCTTCCTTGCAACAGTGGTCTTTCCTGTGCCGGGTCCTCCCTTAAATACGAGATGGAGGTTTTCGATCCTTACTGTGCCGTCAAGACCCATTTCTTTTTTGCGGTTTGCTGCCTTTACCGCATTTACATTTTTATAAACAGCCTCTTTCAGGCTCCGGAGTCCCTCCAGGGCATCAAGATCTCTAAGAAGGTCATCAAGGTCCTTACTTCCTTCGCTCCTATGATTTAATACCGCTTCCACATCTTCTTTCCGGATAATATCGTATTCATTGCCGTCCGGTGTCTTTCCGTTACGGATAAGGTTACTCAGTCTCTCATCCTGGGCGCTCTCCACCAGGGTAACCAGATTCCGGACTCCCCTTGCATTTCCAAAGTCTGCGACTTTGGACCTCTGGGCGATGAGCTCCTTTATACTGTCCTTTACATCCTTATCAAGATAACGCTTATCGCCTGCTATCATCCCCTGGAAGATAGTGAGCATTTCTTCCTCGCTATAATCTTCAAAAATGATATGCTTTCCGATACGGCTTCTGAGTCCCGGGTTCAGATCCAGGAATTCATCCATTTCCTTTGTGTAGCCTGCAAAGATCACCATAAGGGATTCCCTGTAATCCTCCATGGCTTTAATAAGAGCCGTAACAGCCTCCGAACCGAACTGGTTCTGGGTCATTCCGTAGGCTTCGTCCACAAAGAGAACACCTCCCATGGCTCTATCGATCATAGCCTTTGTTTTCTGGGCAGTCTCTCCTATATACTGCCCTACAAGGTCTGAGCTGTCACACTCTATCATGCCCTCTTTATTTCCGGGAAGGATGCCGAGAGATACATATATCTCGCCTATTATCCTGGCGACAGTGGTCTTACCTGTTCCGGGAGCCCCCTTAAATACCATGTGGAGAGACACTGCGTTTCTTTCCCTCTTTGCTCCGGCATTTTCAGCTTCCTCTGCGGTTATCAGCCTGTCTATCTCCCGGGCCACCTCTGTCTTTACACTTGCTAAACCGGTTAATGAATCCAGCTTTTTTAAGAGCTCCGGGACGCTTGCGCTTACTCCCTGATTTTCAAAGTCCGCAGCCCGTAAGGTCACCATATCTTCATCACTCACGTCATCCATGAGTTCAAACCTCTCAGCCGCATTCAGCTTTGCAAGGGACAGCTTCTCGTCAAGAGTATGTCCTCCCCTGAAGGTTGAGAGCTTCATTTCCCTTGGTATCTGCTTACTTACGAGCTTTAAGGCTTCTTCATCAAGGAGCCAGTTATTACGGTCTGCAATCTTTAGGAAGATATCTGTCATCTGAGTTCCGTCATATGGCTCAATATCTATCTCCATATAGATATCAAGACCTATGTCCGGTTCTTCCGCAAGGAGGTTTTCCGCGCTTTCCTTTTCTCCTGTAATGATAATACTTATCTTATCTTTATGCTCTTTCAGGAACTTCCGTATCTTCCATGCGAAGTCACCGAATTTTCGCTTTTCGTCAGCGACCCTTTCCACATTCTCTATGATAAGGGTCACATCATCCAGGGTATTTAAGGTATCAAGACTCTCTTCAAAGTCCTTTGCCTCCACGGACACTGCTTCCTCTGCACCCCGTATCCCGAAGTCATAAAGAAGGGAGCCAATGGTAGCCGCAAGGAGGGTTTTCCCGTACCCCTTTTTCCCGGTAACTAAAAAGCACGTGGATCTCAGCATGTCGTCTTCGAAATTCTCGTTCCAGTCCTGCCTCTCACGCTGCATCTTCATCACGTGGTAAAGAGTGCTTAATTTTTCCCGTGCTTCCTTCATTCCCACAATATCTTCAAAGCGTTCTTCTATTGAAGGCGGTTCAATCGCACGTTCCTTTGTCTTATTAAATTTACTGAATGCCCTGCTTCCCGCCAGCTCTGAAAGGCTTACTGTGGGTATTTGGGTAGAAGCTTTTTTCTGTTTAACCGCTGGCACAGCACTCTTAAGTGAAATACGTTCTTCCGATGCAGGCTTTTCTTCTGGCACTTCTGAAGCAGCATATAGCTTCCTCTTAATGGATATATCCGGATCGTATGTGGTGTCAAATAAGCGGTTATAACGGTTTATCTGCCGCTCCGCTTCCTTTTCATTTCCATCCTCTCTTAAAAGTTCAATATAGAGACCATAATAATCTTCATCATTGGAAAAATCAGAAAGATACTCCTTTAGATATGAAAGCTGATCTGAAAGCGGTTCATTTTTTAGGCGTGATGTCTCGAACCGGGAAAGCAGCATTATCTCATCAGAAAGACAGCTTTCCTCCAGGAAATCAGCAAGTCCTGTAAGTGAATCCGCCGCTCCTTCACCTCCGGCTCTTAAAAGCTTAAATAACCCTTCTGCGGCGGTCTCCTCGGAATGATCCTTTAGTGCACGCCGATAAGCATAAACAGCCTCATCCTTCCGCCCTTTCCTTTCATAGCTCTCAGCTGCAAATATCAGCATGCTTCCGTCATTTATATTATCTAAGCCCTCTTCATCAGCCCAGTTTATAATGGACTCAAAATCCCCCTGTCTTTTCATCTCCGCAAGTGTTTCTATGTCCATTTATACTCTCCTTCTATACGGTCAGCTCACACTGTATTCAAGAGTGATCCCCGTCATTACAGCTATATCCTCTGCCGTAAGGTCATTTTCCCGTGGAAGCTCATATTCATAACCCCAGTCCGGAACAGACGGTATATCCACGTATATATGCAGAAGCTGATATTCATTTAATTCATAAGTTATATCAACTGCCGTGGCTTCCGCTATATTTTCCGGAAGCTCGATATCGAGAACACAGAGCTCTTTCACCATTTCAGGGTTCTCCGACTCTCCTTCAGTCACCGTGAGGGTTATCCTCTCCTGGGACTTTACAATGGTCTTTGCCTTCTGTGTGACCTTCACCGGAAGGTTTGAGTTCTTCTCGATAAGGATCTGGTTTTTCCGCTCGTTCTTTGTGGCAAAATAAAGGAAGCCGATACCGTGAGAATTGGCATCTGTGAAAGCTTTCTTTGTCTCGGTCCCGGATTTTAAGCTCCCAAAAATGGCAGCCCCCATTGCTACAGCCTCGTCCGGATTCACGTCCTTTGCCGGAGCCTTCCCGGTAAATGCCTCCACATTTTTCTCAATATAGGGTATCCTGCTGGACCCTCCTACGAGGAGCACCGTATCAAGATCATTTACCGTAAGACCCGCATTCTGCAGAGCCTTATTCATCCTGACCTCTGTACTCCTGTAAAACCTTTTTAATCTGCCTTCGAAGAATTCCCGGGTGATCTCCACCGAATCCCTGACATCCCCTACCTTTACCGGAACCTTCACGCTCTCTCTTGCGGAAAGCTGGATCTTGCATCTTTCTGCCCTGGTGTAGAGATCCTGAAGCTCCTCAATATATTCCGGATCCTCCAGATCCAGATCATGATTTTCTCTTAAGTATTCGCAGATATAGTCCACAATGAAGATATCGAAGAAATGTCCTCCGGCCTTCGCGATACCGTCATTTGAAAGCACTCTTATATCATCGCCATCCACCCTGACTATGCTGACATCGAAGGTTCCGCCGCCCAGGTCATAGACCATTACATTTCCGTGCTCTATCTTATTCTTTTTGATATAGGAAAGGAGCGCAGCGGTGGGCTCATTAATGGAGCCTATCATATTCACTCCGGCGATCTTTGCCGCATCCTCAGTTGCCACTCTCTGGGCATTATTAAAATAGGCGGGTACGGTTATTACCACATCTGTGATCTTTTTTCCAGAAAACGCCTCCGCATCCTGCACCATCTTTTTAATGATGAATCCGGAAATCTGCTCAGGTACATAGGTATTGCCGCTGCTCATCTCGTATTTCACAGCTTTTCCCATGTCATTTTTTACGACAGAAACCACATCCTTCGGATGAAGGACCGCATTCTCCTTTGCTATCTCTCCGATAATGATGCTGTCTTTTGATTCTTCATAGAAAACAGAGGGCGTAGTTCGCTCTCCGTCAGAATTTACGACCACCTGAATATTTCCGTCGTCATCTGTATAGGCTGCGGCGGAATAAGTCGTCCCCAGATCTATCCCTAAAACCATATTTCAGCACATCCTTAATGATTAGTATATGTAGAGTATCAGATATGAATACCCTGTGAATAATATCACAATAATAAGTCCACAGTCAAAAGGCAGTTAACAGGGTGTCAGAGAGCCTTCCTCACTGACACCCCCGATCAACTCCTTATTCAGATTTCTTACATTTCCGGTCCTTCGGCTTCAGCTGCAGGCGCATTTCCTTTTGCTCTGAGCTCTACCCTCTTTTTATGGTAGTCTATCTTTTCCTTTCCTTTCTGCCTGTTTTTCATCAGGTCTTCATGCGTGATCTTCTTTCTCTTATCGGCCTCTGCCCTGAATATCTTCGTAGTTTCCTTCTTCTCCGAGATCAGGGTATTTAAAGGCTTCTTATCGAGATTACTTGCCCAGATCTTATAATGATACCATAAATCCGTTCTTCGGATCTCTGTAGTTAAGCTTCTCTTCTGCCCAGGCAGAAAGCTCTATGGATTTTGCCTTTCTGTGTCTTCCGAGTTCCTTCTTGGCTTTGTACCAGTGGTCATGGCTTGAAGTGTAATTGTCAGCTGAGGTTTTAAGCTTATCAAGCTCCGTAACAACTTCATGGGCTGAATAATCGTCTCTTCCCTTAAATCCCGCTCACGTAAGAGGAAGGTGTATTACTTTTCTTGACTGTTACAATGCATCATGCCACATTTTCTGTTTTCGTTAAATTAATCAGAAAAACATTTCTTAAATTCGTTAAAAATTAGAGAAAAACATTTGACAATTTCGTTACATCCATATGTTTTTAGCTTATACAGAGTTTTTGGAGGATACCTATGAATTTCAAAAGGAAAATATATGACAAACTGCTAGAGTGGAAAAAGAGATCGGATGGCAAAAGCGCTATTCTGATTGAAGGGGCAAGGCGGGTTGGTAAAAGTACGATTGCAGAGGAATTCGCTAAAAATGAATATGAAGATTATCTTTTGCTGGATTTTTCCCTTGAAACAACCGATGTTCATCGCAATTTCGAAGAGAATATAGACAATCTCGATACTTTCTTTAGAAATCTCTTTGCAATTAAAAGGAAAGATTTACCTAAGAAACATTCTGTTATCATATTCGATGAGGTACAGCTTTTTCCAAAGGCGCGGCAGGCAATAAAGCATCTGGTGGCAGATGGCAGATACGACTATATTGAGACAGGGTCTCTTATCAGCATAAAGAAAAACGTAAAGGACATCCTCATACCATCCGAAGAGGAAAAATTAAAAATGTATCCCATGGACTTTGAAGAGTTCCTTTGGGCAACGTCGAATGTGACGGCTATGTCAGCCATCAGCGAAGCCTTTGAACATCGCATGCCTCTTGGTGATATTGCACATAGAGCGATAATGAAAACATTCAGAGAATATATGGCAGTTGGAGGAATGCCGCAGGCAGTATCAGCATATGCTAACGGAGACAGCTATTCTTCCATAGATCGAGTAAAACAAGATATTCTTACGCTATATGAGGATGATCTGAAAAAGTATGATAACGAAGAAAAAGAAAAGGCATCTCTGATATTTAAGACAATTCCCAGACAGCTATCCAATCATGACATGCATTTTACTTTTTCCGAATTAAACAAGAATGCAAGATATATCAACTATGTGGATTCTGTTGAATTAGTGGCGGAATCAATGATCGGAAACCTATGTACCAATGTCACCATGCCCGATGTCCTTATTGAACTGTATGCCGATCGGAGCAATTTCAAATTGTATATGGGTGATACAGGACTATTGGTGTCTCAGATGATAAGGGAAAAGAGCGAGACTGATGATATATACAGAGCACTCATATATGATAAACTCGGCTCAAATCTGGGGATGGTTTTTGAAAACGTCGTTGCTCAGATGCTAAGAGCCACCGGCCGGGATCTGTACTTCCATGAATATAAATATACACCTGAGAAGACCGATACGGAAAAAAAATATGAGATTGATTTTCTTATTGTGAAAAACAAAAATCTCTGCCCTATCGAAGTCAAGTCATCCGGTTATTTATCACATAAATCGTTTGATTATTTTATTAAAAAATACCCGATCAAGGTTCAGGATCGTTACATAATCTATACAAAAGACTTGAAACATTCAGATGGAATAACATATATTCCGATTTACATGACAGGTATGTTATAGAAGATTGCTGGTAACTATTCAGAACAGTCACTTGCGGAACCGCAAGTGACGTATGAAATCCAAGGCATTGTGGCATTCGCTGTTTGAAATATCCCTGCTTAGTTTTCAGGGGGCATTGTCTTCAGTCTGGAACCCACCTTACGGTGGGTTGGTTTGAACTCTTCTCCGCAGGCAACTTTCGTTGCCTGCTTCGCATGTGAGGCTGTATCGCTCCCGCTTCGCGGTCGCTAACAGCCTCATCATCGCGCCTGCGGTACTCAAGTTCAAATCTCTCCTTCTCCGTCATAAAAAAAGCCCACCTTTCGGTGGGTTTTCATGACGGAGAAGGAGAGATTTGAACTCTCGCGCCGCTATTAACGACCTGCACCCTTTCCAGGGGTGTCCCTTCAGCCACTTGGGTACTTCTCCAAATTGCCTGAATCAGATGATCATATTTAAATAATATCACACTTAGGATGCTGCCTTCGGCTCGCCACCATCTAAGTGCTCATAGCGGAGAGGATGGGATTCGAACCCATGTGGCGTTGCCGCCAAACGGTTTTCAAGACCGCCTCGTTATGACCACTTCGATACCTCTCCAGTCATTTCAGTTGTAAGCCTTTCGGCTTTTCATGTCCGCCGCGTTTTCCGTGGCGCGAATATGATAATATCAAATAACAACTTCCATGTCAACACTTTTTTTAATTTTTTTTATTTTATTTTAATTTTCTTCTTTTTTCCTAAGCAATGCTTCTGCAATTATCATATCTTCAGGCGTAGTAATTTTTAAATTAGACTCTGGATTTTCAACAAGCCGTGCATCCACGTCGCCAAACATTTTAGCAACCATTGTGTCATCTGTAACCGATACTCCAGCCTGCTTTAATCTATCTTTAGAATCCATAAGCTTCTGATACGCATCACGTATCAGTGGATACTCAAACACCTGAGGAGTCTGCATAAGCCACACTGATGAACGATCCGGTGTTGATTTTATAAAGCCATCACCATTATCGATCTTGATTGTATCCTTAGCCGGTGATGCCGCAACCGCAGCACCATATTTTTCTACATAATGCTGGAGCCTCTCAAGTATATACTGAGTAACCAGCGGACGTGCTCCATCGTGAATATAAACATAGTTACACCCATTATCAGCCATCAGACCTGCATATACAGAATCATAGCGTTCTTTTCCGCCTGCAACTATTTTATTGACTTTTGTAAGGCCATATTTGATGACAATCTCCTTGCGGCAGTAATCTTCCTCGCCTTCACCGCAAACCAGTGTAACATTATCTATAAAGGAGTCTTCAAATGCCTTTAACGAGTAATATAGAACCGGTTTCCCGCAAAGATCAAGATATTGTTTAGGAGTGCTTCCTCCCATTCTTCTTCCCTTACCGCCCGCAAGTACGATTGCATCAACTTTCATAAATTTATGCCTTTCTTATTTTGTTCAATATGCTCTTTCTCCAAGTTTAAGGTTAGCCACTGCATTAAGATCAAGACCTGCTCTTATACCCTTCTTAAAGTCGTAATAAGCAGCAGATCCAATCATAGCCGCATTATCAGTGCAGAGTATAGGTGCAGGTCTGTAAAACTTAACCCCACGCTCTTCACACGCCTTCTGCATAGCTTCACGCAACGCAGAATTTGACGCAACACCACCAGCCAACGCGAATTTATCAGCATGGAACTTTTCTATAGCATGCACTGAATTGCCGACTAATACATCTACAACCGCTTTTTGAAAAGATGCTGCAACATCAGCCTGAACATACTGTTCATGCTTCATTTCCAGTGAATTCAAATAATTAAGTACAGAACTTTTTAATCCGCTGAACGAAAAATCATATTCGCTGTCTCCAACATGCGCACGCGGAAAATGGATAGCATCCGGATTTCCTTCTTTAGAGACCTTATCGATCTTAGGCCCTCCTGGATATCCCAGTCCTATCGCACGCGCAACTTTATCAAACGCCTCTCCTGCCGCATCATCCTGCGTACGCCCAAGTATCTCATACTCGCCATAATCTTTAACGCGTACGAGATGTGTGTGTCCTCCTGACACAACAAGGCACAGAAAAGGTGGTTCCAACTCATGATTTTCAATATAATTGGCTGAAATATGCCCTTCGATATGGTGAACTCCAACAAGGGGCACTCCTGACGCATATGACAATCCTTTTGCAAATGAAACGCCTATTAAAAGTGGTCCTATAAGACCCGGGCCATATGTTACTCCTATGGCATCACAGTCAGTAATTTTCATTCCTGCCTGCTTTAAGGCCTCAGTGACCACCTGATTTATCTTTTCTATATGTTTTCTTGAAGCTATTTCCGGTACTACACCGCCATACAATGTGTGTATCGCTATCTGTGATGATATTACGTTTGATAGCACTTCTCTTCCATTTTTTACAACAGCTGCTGCTGTTTCATCACAGGAGCTCTCTATTCCCAATATATATGTGTCTTTACTGCTCATTATTATGTTCCCTGATTTCCGCCTGCAGTCTGCCAGCCAAGGATCTTCCAGTGTCCTTCGCTGTCTTTTCGAAGTATGTATTGCTCTTTATCACTATAATTTAACGTGCCCTTCTGCAAGGTATATATGCAATACAAGGAAGCCAATTCACCCTCATCAACGGTAGCATATTCAACATCTGTTACCGACGACAATGTAAAATTGACTATTTTTCTTTTCTCATCTGCAAACTTTTTTATTGTACTTTTCAAATCCACGAGATACTGCTCTTCTGTCTGCTGTGCAAGAAGCTCTGCATCAAACAGTTTTCTTGACTGTATCGCAAGATCTGAAATATCTTTTTCAGTATTTTGTGTATCATACATGCACTGACTAAGTTCTGCATAATACTTCACAACAGCCCTCGGGCTCTTCGGATATTCAATGGATAGATCACGTTGTACAACAGCCTGTGTTTCTGACAAAACTGTCATGTTTTCATCCGATTTTGGTTTATTTATAAAATAATAGAAAACGACAACTGCAGCAATGACTATAATCACAAAAACTAATACAACTTTAGTCTTTCCATTGTTATTCTTCATAATCCAGCTCCACTGTTTTTCCATCTTTTCCAAGCTTAGTGCCCGGGAAGATTTTCTTTGCACTACCTAAAAATTCCTTAGGATTAACAAGGGAGGGGCTGAAATGCGTCAGCCACATTTCCTTAACCTCTGCTTTTTTCGCTATTTCAGCAGCTTCGGTAAAAGTCATATGCTTATGCTCTTTTGCTTTTGCAAGCTTTTCATCCTCTCCATACATGCCTTCGCATATAAACAGATCTGAATTTCTGGCATGTTCTACTATAGATGCTGTAGGACGCGTATCTGTTGTATAGGTTATCTGTATTCCTTTTCTTTGATCTCCCATGACCATTTCCGGAATATATGTGTTTCCAGTCTCATCTGAAACTGTTTCTCCCTTTTGCAGATGACTCCACAATTTCAATGGGATATTCAGCTCTTTTGCCCTCTGCGCATTGAATTTTCCAGCGCGGTCAATATTTATTGTATAACCATAGCATACAATATTATGATTAACCTTAAAAGCATTTACTCGATAACCATTCCAAACAAACTCACAATCGCCTTCCAGTTCTTTATATTGAATTTGAAAAGGAAGCTCCGGTGCAATTGTAAGAAGAGCACGAACAGTACGTTCCAACCCTTTCGGTCCTACCAAAAGAAGCGGTTCATGCCGTTCTGCATTTCCCATCGTCAGGAGCAATCCCGGCAGACCGCTTATATGATCTGCATGAAAATGAGTGAACAGTATCATTCCGATCGGCTTCGGACTCCAGCCACGCTCTTTCAACGCTATCTGGGTTCCTTCACCACAGTCGATCAAACAGTTATTGCCATTGTATCTAAGAAGCAGTGACGTAAGCCACCGGTATGGAAGCGGCATCATTCCACCGCATCCTAAAAGGCAGACATCAAGCATTAGTCCTCCAGTCTCTATTCCACATTATCAGTGCATCCTCGGTAGGATCTGTGTAGAAATTCTTTCTCACACCCTCCGTGATAAATCCAAGTCCTTCATAAAGTTTTATCGCCGGAATGTTCCCAGCACGCACCTCAAGGGTAAACTGTTGAACGCCGATCTTTTCTGACTCTTTCATCAGAAATTCCAGCATTGCCCGTGCTATGCCCTTTCTTCTATGACAATCTGATACTGCCACATTTGTAATATCGGCATCTCCGCATAAATTCCTTAGACCACAGATTCCTGCCAATTGTTCGTTTTCTAATGCAACGACATAAAGGGCATAATCCAATCCGAGTGTTTCTATAAAATCTTTTTCTTTCCAGGCATCTTTACCAAAAGCTTCTGCTTCCAGTTTCGCTGCCGCATGAACATCATCTATACGCATCCTGCGAAATTCAGGCATTCTGTGCCTCTCTTTCGCGTTCAGCCTGAGATTTACGCAAGTATTCCGGTTCATGTTCCTCCGCAGAAGTATATTTACCCTCGGCGTAATATTTTGCACCAAGAACCGCTACAGCTCCTGCTCTCTGCCTGCTCATGTGTGCAGGTGCATAAATATGATCTACTGTAAGCAACTCATCAAGCGTCTCTCTGAATCTGGCAACTCCATCACCGAGAAGAACGATTGGTCTGCCGATCTCATTGAGGTGTCCGGCGAGATCTTCAACGCTCATCGGGCACTGTTCCATAAGCACTTCAGGATCATTTCCATCATGAAAATCAAAGATGCCTGTATAGGTCTGATTTCTTCTTGCATCCATGATCGGTACGACAAGCCTGTCACTTCCGCAGAAATTATAGCTCAGAGCATCTACTGTCGGCACACTGATTATAGGTATATTCAAAAACTGTGCAATTCCCTTGACTGTTGCCGAACCAATACGGAGACCTGTAAAAGATCCGGGGCCGCCTGCAATTGCTATTGCATCAAGAGTCTTGAGATCTGTATTCGTCATCTTTACGATTTCATCAATCATCGGCATCAGTGTCTCTGAGTGTGTTTTTTTATAGTTTACCATATACTCCGCAAGGATACTATCATCCTCAAGGATCGCTACTGAGGCAACCAGTCCCGATGAATCAACTGCTAATATCTTCATAATTCATCTAAACCCTTTCCTATCTTTATCTTACGATAGTCAAACCCCTTCTCAAGCTCCTTGGAAATGGTTACAACTATTGTATCTTCAGGCATTATTTCTTTTATCAGTCCTGCCCATTCTACCATGCTGACTCCGTCTCCATAAAAACAGTCTTCATAGCCTATCTCATCCATTTCCTCTATGTCTCCGATTCTGTAAACATCGAAATGGAAGAACGGCAAACGTCCTTCATCGTACATCTGCATGATAGTAAACGTAGGCGAATTAATAGGTTCTTTAATGCCAAGGCCAGCCGCAAAGCCTTTTGTAAATACAGTCTTCCCGACTCCGAGGTCACCCTGAAGGGCAAACACCTGCCCTGCTTTAGCTTCCTCTCCCATCCTGCGACCTATTTCATAAGTTTCATCACGACTGAATGATTCTAAAATTTTATCCATTAAAAATCCTCATTTGTATTTTGAACCATTTAATATGCATAAAAGCGCGCTTCCTTTTTGGGAAACGCGCTTTCATTATAAGCTGACTTATATTTTTATGCAAGGATTCACCGCATCATCGTTCGCCCTTAAGTATTGGTGAAAGCGGCTTATATACCAAAAATGTTATAATAACCGAGCACATTCCCTTGATAAATGTGAATGGAACATTAAATACAAGCAGACACTGCCAGAGGTTTTTCACTGACGGAAGAATGATCTGATATGCGCCAATGATCGCATCCATAGGCATAAACACTGTGTAAATAGGATATACAATATAATAGTTAGTTATAAGACTTATCCCTGCCATTATTGCAGCTCCGATAGTCGATCCGATTATTGCTCCCACCTTTGAATGTGCTTTTTTATAAATTGAAGCTGCCACAAAGACAAATACTGCACCAAGTATAAAATTGGAAAGCTCTCCGACTCCTCCAGTCTGCGTATTAAGCAGATGGATCACATTTTTTATAAGACAGATCGCAACACCCGCTGCCGGACCGTATGCGAAACCGCCGATCAGTGCCGGAAGCTCAGAAAAGTCCATTTTTATAAACGACGGCATGAGCGGAACTGCAAATTCCAGAAACATAAGTACATAGGCAACTGCTGAAAGCATCGCAACCCCTGTCATAGTGCGCACTTTAGAGTAGCGATTCTCTTTCATGGAATTACTTGTGATAGTTGATTCGTTTACTGACATTTTTATCCTCCCGATAATAAATAAATTTTATTTTGGAGGTTCTTCCCTGATCAACAGTGTCATATTTTATTTCTGAAAATTTTTAATTAATTTTCTGAAATAAAAATGCCCCGTAAAATTCATTTACGGGGCAGCAACATTTCAGCTGATACTTCTTCTCTCATCCAGACTTTACTGTCGGTACCGGAATCACACCGGTTCATGCACAAACGGCTCGCGGACTTTACCGCCGGTAGGGAATCTCACCCCGCCCCGAAGAACTTCCTATAATTTAATTGTCTACAATATATAACATATTTGCTCAAAAATCAATATATTTAATATTAATTATTAATGTTTCTGATGAGCAAGCATCCAGCCTATTGTTCCGGGTGCATAGCTCTGCTCTTTCTTAGGGCGGTTATTCTGCTTATTTTTTCCACCCTTATTGTTTTTGTTTTTATCATGCTTAACAGCAGTTTTTTCCGAAGTCTTACCTGTTGCACCGGCGCTTTTCTTCGATACTCCGTCATCCAGCTTCATAGTAAGAGAAATTCTTCCCTTCTCTGTGTCCACATCGAGTACCTTTACGTCTACTATATCTCCAACAGATACTGCTTCAAGCGGATGCTTGATATACCTGTCACAGATTTCAGAAATATGGACCAGTCCATCCTGATGAACTCCTATATCAACAAAAGCTCCGAAATCTATTACATTCCTGACCGTTCCTTTAAGAACCATTCCCGGCTTAAGATCCTTCATATCAAGGACATCTGAGCGAAGTATCGGCTTCGGCATATCTTCACGCGGATCACGTCCCGGCTTTTCAAGCTCATGAAGAATATCGATCATTGTAAGCTCTCCTACTCCGATTTCCTCGGCAAGTGCCTTTTTATCTTTTATGCTGTTTTCAAATGCCTTTATTGCTTCTTCGTCATTTACTTCACAGCCGATCTTTTCGAGAAGTTTCTTAGCTGCATCGTATGATTCAGGATGTACTGAAGTTGCATCAAGCGGATTCTTTCCATCCTGAATACGCATGAAACCTGCACACTGTTCAAATGCCTTAGGACCAAGCTTTGAAACCTTCTTAAACTCTGTCCTAGCCTTGAACGGTCCGTTTTCCTCACGATATGCAACTATATTCTTTGCAACTGCAGCGCTTACTCCAGATACATATTTAAGAAGCTGAGCTGATGCAGTATTGACATCTACACCAACGTTGTTTACTGCATCCTCGACAACTCCATTAAGTGCATCTCCAAGTTTTTTCTGATTCATATCATGCTGATACTGACCAACCCCAATTGATTTTGGATCGATCTTAACAAGCTCTGAAAGAGGATCCTGTACACGTCGAGCGATAGAAGTCGCACTTCTCTGACCGACATCAAAATTAGGAAACTCCTCTGTTGCAAGCTCACTTGCGGAATATACTGAAGCACCGGCCTCATTTGTAATCACATAATGAACTCCGGCTTCAGGAATTTCATGAAGCATCTCTACGATAACCTGCTCTGACTCTCTTGAAGCTGTTCCATTACCGACTGAAATAAGTGTTATATTGTATTTCTTTATAAGATCCTTGACGATTTTTTTAGCTTCCTCAATTTTTTTCTGAGGTTCTGTAGGATAGATCACTATTGTGTCAAGAACTTTTCCTGTAGGATCTACTACTGCAAGCTTACATCCTGTTCTAAATGCAGGATCCCACCCGAGCACTGTCTGACCTGCGATCGGAGGCTGCATAAGAAGCTGCTTAAGATTCTTTCCGAATACATCAATAGCTCCATCCTCTGCCTTTGATGTAAGATCAGAACGTATCTCTCGCTCAATTGCAGGTGCAATTAATCTATCATAACTATCCTTTATGGCATTTTTTAAGAAAGGTGTTGTAAATTCATTCTCAGAAGTAAGTACTTTTGTCTCAAGATACTGCTGTATTCTCTCTGTAGGAGCCGCCACTCTGACAACGATAAACTTCTCTGCCTCACCACGGTTAAGTGCCAGAATACGATGACCTACGATCTTATTTACAGGTTCTTCGTACTCATAATAGTTTTCATAAACAGATTTTTCTTTTTCGTCCTTGGCAGTTGAAGTTATCTTTCCTTCTGCAACTGTTATGTCTCGTATGTATGTACGATAGTCCGGTTCATCTGAAATTTTTTCTGCAATTATATCAGATGCTCCGGCAAGAGCAGCCTCTACTGTAGCAACTTCTTTTTCAGATGCTTTTACTTTATCCTCTTTACTGTCTGATGCAGGTGTGATTTTTCCTGTGACATATTTTTCTGCCTCTTTTTCAAGAGGCTCAGACGCATTCTGTGCCAATATATACTCTGCAAGCGGTTCAAGGCCACGTGCTTTAGCAGCTGTAGCTCTTGTTTTTTTCTTCTGCTTATATGGTCTGTAGAGGTCTTCGAGTGTCACAAGCTTCTCAGCTGCCTCTATCTTTGCCTTAAGCTCTTCAGTAAGCTTACCCTGATCATCGATAGCCTGAAGAACAGAAGCCTTCTTATCTTCAAGATTTCTAAGATAAGTAAGTCTCTCACCCAGATTTCTAAGCTGTTCATCGTTAAGAGAACCTGTTGCTTCTTTTCTGTATCGTGAAATAAAAGGAATAGTATTTCCTTCATCAATAAGCTTTACGGCAGCTTCTACCTGCCATTTCTGTACTTCAAGTTCTTCGGAAATCGCCGATATGATATCCATATTTCTAAACCTTTACCCTTTTTTTATTGATTGCATAAACTTTATTCATTATAATAAAAATAGCAAATTTTTACAATTAACGAGGTGATTTTAATGCCAGAATATATTCCGGGCACGCATAATGGTTTTTCAACAGCCGCCCTTGTTTTCGGTATAGTTTCCGTATTAACTCTGATTTCGCTCCGATTACCTCTTTCCATGACTACAGGTGCATTGGCAATACTATTTGCATGCCTTTCTCACGGAAAGAATGAAAAATCTGCAACTTCAGCGACCATCGGACTCATTTCCGGATCGATCGGCGTAGCAAGCAACACCATTTTTGCCATCGTCATCACATTTCTTTTTTTATTTAATGCAGAATTTCGTACAAATGTTTTCGAACCCTATGTAAGAGAGTTCGAGCATCAGTATCAGCAGATGCTTGAAAATTATTACGGGGATGAAGGCAACGAGGAGTTCAATAATTATTACGGCAGCAGCGCTATCGATAACAGCAATACAAAAATTTTTTATTGATCTGCTGCCAATGATAGGAAAGGAGTCTTATCATGATGATCAACTCAGTAACAGGGACGTTAAATTATCAACCATCACACATCTTAAACCCAGGTCAGTCCACCGAAGTTAAAGGCGGTTATAAGTCTTCACCTGCTGAATGTGAAACATGCAAGAATCGCAAATACAAAGACGGGTCAGATGAAATGGTCTCTTACAAGGCACCTACTCACATCTCTCCTAATGCTGCTCCAGGCGCAGTCAGGGCACACGAAAGTGAACATGTTGCCAATGCCTACGCAAAAGAGGCGTCTGGAAACGCCAAGGTGATACAGGCGTCAGTTTCAATAAAGACTGCAATATGTCCCGAATGCGGACGAAGCTATGTTTCCGGCGGAGAGACTAATACCCAGATAAAATATTATAATGAGGAGAACCCATATCAGAAAGAGCTAAAAGCTCAGGACGAAATTCGTCTAAAGGGACGTTCAGTTGACGAAGTCGCCTGATTCTGATCTACAACTATGAAAAAATTATCGTTTAATGAAATAAGATCCCACGCTCGTGTGGCTTTGCGCGGGAATTATGCAACTCTTATCATTTCAGGATTATTGGCTATAATAGTGTTTTTACTAATGTCATCCTTTGTGGAGCATGTTGTATCAATATTATATTTCCTGCTTTTTAAGGATAAGCATGCACTTGCCTACAAAATAGTTTCCTATGGCTGCAATTTACTTACCTCACTGATCGCCGCTCCATTATTCTATGGTCGGATAGTTCAGTATATGAAAGTTGCACGAAATACTTCTCCCGACATAGGAGATATATTTAAGCCGTATGATGTTTATCCAAAAACAATCGTTACTATTACTTTCCTTAAATATTTATGCATGATAATTGCTTTTTTACCAATTTTTTGCTACTTTATCGCTGCATTCATAATTGGAAATCTCGACCTCATTATCCTGCTTATTTGTGAGATCATTTCATTAGCATTACTTATAAAAGTGGCACTTGATTTCTCAATGACCCCATTTTATTTCATGGATCATCCTGATATGCCGGCTCTGCAGATAATAAAAGAGTCCAGAGCTCTCATCAAGGGAAAACGGATCAAATACATGCTGTTTCTATTGAGTTTTATAGGATATTTTTTATTGGGAATTTTAACATGGTTCATAGGATTTATATGGATACTGCCATATATCTCAACCTCAAGAAGTTGCTTTTACCAGGCTCTTATAAATGACGGAAAACGCAGAAAACCAAAGCCAGACTGGAGACCTTACATAAGTAATGCAGATGGTTTTAGATCATAAAAAAATTCCGGACCTGCCAAACAGGTTCCGGAATTTTTTATTTATCAATCTTCGAGACCGAACGCATCGTGAACTGCTCTCATAGCACGTTCAGTATCTTTTTCACTGATAAGAACTGTTACTCGAATCTCTGATGTTGAAATCATGTTGATATTGATATCAGCTCCGAAAAGTGCCTCAAACATCTTTGCAGCCACTCCCGGATTACTCATCATGCCGGCACCTACAACAGATACCTTTGCCACATCTTTATTCACATCGACCTGATGTGCACGAAGCATATCCATATTATCTTCAATGATCTTTACAGCGTCATCAGACATATCCTCAGGAACTGTAAATGAGATATCTTTTGTGCCATCACGTCCTATTGACTGAAGAATCATATCTACATTGATGTTTGCTTTAGCGATCAGATTAAACAGGCGGAAAGCTACACCAGGTCTGTCCTCCAGGCCAATTACTGAAATACGGGTTGCATTCTTCTCGGCAGCTACGCCACTGATCAACATTCCTTCCACTTTAACGACCTCCTTAATAGTTGTTCCTTCTGAAGTATTAAGACTTGAACGTACCACAAGCGGTACATTGTATTTTTTAGCAAGTTCAACTGAACGATTATGAAGAACTCCTGCACCAAGTGTTGCAAGATCAAGCATTTCATCATAAGTGATCTCTTTCATCTTACGAGCATTTGGAACAATTCTAGGGTCTGCTGTATAAACACCATCTACGTCTGTATAGATTTCACATTTATCTGCATGAAGCGCAGCTGCAAGGGCAACTGCCGTGGTATCTGATCCGCCACGACCAAGTGTAGTAAAATCATCGTATTTATTAATTCCCTGAAATCCGGTTACAACAACTATCTTTTTATTGTCAAGTTCATGTCTGATTCTCTCAGTATCAATTCTCTTGAGTCTTGCATTACCGTATACACTTGTTGTGTGCATAGCAACCTGAAATGCATTAAGTGAAACAGCCGGAACATTAAGCGCATCAAACGCCATTCCCATTAGCGCAACAGATATCTGCTCACCTGTTGTTAAAAGCATATCAAGCTCTCTTTTCGGAGGCTTATCATTAATATCCTTAGCCATATCTATCAGAACATCAGTCTGCTTTCCCATGGCTGAAAGTACAACAACTACCTGATTTCCCGCTCTGTAATCTTCCAGACAACGGTTTGCTACATTGTAGATTCTCTCTTTGTTTGCGACGGATGTTCCGCCGAACTTCTTTACTACGAGCATTTTCAGTTCTCCTCCCTGACATATATTAGAAAAGTGCTTTAAGCATTCTGTCAGCTTTTTATTCAGCCATATCCTTTATACGAATTCTGCTGATAATTCCCACCTTCTCAGCTTTTTCATTAAATTCTTTCTCTGAAAGCTGTTCTGTAACAAAGCCAAACTCATTCTTAAGATTTGCAAGTTCGACCTTTTTAACTTCACCAAACTCTGCTTTAACTGTATCTGCCTTATCAGCACTTACTCTTACAAAGAAACGTCTCTTATCGTTTTCGATAGAAGCAATGTCAAGCTGCGCCGGGTTCCAGTTAAATACCAGTGTCCTTCCAAGATGTCTTACCTCATCGACTACATCGGATACAACAGCACTCGCTGTAGGAAGGGAACCTGCCCCAGCGCCATAGAACATTGCATAGCCAAGCATGTTTCCATGTACCAGGATCGCATTATAAACGCCATTAACGCTATAAAGCGGAGTATCCTGACCGATAAGAAATGGTGAAACAAGTGCATAACAATGTTTTACACCGTCTACAATAGTCTTACGGCTTGTAGCCAGAAGCTTTATTTCCATTCCCAATGCTTTTGCATAATCAATATCATCCGGTGTGATCTTGGTGATACCTTCTGTATATATCTTTTTATAATCAGCAGTTCTTGCATAGGCAAGTGATGATAAAATCGCAAGCTTTCTTACAGCATCATATCCTTCAACATCAGCTTCAGGATTTCTCTCAGCATATCCACGTTCCTGAGCATCCTTCAAAACATCCTCGTACTTAAGACCTTTCTGTGTCATCTCAGTAAGGATATAGTTTGTTGTTCCGTTGAGGATACCTGTGATCTCATCTACATCATCCGCTGTAAGAGAACTGTTAAGAGGTCTTATGATCGGTATTCCGCCTCCGCAGCTTGCTTCAAAGAGATAGTTTACATTATTTGCATGTGCGATCGAAATAAGTTCCGGGCCGTGCTCAGCAACTAACTCCTTATTTGAAGTACAAACGCTCTTTCCTGCTTCGAGAGCAGCCTTTGTAAAGTCATATGCTGGATGAAGTCCACCCATTACCTCAACTACTATTCTAACCTCTGGATCCTTAAGAATAATATCAAAATCGTGTACTACCTTTTTTTCATTAGGATCTCCAGGAAAATCTCTAAGGTCAAGAATATACTTGATTTCAATTTCTTCTTTTGCCTTATTGTTGATCAACTTTGCATTTCTGGTGAGAACTTCTGCCACACCTGAACCTACTGTACCATAACCAAGCACTGCAATTTTTGTCATTGAAACACTCCGCCTTTCTTCTATAAGATCAGGGTCAGCCCTGCTCTTTTCCTAAAATTTTAACTGACTGTACACCATTTCTTGCGCTCATCTCATCTATCATTTCTGAAACATCACCTGTTTCATTAGATACCTGCACAGAAATAGTCAGGGACGCAACTCCATTTATAGGAATTGACTGGTGTATAGTTAATATATTTGCCCTAAAATCTGCTACTGTTTTTAATACGTCTGAAAGAAGTCCAGGCTCATCATCCATTAATACCGATAATGTAATTGTAGTCCCTTTCGTACTATCATGAAAAGGAAAAATTGAATCTTTGTATTTATAAAATGAACTTCGGCTGATCCCCACAGCCTCCGTAGCCTCTTGGACACTAACCGCCCTTCCGGAATCCAAAAGCTTTTTGGCACTTACAACTTTGATAAGTACCTCCGGTATGGCCTTTTCTGTAACAACATAGAATCTTTTGCGTTCTTCCACTTAAGCCTCCCGCGACTCACATCATGTTCACTGTTCGTATCACAAATACACTTGTGCGTCAATGAAAGATATCATAGCACAGTCGCTTTCATAATGCAAGTCGTTAAAGTGATAAATTTTATTTTTTAAAATAGCAAAGAGCCATGTATGCAGTTATACATGGCTCTCAAAAGTCAAACCAACGAGTCACACGCCAATTTAACTACTTAGTTTTCAGCCGGCTTTCCGCCATTTGCTTTCCAAACAAGGTATCCGTTGATAAACGAATCAATATTACCATCCAGTACACTGTCTGCCTGTGCCATTTCAACGCCTGTACGAAGATCCTTAACAAGCTGATATGGCTGCAGGAAGTATGAACGTATCTGAGAGCCCCAGGCATTTTCCTTAACTTCGCCTCTGATCTCAGAAAGCTTTTCTGCATTGTTCTCATGAGCGAGCATGAGAAGCTTTGCTTTAAGCATCTGCATTGCCTTATCCTTATTCTGGAACTGCGAACGCTCATTCTGACATGTAACAACTATACCTGTCGGGAAATGAGTGATTCGAATAGCAGATGATGTCTTATTAATGTGCTGTCCGCCGGCACCTGATGAACGATATGTATCAACTCGGATATCCTCCGGACGAACATCAATATCGATATCCTCTTCAATATCAGGCATTACATCAAGAGAAACAAATGATGTCTGACGCTTACCCTGCGCATTGAAAGGTGAAATTCGTACAAGACGATGAACACCCTTTTCTGACTTAAGGTAACCATATGCATTTTCACCATTTACCTGGAATGTTGCACTTTTAAGTCCAGCTTCATCTCCATCGAGAGAATCAAGAACCTCAACAGAGAAACCATGACGCTCAGCCCAGCGACTATACATACGGAAGAGCATTCCGCACCAGTCACATGACTCTGTTCCGCCCGCACCGGCATTAAGTCTGAGGATTGCATTATTCGAATCATATTCTTCTGAAAGAAGTGTCTTTATACGCATTCTCTCATAAGATTCCTTAAATGAATCATACTCATCCTGAACCTCAGGAATCATAGAATCATCATTCTCCTCATTGGCCATCTCAATAAGGGCGAAGATGTCTTCAAACTGACTTTCAAGCTTATTGTATGTATTTACATCGTCCTTAAGATTTCCAAGCTCAATTGACTGCTTCTGGCTCTTCTCCGGGTCATCCCAGAAATTAGGTTCAGCCATCAGATGATTCAACTCGTCAATCCGATTCTCTTTATTATCAAGGTCGAGGGATTTGTGCAGCTGCTTCAGTGGCTCCCTGTACTGCTCAAGTTCCAGTTTCAGATTATCAAGCTCTAACATAAAAAATCCTTTCCAAAATTACTTCTCAGGCCAGGACATTCCTGGTCTTCCGTGACAGTTCTTAAATTTCTTGCCGCTTCCACATGGACATGGATCATTAGGATATACCTTCTGACCTTCCCTCTTCTTTGGACCCTTTGCAACACTGTCATCTTTATTTGTAGCGATAGGCTTTGCTACCTGCTCACGTTCTACCTTCTGCTCGATACGAATGTGCATAAGAAGACGAACGGTATCTTCACGAATACTCTGTGTCATCTGGTCAAACATATCGAAACCTGCGTTACGATATTCAACAACAGGATTCTTCTGACCAAATGCCTGAAGACCAATACCCTGACGAAGCTGTTCCATATCATCGATATGATCCATCCACTTACGGTCAATTACCTTAAGAAGAACAACTCGCTCGATTTCACGAAGCTGCTCGGCCTCAGGGAATTCAGCCTCTTTGCTCTCATAGTATTTAACTGCCTTTTCTTTAAGACTATGTACAAGCTCCTTTTTATTCATTCCGTCAATATCCGGTGTCTTTACCGGCTCGATTGGAATAACAGGAAGCAAAAGCTCATTAAGTTCTTTAAGATCCCACTCATCTGATCTCTGATCTTCGCCCACAACTGTATCAACACATGCTTCAACTGTATCCGTGATCATCTTATAGATAGAATCACGCATTGACTCACCGTTAAGAACTCTGTCTCTTTCGGCATAAATGATCTCACGCTGATCGTTATTGACAGCATCATAATCAAGAAGATTTTTACGGATACCGAAGTTATTATCCTCGATCTTCATCTGTGCCTTCTCGATAGCTCTTGTAAGCATAGGATGCTCGATCTGCTCACCATCAGGAACATTAAGTGCTTCAAACGCCGCCATAAGTCTATCTGATCCGAAAAGTCTCATAAGATCATCTTCAAGCGAAATATAGAATCTTGAAACACCCGGATCTCCCTGACGACCGGCACGTCCACGAAGCTGATTATCGATACGTCTTGACTCATGACGTTCTGTACCGATGATCATAAGACCGCCTGCTGCCTTCGACTCATCATCAAGCTTGATATCAGTACCACGACCGGCCATGTTTGTTGCAATTGTAACTGCTCCATGACGACCTGCATCTGCTACTATCTCAGCCTCAAGCTCGTGATACTTGGCATTGAGGACTTTATGCTCGATTCCTCTCTTTTTAAGAAGCTTTGAAAGCTCCTCAGATGTTTCGATAGTGATAGTACCAACAAGGATAGGCTGACCTGTTGCATGTACTTTTACGATTTCATCAACGATTGCGTTGAATTTTTCTCTCTTTGTCTTAAATACAGCATCCTGCAGATCCTGTCTGAGGATTGGCTTGTTTGTTGGAATTGTGATTACATCCATGCTGTAGATCTCACGGAATTCACGTTCCTCTGTTGCTGCTGTACCTGTCATACCAGCCTTTTTCTCAAATTTATTGAAGAAGTTCTGGAAAGTGATAGTTGCAAGAGTTTTACTCTCTCTCTTTACCTTAACATGCTCTTTAGCTTCAATTGCCTGATGAAGTCCGTCGGAATAACGACGTCCCGGCATGATACGTCCTGTAAACTCATCAACAATAAGAACTTCATCATCTTTAACAACATAGTCCTTATCACGGAACATAAGATTATGCGCACGAAGAGCAAGGATTATACAGTGCTGGATCTCCAGATTTTCCGGATCAGCGAGATTCTTTATATGGAAGAACTTCTCTACCTTGGCAACACCCTGATCTGTAAGGTTAACTACCTTATCCTTCTCATTGACAATGAAATCGCCTGTTTCTTCGATCTCATTACCCATAATAGCATCCATCTTTGTAAGCTCATCCATGGAAGCTTCTCCACGCTCAAGCTGTGTGGCAAGAATATCGCATGCCTGGTAGATGCTTGTTGACTTACTGCTCTGACCTGAAATAATAAGAGGTGTACGTGCCTCATCGATCAAAACAGAGTCAACCTCATCGATGATGCAGTAGTTAAGTCCACGAAGAACGAGCTGGTTCTTGTAGATCGCCATGTTATCACGAAGGTAATCAAATCCAAGCTCATTATTTGTAACATAAGTAATATCGCAAGCATATGCAGCCTGACGTTCCTCTGATGTCATACCGTTAAGTACAACGCCTACTGTAAGTCCAAGGAACTGATGGATCTGACCCATCCACTCTGAATCTCGCTTTGCAAGGTAATCATTTACTGTTACGATATGGACACCTTTTCCTGCAAGTGCATTAAGATATGCCGGAAGTGTTGATACAAGTGTTTTACCTTCACCTGTTCTCATCTCGGCGATACGTCCCTGATGAAGAATGATTCCACCGATGATCTGTACCGGGAAGTGCTCCATATTAAGAACACGCTTACCTGCCTCACGTACTGTTGCAAATGCTTCCGGAAGGAGGTCATCCAATGTCTCACCGTCTGCGAGACGCTTCTTAAATTCTCTTGTTTTATCTTTCAGTTCTTCATCTGAAAGAGCCGCCATTGCATCATGATAAGACAGAACTTTATCAACGATAGGACGAATTCTTTTCAGCTCGTGTTCGCTGTGAGTTCCAAATAATTTTGTAAATATACTCATTGATCTAAGGCCTTTCTTTTATATAGTAAAAATTCCGATGTGAAAAAAAAGGCTTAACGCCTATTTTACATACCAGCTCTTAATATTCGATACATACGCTTGAATATTTTAACAGAAATCGCGTTATAATTCAACTTATTATATATATAAGAAGTGATATCTATCCTGCTTACGAATTCCCTAAATGCAACTTTCCTTGACCTTTATCATTATTAATGATATATTTTTAACAAAGCGTATTTTTCGCATTAAACAGGTTTAATTTTACATTAAAAACCGGAATGGAGATTAAGAAATGGGCAAGCATTTTGAAGACCTGATCGCTCAGGTCAAGAAGTATCCTATGAAAAAGCTTTCCGTAGCAGCTGCTGCAGATTCTAACGTACTCTCTGCTGTAAAGGAAGCAAAAGATCGTGGAATCGCTGATTCTATACTCTTCGGCGACGAAGCTAAAATCAAAGAAATCGCCAAAGAGATCGGAATGGACGTTTCTCAGTTTGAAATCCACAACTATACTGATCCTATCGAAGCAGCTCACAACGCTGTAAAACTCGTACATGACGGCGGTGCTGACATGTACATGAAGGGTCTCATCTCCAGCAAGGATTTCTTAAAGAGCATTCTCGACAAGGAAGTTGGCTTAAGAACCGGCAGAAAGCTTTCTCATGTCTGTGTATTCGAAATCAAGGGAATTGAACAGCTTCTGTTCCTTACAGACGTTGCATTCCAGACTTATCCTACACTTGAAGACAAAGTTGATATCATTGCAAATACTGTTGAAGTTGCAAATGCATGCGGTATTGAAAATCCTAAGGTAGCACCTCTTGCTGCTGTTGAGGTAGTTAATCCGAAGATGCCTGTAACAGTAGAAGCCGCAGAACTCGTTAAGATGAACGAAGAAGGCAAGATCACCGGCTGTGTTGTTGATGGTCCTCTTTCTCTTGATATGGCTATTTCGCGTGAAGCATGCGAGCACAAGGGCGCCCTTGATCGTAAGATCACAGGCGATGCAGATATCCTTCTTTTCCCGGATATTCACGCAGGAAATATTGCCTATAAATTCATTGTACATACAACTGAATTCCTCAACGGCTGTATTCTCACAGGTACAAAGGCACCTGCAATTCTCACAAGCCGTTCAGACAGCACTGAAACAAAGCTGAACTCTATTGCTCTCGCTTCTGTAGTTGCAGAGCATCTTAAAAATAAATAATTATAAGGGAGGAATATGAATCATGTCTATTAAGTCACTGATTATCAATCCAGGCTCAACCTCTACAAAGATCGCTGTTTTTGAAGACGAGACAATGCTTTTCGACAAAACACTCCGTCACAGCAATGAAGAGATTGCACAGTTTGATTCAATAATCGCTCAGAAGGATTTCAGAAAGGATATCATCCTTAACTTCCTCAAGGAGCAGAATTTCGATATCAACTCTATCAACGTATGCGTTGGACGAGGCGGTCTTGTTAAACCAATTTCCGGCGGTACATATGTTGTAAATGATGCACTTGAAGCAGATCTCAAGAAGGGTGTTCAGGGTCAGCATGCAAGTAACCTTGGCGGAATCCTTGCACGTGAGATCGGTGATTCTCTTGGTGTACCGGCTTACATCGTTGATCCAGTTGTTGTCGATGAGCTCGATCCTATCGCTCGTATCTCAGGATGCGAAGAGCTTCCAAGAACAGCAATTTCTCATCCTCTTAACCAGAAGGCAATGGGAAGAAGATACGCAAAGGAAGTTGGTAAAAAGTACGAGGATCTCGACCTTATCATTGTTCACATGGGCGGCGGTGTTTCATGCGGTGCTCACCACAACGGACGTATCATCGATGTATTTAATGCATTAGACGGAGACGGTGCATTCTCTCCTGAGCGTGCAGGAGCAGTTCCTGTAGGTCCGCTTGTAAGAATGTGCTTCTCAGGCAAATACACACAGGCTGAGGTCATGAAGAAGCTTGTCGGCGAAGGCGGACTTAATTCTTACCTCCACTGCAACAACATGCAGGAATGTGAAAAGATGATGAATGACGGTGATAAGAAGGCTGAACTCGTTGTCAACGCATTCATTTATCAGATAGCTAAAAATATCGGTTCAATGGCAACTGTACTTAAGGGTCATGTTGATCAGATCATTCTCACAGGTGGTATCTCTTATGAAAGCTATATCACAGACGGTCTTAAGGAAAGAGTTGGTTTCATCGCTCCTGTAACTATCTACAAGGGTGAGGACGAACTCCTTGCACTTGCCCAGGGTGCTCTCCGTGTAATGAACGGCGAAGAAGCTGCAAAGATTTACGAATAATTTTTAGATTAATTCATAAAAAGATCAGCAGAATTTTTACTTCTGCTGATCTTTTAATTTTGCCAAAACCGTCATATCTTTTGTGATCACTGTATCTTCATCAACAACTTTACCTGTCTCCTGATCATACCAGTAATCTACCTTTTTATGCGGGAAATATGGCAGATATCTCAATTTGGTTCCTTTTTCAATTCCTATATAAGTACAATGTCCTACATTATCCATAGGAAAATAAACGATACACATATCTGCATTATCGATCCAGATCTTATTTAAGAATGTAGTTCTTTCATTTATATAATCTTTCAGATCCTGTATCCAGTTATCCTTTTCATCTTCTCCTATATTCCATCGTGTGCAGTCCATCTTCTTATTACCGGCAACAATTTTAGCGTATTTGTCAATCACTCCTCCATCTGCCGTAATAGTCTCAATGTACGGAAGAAATTTTTCTTTATAATCCTTTTTTACATAATTCAAAAACTCCGAATTTTTAGTGTAAAGATCGTAAAAATACATTGTATGCTGCACATGGCTCGTAAGGAACGATAACGTATTCGGGTCCTTCAATGTGGTCTGCGAATTTTTACCAAAGGTTTTATCATAGTCCCAAATAGGTCCTGCATACATGTAAGGATCTATCGAATCTGAATCCTTATAGAAATATGAGCTTGTCGTGCCCGCTCCATCATTTCTTACAAATTCCTCAAGTATATATTTATCTGCAAAATTTTCAACATCAATATATTTATTAACCGATTCATCACCTGCAGTTATCAGATTTTCAACGTTCTGCATGAAATCAGCTATATAATTCACCTCATCCAGCGAGGCCATCTGCGGACTTTTCAGTACATAACACTCACCGTTCTCCGTCTTGAATTTACAGGTCTCAGAACCATACTTTGCGCCGTAATCGTGCTCAACAAGATACCCTCCTGTTATATCATCAGCATCATCTATGTCATATCCTGAACGTTCAACACCATTTGCTCTGTTTTCACTTACTAATTTATAGTTTCCTTTTACTTCAGAATTTATATTTTTAAGGTAGTTTTTACTGTCAAGATTCTGAATATTAAGCCTTGTTTCTGCAACCTCTGCCTTACCTTCAATCTGATACAGGCCGTGATACATCCCGTTTAGATAAAGTTCCACATATTTAAGGTCTGCAGTACCCGGCATTCCAAGACTGCGGCCCATATCATACACAACAGAGTTATGAATATATGAATAGTCTAATCCGTTACTTTGAAGTATCCATTTGTCAGAGTTTTCCATTCCCAACAGCTCTGCTGCATAATCTAATTTGATCTGATATGTCTTTTTAGGGATTTCCCACGATGTATTCCCATGACCTTTTATATATTTTAATTTTTCTTTTAAGAGCTGCTTACCGGACTCATCCATAAGATACATACTTCCGGTCTCAGTATAGGTCTTATCCGCATTTATATTATCAAAATTACCACTGCTGGAATCCACAAAGAGTGTAGGGATTCCCTCGGACTGCATGGTACAGACAATGTCCTGCTCCATGATATTGTCTGATTTGTCCATAAAAGAAACAACATACTGCGTATCCGCTTCTACGCCTTTCATCACCGCATCATCTTTTATAGTGACCTCGTCAGATTCATCTTCATATTTAGTAAATACCACATGATCTGCAATACTCAGATGAAGATTCACTTCATTTATATCTATCCCGGCCGGAAGAAACAGATAGGTTTTATTTACGTAATTTCCTTCTGTCGGCGTATAAAAATATAAATATCTTGAATTGTTTGTCCTTTCATTGATAGTAACATAGGCTTGATTTATCAGCGTATCCTCTTCACCAACCCAGACCATTGCTTTTAGCTTAAAAAAGGCCGCTGTAATTAAAAGTAAACCGATCGCCACCGTCAAAAGAATGTAATTTTTTTTATTTTTCACAAGTAATACTCCATCAAATTTATTTTAAGCGCAACATTAACGCATAAATATTATATAAGTTTAACCTTAAAAATACCATAACATGGATTTACTTTTACGATATAGCAGCTTTCGAATTATATAGAATCAGTAAGCAAAATATTCATTTCTTATAATCAATTATTTCATATACAAATACTTTTTTGCAAAAAAAAGCCCGACAAGATGAAGGGCACACTCCATCTGTCGGACTTTTTCACCGAAGGGGTCTCTCCGGCGGCACGAGTTTCGTACATAAACTCATACATCTTATCATTATACTACATAAATTGATTAAGCGCCAGCCTTTGCTTCCATTTCAGCCTTAATCTTCTTTGTAAGATCCGGAACGATCTTATTAAGATCTCCAACTACACCGTAATCAGCTACATCAAAGATAGGAGCATTCTCGTCTTTGTTGATAGCGATGATGATGTCAGACTCTTCCATACCTGCAACGTGCTGGATAGCACCTGAAATACCGATTGCGAAATATACGTGAGGTCTTACAGTCTTACCGGTCTGACCAACCTGGAGATCCTTAGGCTTCCAGCCGCTGTCTACAACAGCTCTTGAGCAGGAAACTTCTCCGCCGAGTACTGCTGCGAGATCCTCAAGGATCTTGAAGTTCTCGGGTGATCCGACTCCACGTCCGCCGGATACGAGGATCTTAGCGTTCATGATGTCAACGGTATCGGAAACTGCTTTAACAACTTCCTTAACGGTTACATAACGATCATTGGGAGTGAATCCGGGATTGTAATCTACAACCTCTGCCTTAGCACCCTTGATGGGCTCGATCTTCTGCATAACGCCGGGACGAACGGTTGCCATCTGAGGTCTGTTGTCAGGGCAAGCGATGGTAGCGATGGTGTTTCCACCGAATGCAGGACGAGTCATGAGAAGCTGATTGTGCTTCTGCTCTTTTCCGGGAATAGCTACGAGAGGGAAATCACCGATGTCAAGCTGTGTGCAGTCAGCGGTAAGTCCGGTAGCAACTCTTGCGGAAACGGTAGGTCCTAGGTCACGTCCGATAGCGGTAGCGCCTACGAGCATGATCTCAGGCTTGAACTCATTGATAACGGAAGCAAGTCCGTGTGCATAGGGCTCGGTTCTGTAAACTTCGAGCTCTTTGTCATCAACAACGATGACCTTGTCTGCGCCGTACTCAGCGAGAGAATCAGCGAGACCTTTAACATTATATCCGAGAAGGACTGCAACTACCTTCTCTCCGAGGTCAGCTGCGAGATCCTTAGCTTTGCCGAGCAGTTCGTAGGAGATTCCGCTGATCTCACCGTCAACCTGCTGAGCAAAGACATATACGTCTTTATATTCTTCTAAGCTCATTTGTCTTCCTCCTGCAAATTAAATGACATGCTTTTCAGCAAGCTTCTCTACGATGTACTTAACTCCGTCTGAAGGTGAATCGGGAACGATCTTCTCACCTGCTCCCTTACGAACCTTATCGGAAGCCTTAGCGATCTTGGTGGGTGATCCTGCAAGACCGATGTTGGAATCATCAACATC
>JAILMH010000009.1 GCA_024692715.1 Lachnospiraceae bacterium
TCAACAAGCTCAGCTTCAGTATATTTTGTAGTCCCCGGAATAAAAACATCCGGCCTTATATCCGCATGGATCTGCAATACCTGGCCCAGCAATTCGATTATTTTAGGAATATCCTTTTCACCAGCTCTTCTTATATTCATCCTACCTTAACTCCTCTTTAATTTTAATACACTAACATTCCATGCAAACCACAGCTTCCACATGGCTTGTATGGCTAAACTGATCGCATGCCACAAACTTTTTAAGCTTATAGCCCGCTGCCAGCAATACTTTAATATCCCTTGCGAGCGTTGCCGGGTCACATGAAACATAGACAACCTTCTTAGGATTCATCTTTACTATCGTTTCAAGAACCGAAGTTTCCAAGCCCTTACGCGGCGGATCGACAACCACCACATCCGCTGTTATCTCCGGATGCGAAGGCATATAATCCTCTGCTGCTGCCGCAACAAAATCCGCATTCGTTATACCGTTGATCTCTGCATTTACCTTTGCATCTTCGATCGCCTCCGGCACGATCTCAAGCCCGTGGACTCTTCCTGCCTTTCCGGCAAGGAAAAGTGTGATAGTTCCGATGCCGCAGCAGACATCCCAGACTTCTTCATTTCCACTCAAACCCGCATATTCAAGGGCCTTTGAATAAAGTTTCTCACACTGAACAGGATTCACCTGATAGAAAGAAAGAGGGGAGATTCTAAATTTAAGCCCTCCTAAAATATCTGTTATGTAACCCTGTCCATCAAGGACTATAACCTCTTTGCCAAGTATCACATTAGTCTTTTCTGCATTTACATTGAGCGTTATCGACTTCATACCGGGAATCCCTCTGAGGCACTGCACAAATTCCTCACCGTGAGGAAACTTCTTTGAAGTGACAACAAGGCAGACCATAAGCTCACCCGTCTTAAAGCCCTTTCGGATAAGCAGATGACGTACCAGTCCTTTTCCTGTTTTTTCATCATAAGGCCTGATCCCGTAATCTTCCATAAACCCGATAACTGTACGGAGTATCGTCTGGAACTCTGGCGGTGTCAGAAGACAATCCTCACACTCAATGATATCGTGTGTGCGTCCTGCATAAAATCCCGCAATGATCCTGCCATTCTTATCTGTACCGATCGGATACTGCGCTTTATTACGGTATCTCCAAGGCTTTTCGATCCCGATTATAGGCTCCTCCGCAACAGAAAGGATCTTCTCCGGGATACCTCCGATACGCAGTAGGCAGTTATGTACCTTTGACTGCTTATATCTGAGCTCCGCTTCGTAAGAAATGGCCTGAAGCTTACATCCGCCGCATGAGCGGGCAACCTTACATTCCGGGCGAACCCTGTCTGCCGAAGGTGTCACGACCTGCTTAAGTCTCGCAAAGGCATAATTTTTCTTTGCCTTCATAACTGTTGCAGTTACGACATCTCCCGGCACTGTATCTTTAATAAAAAAGGGAAAGCCATCAATTTTACCCAAGCCTTCCCCATCATTTGTGAGGTCCGTGATCTCTACACGGACCTCCTGATTTTTCTTTAATTCCATTCTCCGGCCTTTCTGACATTGGATTCAAAGATCCTGTTATAACCAAGCCAACCGTTAGAACCTTCTGCAGGCTTTGTGCTGTCAAGAAGCTCTGTCATTGTCTCCATTCTCGCATCAGTATTGTCTGCAAGGTTAAGTGCCATTGCCTCCATGAGCGCAGGCTTCTTTGGAGAGCCATACTCCAGCTCGCCGTGATGGGCAACGATACAATGCTGAAGCTCTCTCAAAAGCTTTTCCGGGAAACCGTCGATATCTCTTGCAAGCTCTCCGATCATCTCTGTACCGATAACGATGTGTCCAAGGAGCTGACCTGCATCTGTGTAGTCATTCTGCGGAAACGGTGAAAGCTCCCTTGTCTTACCTATATCGTGCAGAAGTGCTGATGTGATCAGTAGATCGTGATTAAGCACCGGATATGCTTTTGTATAAAATTTGCAAAGTCTTGTAACAGCAAGTGTATGCTGCATGAGTCCGCCTACAAAGCCATGATGGATGCTCTTTGCAGCAGAGCTCATTTTGAATTTCTTTACAAAATCCTGATCATCGATGAAAAGTTTCTTAAGGAGTTCATGAAGATACTGATTTTTTACAGTTTCAATGACCTCTCTAAGTGATTTGTACATCTCCTCGATATCGTACTTGCTGACAGGAAGATAATCTGCAGGAATATATTCATCCTCCTGCGCAACCCTTACTCTTTTAAGGGATGCCTGAAGCGCTCCCTGATAACGTGTTACATCTCCAACGACCTGAATATAATCAAGTGTATCAAAATCAGCGATTCCGTCTGAATTCGGCTCCCATATCTTTGCATCAAGAGTACCTGTACGATCCTGAAGAATACAGTTGATATAAGGTTTTCCATTTCTTGTCACAGCCTGACTGTGAAACTTGCAAAGATATACGTCTCCCAGTGTATCGCCTTCTTTTAAGTCGCTGATGTATTTCATTTCTTAAATCCTCATTCCTAAATTAATCTGTTAAACTCTTGCTCAGCGTTGTATACGTCACATCAAATGTCATTTCCGTATATTCGCCCCTTGCGTAACGCTGAATAGTGACGATTGCATCATCTTCAGGCTGCCCTGCCGCTATCGCCTTTGTATAGTCACTAAAATCCTTGATCTCCATAGTTCCGATCTTAGTGATAACATCACCGCTCTGAATTCCTGCATTCATTGCCGGTGATCCCATTACTACCGTTTTTACATACGCGCCATACGGAACATCATATTCCTTATGTGCACTTGCCGTAACATCAGTTCCCTCGATTCCAAGACACGCTGCACTCTTTCCATTCGAAAGGTCCTCAATGATTTCCTTAAGATCAGAGATGCAATAGCCCGAAATAAGGTTTTCTACATCCTTAGAAGCTGCCTTCTGCGATATGATTCCCAGCACTTCTCCTTCATAATTAAAGATCGCACCACTTCCATCTGTACTTCCGTAGATATCAGTGGAAACAAGATGAAAGTTTCTGTCTGTACCGTTAAGTATACGGTCTGATGTCGTGATCAATCCATATGCCGCTGTTCCGCTGCTTCCAAGCGGTCTTCCGACAGCCATTACAGGTGTCTCCGTAAGGCTTTCAGTTTTCGAATCACCAAGCTTCGCCTCGGCGATGATACCCATAGTGTCTTCATCTATGGAATCCATCGGTACCGCAATGATTTCAAGTCCGGTATTATAATCTACCTTTTTGATCTCTGCCTCAGCGGTCTTACTGTCCTTAAATGTCACCGTAATGGTATCAGCTTTATCCGTGGCATCTGAATCCACCAGAATCAAAAGCTCTCTGCCATTATTGGCAACTATCACTCCTGCACTCGTAGAAGAATCCTTTACAGTATTCTCGAACCAGTCAGTATCAGAGGCAACTCCCGTAACAGTGACTATTGAGCGTTCTGCTTCATCTGCCGCTTCTCCAAGTGACTTGTAAAGCTCTTTATAATCTTCTGTTGTAAGTGAGACCTTCTCAGTGATATTGTTGATTATCTGAGTAGGTTTATTATCACTTACTGCATTTTCAGAAACTCCCGCATCCTCTGAACCATCGGATTCTTCAGACGTCGATGCAGAATTTTCATCAGCCGGGATACTGACGACACGTATTTCATTGTTGTTAGGCATCATCGGCTTAACTATCGCAGAAAACACGACTGCCGCAACTCCTCCAAAAAGTGCTGCCGATGCCAGTGTCATCAACATACGCTCCATGAGTCTCTTTTTATCCAACGGCTTATCCTTTATGGTTTCCGTAATGAACTGAAACTCGGAATCTTTTTCTTCATTATCGTTCATATGTCATTATTTCTCCATCGTCTCAAACTTGTAGCCGATTCCCCAGACCGTTGTAATACGCCACGCATCATTATCCTTGATCTTCTCGCGAAGCCTTTTAATATGAACATCGACCGTACGCGTATCTCCGATATACTCATAACCCCATATATTATCCAAAAGCTGCTCTCTGGTAAAGACCTGATTTGGAGAAGATGCAATGAAATAAAGAAGTTCAAGCTCCTTTGGAGGCATATCTATCGGCTTTCCACAGTATACCACCGAATAATTTGTCTGATTGATGACCAGATCCTTATATTCGACCTTCTTTACCTCATTCTTTGGTGCCTCGGTTTTCACAACCTGCTGTGAACGCCTGAGCACCGCTTTAGCCCTCGCTATCAACTCCTTTGAGTCAAAGGGCTTTTCCATATAGTCATCAGCTCCTAGCTCGAGCCCGAGTACCTTATCAAAAACCTCACCCTTTGCCGAGAGCATGATTATCGGCACCTGAGACTTCTGACGGATCTCTCTGCAGACCTGATAGCCATCGATTCCCGGAAGCATCAGATCAAGCAGGATAAGATTCGGCTGAAAGATTCCGAATTCCTTTACTGCGCTCTCTCCGTCATTCACGATCTTCGTTTCGAAGCATTCCTTCGTGAAATATAGAGAAATAAGCTCAGCGATGTTATTGTCATCGTCGACAATAAGTACCTTCTGCTTATCTACCATTTATTTTTTACCCTTCTGCTGTTTAAATGTGACAATGGTTACACCGGCATCCCCTTCACCAAACTCGCCAAGTCTGAAGCTCTCCACATATTTGCAGCGCTTCAGGAAATCATGTACCACCTTTCGAAGCACTCCGGAGCCCTTACCGTGGACAATTCTGGCTTGCGGAAGATGTGAAAGATACGCTTCATCAAGATAATGACTCAATGTCTGCTCTGCATCAAAAGCTGTCATTCCGAGAAGCATGCATTCTGTCTTGATCGTGCCTGCATGAGAAAGGGATTTCTGTCCGGATTTAACCTTACCCTTCTTAACATCATTTTTCTGTTTTTCAAAAATAAGGTCTGAAGCATTTGCCTTATACTTAATAATACCACACTGAACAAACAAATTACCCTTCGAATCCGGAAGAGAATTAACTGTTCCGTGAAGTCCCATCGAAACGATCCTGACTTCATCGCCCATCTTGATCTTCTTTGGATCGATTCCGGCATCATCCGATGACTGAAGTCCCTGCTGCTTACCCTTGGTCCTGCCAAGCTGATCACGAAGCCTTGCGCGGTCTCTCTCAGCCGCCTTTACCGCATCAGAGTCTGCATATTTCTGCATGTTCTTAATCGTCTCATCTGCAGTCGCCTTCGCCTCTGAAAGAAGCGCTCTCGCTTCTTCTTTCGCTTTACTCAGGATCTTTTCCTTAGAAGCTTCAAGCTTCTGCTTTCCTGAATCAAGCTCATTCTGAAGTTTTGCAACCTCAGCCTCTGATTTTGCTATCTCTGCCTTACGTTTTTCAAGCTCTACGCGGTTCTTCTCAAGGCTTGCAAGAAGGTTCTCAAATTTCTCGTCCTCTTCATTTACACGCTCTTTTGCATCTTTAATGATGAAATCAGGAAGTCCGAGTCTCTCAGAAATCGCAAAAGCATTACTCTTACCAGGGACTCCCACGAGAATCCTATAAGTCGGTCTGAGTGTTTCCACATCAAACTCACAGCAGGCATTTTCAACCCAGTTTGTCGTCAGAGCGTATTCCTTAAGCTCGCTGTAGTGAGTAGTGGCAATAGTCCTGATACTTCTCTTATGAAGCCAGTCAAGCTCTGCTGTTGCAAGAGCTGCACCCTCTGTCGGGTCTGTACCTGCGCCAAGCTCATCGAAAAGACAAAGGCTTGTTATATTTGCATGCTGCAGTATCTCAACAATGTTTTTCATATGTGATGAGAATGTAGAAAGGCTCTGCTCAATAGACTGCTCATCACCTATATCTGCATAGATCTCACGGAAAAATGAAAGCTCTGAACGGTCTTCTGCCGGGATATGCAGTCCTGAAAGACCCATAAGCTCACAGAGTCCCACTGTTTTTAAGGAAACTGTCTTACCGCCTGTATTTGGTCCTGTTACGATAAGAAGATCGAACTCATCTCCGAGGTGGATATCTATCGGAACCACCTTTTTCTTATCTATCAGCGGATGACGCGCACCCTTGAGCCGGATTATCTCGTTAGTGTTAAAGATCGGCTTCATGGCATCCATGTCAAGTGCAAGTGCAGCCTTGGCAAAGATAAAGTCAAGCTCTGTTAAGATCGCATCGTTTGCCCTTATAACCTCTGCGTTCACTCCGCACATGGCCGAGAGATTTTTAAGAATCTGCTGGATTTCAGCTTTTTCCTGAAGTTCAAGCTCTCTTATATCATTATTGAGCTTTACAACAGACTGCGGCTCTATGAAGAGTGTCGCACCGGTCGCCGACTGGTCATGCACCATACCCGGAACCTGAGACTTATACTCCGCTCTTACCGGCACACAGTAACGGTTATTTCGCATTGTTATGACATTATCCATAAGATATGTCTTAAGCGAACCGTTTATCAGAGAGCTCAATGTTCCATGAACTTTCTCAGAAACTATTCCCTTCTGCCTTCTGATGCTCTTAAGCTCTGAGCTGGCATCATCTGCGATATTATCCTCATCCAGGATACAGTGTCTTATCTCTGAAACCACGTTATTAAGCGGTGCGAGGCAGTTAAATCTGTCCTCAAGCGAATCAGGTTCCTTCTCAGAATCTTCATCACGCATACCATAACGACGCACCTGATCTGTAGTTTCAAGTACAGCCGCTATGTCCATAAGCTCACGGGTTGAAAGCGTACCTCCAGCCTCTGCAGTATGGAGCGAGCCTCTCACATCACGTATTCCCGCAAAGGAAAGACTGCCTTTTTCAAAAATTCTCTCAAGCGCATCAGCTGTTTCCGTCTGAGCACGCTCTATGTCCGCCATATTGTCATACGGCACAAGTGCTTTAGCCATCTGCTTACCTCTGGCAGATGACGCATGTGCCTGCAGGCGATCTATGATCTTATCAAATTCTAATACATGTAATACTTTTTCATTCATAAATACAATACCTCAAAATATGATTATACACTATATTTAACAGTATTGCAGTAT
>JAILMH010000021.1 GCA_024692715.1 Lachnospiraceae bacterium
AGCGCAGAGCCCAGAATAGTATGAAATACATGATTTACCCTTACAAGCGGATTTATCTTTTCCAGATTAAGATCACGGACAATGTCAAAGAGCATCGTACCTGCCAGAAGGATTATCATCATGACAAGATTCGCTCTGGCACCTATATACCGATAATTGATAAAAAGTCCAAACCCTATCACTATAAAGTCGATCGTAAGCCAAAAATCACCCTTCTTCGGTTTTAAGAAACAATACGCCAGCATAAGATTAAGAATATGTGCTGCCGCATCCGTATGATAAGTAATTCCGAAAGCATGCTTTGTATCATTCGCATAGGTAAGATAACGGATAATCCCCATCATTGAAGCTCTATGACTCGCGACCATACCAAACGTACCAATGATCGCAGTTGTCCATATAAGCTTTCTGCCCGACCTGTTACCCGCTGCCAGTGCAAAGATCAGCACCGTGAATACCTCATGATAAGAGCCTTTTACATAAAATAAAATTAGAAAAAGGAATATAATACCCTCTATAAAAAGCTTTCTTCTGTCACGGGTGGAGGCTATTGCTATTATCGCAAAGACTACGCCGCCCAGCGTACAAAGTCTGGATAAATTGAAAAGAACAGCCATTACAGAATCTGACATGATTTCCTGAAACATGGTCGTAAGAAAGAAATTATAAGTATAAGTAACTGCAAAAAGCAACGTAAACACAACATCCAGAACTTTACTGTGCTTTTCACAGAAATCTGCAAAATACGACTGTATATTAAAAATAAAATTAATTATATTTGAACCTTTGTTTAACTTAGACATTTATAAAGTCCATTCCTTAAAGTATTTAATATCTTTTCTCACAAGATACCTATTATATAGTACCACACATCAGTTCGACTATCAACCTATTTCACCCATAATACACCACGTTAATATAAAAATACCGCACTCTCAAAAATTGAAAGTGCGGTGTTTCTTTTATTCCTGACTGTTATCATCCTTTTGTTCTTCAAGAACAACGTTTTTAACTTCTTCTTTAATATCCGCAGCATCAAGAACAGATTCCTCTGCAAGCTTCTTAAAAAGCTTCTTATCCTTTGCTGTATATTCCTGATCATCGTCATATTTCTTCGCTGCGACATCTATCATCTTCATACGGATAATTTTTTCTTTAAGAATATTTTTCTTCTCTCTTATCCATGCTATAAGTAATACCGCCAAAAGCAGGATTCCGATATAACCGAGTATCGGATACATTATCGAAACAAGCTGCTTAAAGCCTGCAAAACTGAGTATATATCCTGCGATGACTACCACTATAAGGATGATTCTCAGCTTCTTTTCATTATCGCCGGCAAGTCTTCTTGCGAGCGCATAACAAAGGCTGAATGCCGTATTGAAGATCAGCGCAAATATCGTAAACGTATAGATATGAGCAAATACAGGACTGATACTTTCAGCAATGACCAGCATCGGGATCTCAGCATCTTTGACAATATCAACATTTGCAAAAAGCGATGCATACGCACATAAAACTATCAAGCCTATGAGCGCTCCTCCAATCGCCCCACCTTTTTCTGCAATTCCAATCCTTACTACAGAACCGCCCAGTACAAAAGCCATCGATACTCCGGTAACTGCACATAATGAATAATAATTGATCGCTGAGAAAATAACATTCGGCATAGGCGATTGTACTGTTTCCGCCGTTCGGGAAAGAACATCCCAATCAAAGCTGTGCCCGATATAGGTATACGCTGTAACTCCTATTATCATAACTATTATGATCGGAGTAAAGATACCGAGTACCGACGTTATCTTGTCAAAATCCATAAACGAAACTATTATGACGAGCAGTGAGCATATCAATGCTCCAAGCCAGCTTGGCAGATCAAACTGCTGATGCAGATTTGCTCCGGCCCCGGCCACCATAACGAAGAATATTATAAAGCCCGAGACGATCAGGGTAACATCAATTATCTTATTAATGATCGGGTGGGCAACCTGTTCCAAAACATCCTGATGACTATTTGAATCATAGTAGCAGCCAAGGGCAACAATAATCCTGCCGAAAATTATATTGAGCGCCACAAGTATCACTATACCAAGCAAGCCCTGCTTTCCAAAGCTCACAAAATACTGCATAAGATCCTGTCCTGACGACAATCCGGCTCCAACTATGACTCCAACATACGCTAATGCAATCTTTAAATATTTTCCTATCACTATTCACCTCTCTGATTATTTTTACAATTATATTGTAACAAATATTCGCATAATTTTAAAATCAGGGCTGTGACTTCAGCGTTATTCTGTTGAAAAGCTCATAGCCTTATACCTTTTTATCGGCATTTATTTTCATTCATAAAGAGCGAATTATTCACCTTTTATGACATTTATAACAGTGACCATGGAACTTCCCTTTTTTATCAGTTCTCTCACCTTCTCTTCCACTTCAGGCGATACATCCTTTCCTACCATTCTGATGATCTTCTCAGCAGTGACGCGGCTGTCAAATTTTCTCGGGACGATATCACAGGTAGACTGATACCAGTCGAGCATCTTCATCTTAAACTCAGCTATCTGCAATGAATACTTCTCATCATTTATACGATTGATCTTTTCCTTAGGATCTTCAGTCAGATCATAAAATTCACAGCTGCCAATGGTACGATGTACATATTTATAATGACCGTCAGTTATCATAGTTCCCTTTGCATGGGCCGTATTATCTGACTGTGCCTTCTGCTTAGGCCAGTAAAGTCCACCCTTTTTCGGACCATTCGGACCGGAAATATGATATTCATCGCACTGATACTCGTACGGCATACGACCGCCTTCGCAAAAGGCCACATCACGGATCTTACTCTCTCTATTTTCAAGTATCGGCCTTGTGCTTCGTCCAAAATGATCATGCTCCGGCTCGACTCCTGCAAAATCCATAGCTGTAGCATAAAAATCCACAAGCTCGATGATCGAATCAGAAACTCCGGTATCCACCTTTCCAAAATCCTTAGGCGGTTTTATCAGCATCGGAACCTTGGTAAGACAATCTTCAAAAGTATTTTGAGCCTTTTCCGCAAGCCCGTAATCACCTGTAAAATCACCGTGATCACTAAAGAAAAAGATCGCCGAATTGTCGTACTCTCCCGCTTCTTTCAAAGCATCGCAGATCTCCTTAAAGATCGCATCCACCTTGCTGCACTGGGCAAGATACGTAGCTCTGAGCTCTCTCCAGGCCTCCTCCGGATATTCTCCGAGTTCCTGATACTCTCTTATCTTTTCTTCGATATATGATTTTCCGCTGCATTCCTCCGGCCTGATCCGCTCAGGGACCTTCGACCTGTCTATGGCAGAAAACCACGGCTCCTCACACCTGTACTCAGGATGCGGATTCATAAGGCCTATGAACATGCAAAGTGGTTTCCCAAGCTCATGCATTGTGCGTATCCGCTCCACAGCTCCTGCTGCATCCTCCCAGTCTCCGTCCATTGCCTTATCGCTCTTTCCTTCATAGAATGAGCTTCTGAACTTCTTGATATCCTCCTCTTTTTCCTTGGGATTATCAAGCTTACCTCTCTTGAAATTTTCTCTTCTATCATCCTTGAAGCCATAAAAGATCTCATCTGCGTGGCTTTCCACAAGTCCGTCATATTCCGTCGCGACCAGATCATTTCTACCATTCATCCACACATGATAACCCTGATGCATCATTTCCTGAAACATACTCGTTTCATGAGGCTGAAGCAGATGTGCCATTGTCCTGTGACCATTTACATGGGGGTAAAGCCCTGTAAAAAAGCTGCATCTGCTCGGTACACATACCGGATTCTGACAGTAGCAGCTGCTGAAGGATACCGCCTCATTAGCTGCAAATTCATCAAGTGCAGGAGTGATGGCTGCCGGATTTCCCATGTGACCCATGGTATCAACTCTCATTTCATCAGGATTTATAATAATTATGTTAGGTCTTTTTCTTGTCATCTATATCACGTCACTTTCTCTTAAACCGTAATTACCTGGCCGCACTCTACTTCACCATTCTTAAAGCCGATATTTTTACCGTTAGGGTCGACGATTATAAGCATTGTGCTCATGTCAAAACGCTTTTTAAGCTCTTTAAGATTAGCTTCGATTATCGGAGTGCCGCCCTTTACCTTGTCTCCAACCTTCGGTCCCATAAGTCTGAAGCCATTTCCCTTGGCTTCAACAGTATTGATACCTATGTGAACCAGCATTTCTACTCCTTCATTGGAAATCATTCCAAAGGCATGACCTGTCGGAAATACTGCAGTGATAGTCCCGTTTGCGGGAGCACAGATCAACGCTTTGTCCCCCTCGGGCTTAAACGCTGTACCATCTCCAAGTGCCTTAGAAGCAAAAGTCTCATCATCGACCTGCTCGATGCTGAATTCTTCGCCGGAAACAGGAGCCAGGATCTCGTTATCTGAATAATCATTTTTAACCTCAGCATCCTTTTTCTCTGATCCGGAAGGAGCCTCCTCTTTAATTCCGAAAATAAATGTCAGTACAAAGGCTGTTGCCGCAGAGATCACAAGTGCTATCAGACCATTGATAAAATTCGCAGGTGTCGGACCAACAAGTGCCGGAACTCCGAACAGTCCTGTACTTCCCGGCATTGTATAAAAATAAGTCTTTGTAAGTCCCATATATGCGCCGGCTGCAAAATTTGCGATCATTACAGCTGCAAGCGGTCTCTTATATCTGAAGAGCACACCGTAAAGTGAAGGTTCTGTGATTCCTCCAAGAAATGCTGTTGTGCTGCAGGTAAGTGCATTTGACTTTGCTGCAGTATCCTTAGCTCTTAAAAATACTGCGAAGCAGGCAGCTCCTGAACCTATAACATAAGTCATTCCGGTATTAAAAAAGAATGGATCATAGCCTTGTGTCGTAATGAAATTCAAAGCAATAGGTGAAAGCGCGTGGTGCATACCTGTGAAGATAAGCAATGGTCTGAGCGCGCCCATAACTCCCATACCGATAAATCCAAACTTATCGTAAAGGAACATTAACACAAGTGCCATGTATGAGCCGATAAGATCACCCAACGGAGCAAGCGCCACTATCATAAGCGGGAGCATTACAAACATAGTGATCAAAGGAACCAATACTGTGCTGAGCACCTCCGGAACATACTTTTTAACTGCCTTCTCGACCTTTGAAAGAACAAATACTGTAAGAATCGCCGGAAGTACCGAGCTCTTGTAAGAAGCTGCTGTGACTGGAAGTCCGAAAATATGACTTATACTTCCGTCTGCAAGCCCTGCTATAAAATCAGGATTTATAAGAAAACTCGTAAGTGCAAGCGCAAGCGGAAGGCTTGTCTTAAAATGTTTGGCTGCTGCTGCACCGATCAGCACCGGCATAAAGAAAAATACAGAATCACCAAGCATCGTGATCAGTGAAAGTGTCGGATCATTCGCCATCGACGGAGCTATCTGCTTAATGAGCATAGCAACTACCTTAAGCATTCCGCCGCCGATCATTGCTGAAAGGATCGGAATAGTCGAGCCTATTACCGCATTAATGATACCGTTTCCTATACTCTTCAGCGTGAGCTTTTCATGTACCTCCTCAGCATTGTCATCTGCAGCACTTACCCCAAGGCCGATAAATTCACTATAGACCTTACCCACTGCCTGTCCGATGATGACCTGATACTGACCGCCTGCGATCTTTACATCAATGACTCCGGCTATCTTCTTTATACCCTCTACATCTACCTTCGCCTCATCATTAATCCTAAGCCTAAGCCTTGTCATGCAGTGCATCGCATTTTTAATGTTCTCTTTTCCTCCTGCCTTTTGCAGGATCTCTTTCGCCATCTCTGAATAGTTACTCATCCTTACTCTTCCTCCCAATACAACTTTGCTGTTGAATAACTCTCTTTATGGTTAAAGTATAAAATACCGTACATAAGTAATCCATTCACTCTTCTGAAGCATTTTCTTCAAAAAAATGAATGGACTCTGTATCAGTTCAGATCTCTTTTATGGACCAGCTTTCTGACTTCATCAAAAAACTGATAAGGATCAGTTTCCTCCGCACATATACTGCATTTCACGATTCCCTTAAGCGGTCTGTTCCTATATTCCAGTGCCTTCTCAAAGTCCATGACCTCTATATAGCTTTCACCTCTGTCTATAAAATCAACGATTGCTGCATGGTCATCATCAGTCAGTATTAACTTTGAAGTATCTGCCTCTCTCATACATTCCTCTGCCGCAACTGTACGGTGCCTTATTTCTATCTGCATCTCCTGATCTACAGCCTGCCGGATCATTGTCTTTATGATCTCCTGCGCTTCAAGCTCCTCCTTCGGCTCCATAACAGGCCTTACCAAAAGCATCTTCGGCGAAGTGACAGCAACATCCGGCTCCGTAGTTATCAATATCCCTCTCCTTGAAAGATACTCATCCTTTAATAGTTCAAATTTATAGCAGGGTACTATCTCAATGGACGAAAGCTCCTTTGAAAGGCTGCTCATGAGCATCCTGATCGTGTAAGAGATCCTTCCCGGAACATCTCTCGTTATAAAATAGGCATGCATCTGCTCTTTACCACTTCTAAGATATATCGCAGTATAAAGTATCAAAGAGGCCCTTTCTATCTCATGAACCTCAAAATCAAGCTTTGGAAGCAGATACTCATTTACAAGGGCCGCAGCCCACGGAAAGCGCCCGCTTATCTCTCTCTTATCAGGATTCGGTGTATATACTCCCTGCTCCATCCGCTTTTCCAGATGATAAAGATGCACCGCAAATCTCAGATCCGTCAGCTCATCATCGTCGAATCTTATGTACATCCTTCTCTTTATGTCCATAAGATACTCATTTACAAGCTTTTGATACTTCCTTACTCCCGGATGATCCTTTCGTCTTGGAAAATTTATCTGCTCTGCGAATCGTGTCTCCTCATGTATAAGATAAAGCTCTCGATCAGTAAATTTTACATTAAAATATTTTTCAAGCCTTTTACTAAGATCCAGAACAAAATTATAATTACTCAGGCTTTCATCAAAGGCTGCTTCACCCTCGAGTACGTTTCCTGAAAGCTTTCTGATAAGCGTGATCGAGAGATAATTTACCATATCCTCTTTTACCTTATCAGGAACCGTATTTCCAAAGATCATGATGTGCTCATTGTGAATCTTCTCCACCGCCTTCACAATATCCTGAACACTCATTTTAAGTCCCAGAAAGCTGAGGTCTTCATGTCTCCAGCGAAAATTTCTGCTTAAAATCCTGCGTATCTCCTCTTCGCTCATGCTGTCGATACCGCGCAGCCTCGTCCCTTTGACCGGATCTGTTTCAAGCTGCTCTTTAAGCCTCCAGTCAGAGTTTATATATTTATAGACGCCGGTCTTGGAAAGATAAATATGCTCAGCAATTTCCTCAAGACTGACATAACCGCCTCTGAAGCAGAGATACGCCACGATCATCCTGTCCCGCTCGTATCTTTCATGCTTTTTCCGGCCATTCATCTTAAGCAGCTTCGCTGTTTCCTCAGAAAACGGTTTTTCTATAAAAACCTTTCCCTTGCGGCTTATTATACCTTCGCCTTCAGGAAGCTCCTCATTTATGGCACGTATCTCAGCCAGTACTGTACTTTCCGAAATATCCAATATCTCTGCGATCTCACCAAGTGTTCTCTTTATATATGGATTTACACACAATCCTGCGATGTGTACCTGACGTTCCGTAAACATAAACTCTCCTTAAAATCACAGTTTATCCCTGCAGATTGCTATTAACTCCTTCATTGCAGGCGTTACGATCTTATCCTTATGATAGATTATCGAAAACTGCTGAATAAATTCCAGACCTTCGACCTTGATTTCTCTTACTTTCCTGCTCTTCACCCTGCTTTCAAAAACACTTCTCGGAACAACAGAAACGCCCATATTTTCACCAACTGCATTGATAAGTGCCATCGTGCTCTGTGCCTCCCATATCGGCTCGATGCTTACCCCGTGCTGCTCCATGACGCTGTCAAAGATCTCCCTTGTACCGCTGCCCCGTTCCCTAAGCAAAAAAGGCAGCTTAATAAATTCTTCAAAGCTTAAAACATCGCCTTTGTCCTCTAAAAATTCCGACGATGCAGCCACAACAAGGCTGCTGTTATAGTACGGCAGCTTCACAAGCTCCTCCGTCTGAGTCTTCGCCTCCACAAAAGCAATGTCAAGCGAATTATCCATGAGCTTCCTTTCAAGATATCTGGAAGGCTCTATCTTTACTCTGGCGTCAATTTCAGGAATCGCCTTCTTAAGTTTACTCACATAACCCGAAACATACTCACTTCCAATGGTGAGACTCGCGCCGATCCTTATTCTTTCTGACTTCTTCCAGGAAAACATCTTATAATCCATCTCATCAGAAAAAGCAAGGATCCTTTCTGCATATTTCAGCAGCTCTCTTCCCGCTTCCGTAAGATACAGTCTTCTCGAAAGCCTGTCAAAAACACTGATCCCGTAATACTTTTCTATCTCCTTGATCGCTATTGAAACAGAGGGCTGCGTCATATGGAGAAAGTTAGCCGCAGCGGTAATATTACAATCAAATCTGCATACCGCTTCAAAAATTCTCAGATGTCGTAAATTCATGGTCACTCCTGTAAATATTTATAGCCTATCAGCTATGATTCTCATAAAATAATACTATTTTACCTATTATACATCAGGTACTAAAATACAGCTTAGAAACAAACATATTGGAGGGTAACTTATGGATGTTAAAAAACTAAAAAAGATATTTTTCTCAACACTTTATCTAAGCACCTTCACCTTTGGAGGAGGCTATGTGATAGTGACACTTCTCAAACAGAAATTCGTAGACGAACTGCACTGGATCAACGAGGATGAAATGCTCGATCTTGTTGCGATAGCACAATCCTCTCCCGGAGCAATAGCCGTGAACGGATCGATAGTCGTCGGCTATAAGCTCTGCGGAATTGCCGGAATAATCTGCGCTGTACTCGGTGCGATAATCCCACCATTCATAATTCTCACAGCAATTTCAGCATTTTACACAGCCTTTAAGAGCAATACCGTGATAAAGGCAATGCTTTCCGGAATGCGCTCCGGTGTCAGTGCCGTGATAGTTTCTGTGGTATATGATATGAGCCGCGATATCGTAAAGGAAAAAAACATCACCCACATGCTCATAATGATCACTGCATTTATAGCAAATTACTACTTTAAGGTAAACGTTATATTAATTATTCTCACTGTGATCGTGATCGGCATTTTGACAACACTTACACATGAGAAAAAAGTAAAAAGGAGCTTAGTACAATGATATACATACAGTTATTTCTGGCCTTTCTTCAGATAGGTGCGTTCAGTTTCGGCGGAGGCTATGCCGCAATGCCGCTTATCCAGGATCAGGTCATCACTAAATACGGCTGGCTTACCACCAATGATTTCTCTGACCTTGTAACTATCGCTGAGATGACACCTGGTCCCATCGCAGTCAACTCAGCAACCTTCGTCGGCAACCAGATCGCAGGCATCCCCGGTGCGATCGTTGCCACCTTTGGCGTAATAATCCCCTCATGCATCCTGGTAACTTTATTAGCATGGCTTTACATGAAGTACAGAAGCATGAAAATGCTTCAGGAAATACTTAAATCCTTAAGACCTGCTGTTATCGCAATGATCTTCAACGCAGGACTTACGATCCTCATTCCCACAGTTTTTCCTTCAGGTTTCAGCGCAATGTTCGCAGACGTTAACTTCAGGGCCTTTGTATTTTTCATTGCAGCTCTGATCCTCCTAAGAAAATTCAAAACAGGCGCGATCCAGACAATGGTCGGCTGCGGTATCGCAGAAGTAATTTCACAGCTTCTGCTGCCGATAATCATATGATATATCCCCTTCAGCTTCATACATATAAAGACCCTGCCGCAGCTTCCCACTGCAGCAGGGTTTTATCATCCGTCTCACTTCATATCATGCTGATAATAAAGATAAGCTCCAACCATATTTGCATCACTGAGATAACTGCAAAGAACTATTTCAGGTCTTGGAAGTGAAAATCCATATGTCTCATCAGCTTCTTTACAAAGCTTATCCACCGCCGCATTTATTCTTTCAATCAATACAGGCTGTCGGCTTATTCCGCCGCCTATAGCAACCTTTTCGAAATCAAGAAGATAATTCAGATTCAAAATATTCTTTGCATTGAGCATTGCATACTCATCAAGCACTCTGTCAGCAATCTCATTTCCGCTCTTAAGTATATCAAAAAACTCCTTACCATTGAGCTTAGTATCCTCGGCAAGTCCTGCCTCTTTAATATACATCTTTATGAGACTTCTGTAGGAACAGTTCAGACCTGTCATACAGTCAGGATCTGTCCATTTATCAAAATTAGTATGCAGAAGGCTAAGCTCACCTGCCGTGAAGTGTTTACCATTCACTATTTCACCGTTGATGATAAGTCCGCCGCCAATGCCGGTCCCGATAATATAGACCGCTGCGTTTTCACAGCCTACAAGCGAACCTCTCTTAAGCTCTGCAAGCGCTGCAGCCTTTCCATCATTTGCAAGATGTACGGGAGCTCCGAGATACTCTGAAAGCTCAGGTCCTATGCTCATTCCCTGATTATACTTAAGCCAGCCTCCGCCATTGCATCGTCCCTTCTTACTGTCGATAAAACCCGGAAGGCTCATTGCGACACCATCGACCTCATCCTTAAACTGATCGAAAATGTCTTTCAACGCCTTGAAAAAATTCTCACGGGTATCCTGCGGCGTAGGGACTGACCCCATATTTTCCCTTTCAAGGCTCTCATCCATTACGCTGTACTTGATATCTGTTCCACCGACATCAAAAACCATTAATTTCATCAACTTCACCTCACGTATTAAACGAGATCAGGGAATATCAACTCTCTGATCTCGTTCATTTTTTCTGATTTATGATAAGCTTGTAATTTTTTCGCTTACTTCATCATTATACACTATTTCAGGATCTCTCTCATCTAAAGCAGCTCTGATCTCTTTATATTTTTCATCAGTTATCTCATAGAAGTGCATTGAAATAAGAGAAGCGATATATCCGATTATCGGCATTCCAAATCTCAGAAATACTATCATAGAAATTGTTGCAGAATTCTGCGCTGTATTCGGCACAAATCCGGTAAGTCCAAGGAAAAATGATGCTATAAATCCACCTATCGCCATTCCAAATTTATTTATAAAGGTGAGTGACGAAGAAAGAAGTCCATCTGCTCTCTTTCCATATCTCCACTCAGCATAATCTGAGCACTCCGGAAGCATTGCCCAGCCAAGATTTGAAGGGATTCTGCTGATAAATCCAAAAGCAGCCATTGCACTCATTAAAATAAGCACCGGTGCTGTAGGTCTTAAGAGCATTACAAACAATGGAACTATAGAAAAAGCACTTCCAAGCCAGTACAGCCGCTTCTTGCCAACTATGCGACTGAGCATTGGCAGAAATGGAAGCGAAGCAATTCCGCCAAAAAGAATAGCTGATGCGACCGGAGCCACCAGATCCTCTCTGCCGAGCACATACTTGAAATAATACATATTTACTGCACTGTAGGTCGCATTTGCAAGTACATCTGTTCCAAAGGCGATCATAAGCATTATCATAGGCTTATTGCCTGTAAGAAGATGGATAGTCTCTCGGAAATTAAAGCTTTCCTTCCTGCCGGTATCTTCGCATACATCATACTCCTTCGCACCTGACTGGCATATCCAGAAAGACAGCGTAAGCAAAACTGCAACAATTCCTCCATATATTGCCCAGCCCTGCTTGCCTCCGCCAAACATCGTAACCATAGGAACTGCAAGGATCGTAATAAAGAACTGTGCCACTGTTCCCATTCCCTGCTTCCATGCGACTATCTCTGTTCTCTGCTGCGGATCCTTTGAGATCACCGGAGTCAGTGCATGATATGGAATATTGACGACTGTAGAAGCCAGTGAATATACGATATATACCGCATAAGCATAAACTATCTTCATAGTCGGTGAAAGCTCAGGTGCTGTAAAAAGCATAAATGTCAGAAGTCCGAGCACCGGTGCTCCATACTTTATCCAAGGTCTGAACCTACCCATTTTAGACCTTGTATTATCTCCCATCATACCCATTATAGGATCTGTAAAAGCATCGATAAATCTCGAAACCAGCATCAATGATGCCACGACCATCGTGTTGATCCCAAAGATGTCTGTGTAAAAAAATGTCAGATACGACATCGCAAGATAAAACGCAAGATTTGAACCTAATCCTCCAAAAGAATACCTGAAAACATCCTTAAAACCTGCTCTCTGATACTTATTATTCATAACATTCTACCCCCATAGAATTAAGAATATGATCAATACCTTCTCAGTTGTTTATCAGAAGCTCTTCTGCATTATCCGTACATGAAATGACCCCCTTCCATTCAGAGAAGCCAAAGCGGTGATAGAGCTCTGACGGAGCATCATCCAGCTCCATGAAATCCAATATAGCTCTCTTCATCCTCTCCTCGATTTTCTTATCTTTAACAGGCTTCTCCTGCTCAGG
>JAILMH010000049.1 GCA_024692715.1 Lachnospiraceae bacterium
GATCTTTATAAAACTCTTGGAAATCGTAGAATTGCGTTGTGCAGAGAACTCACAAAGAAGTATGAGGATGTTCAAAGAACTACTCTGGCAGATGCAGTTGATTTTTATGATCAGAATGACCCACGTGGCGAATATGTTCTAGTGATTGAGGGTAAGAGCAGGGATGCTGTAAAAGAAGAAGAAAGACTTCAATTTGAAGATATGAGTATTGCAGATCATGTGGAGTTTTATATTCGTCAGGGGATGGAAAAAAAAGAAGCTATGAAGTGTGCAGCAAAAGATCGCGGAGTTTCTAAGCGTGATATTTATAACGCGTTACTATAAATAAGTTAATGTGTGGAGGATGAATATTATGAAAAAGGAATTAGCAAGACTTACTGCAATTTTTGTGACAGCTGCGATGTCTGTTTCGGGATGCGGCAGTACACCGCAGGAAAGTACGATAAGCAGTGAAACTGCGGCATCAGAAGAATCATCAAAAGATATTTCTTCAGATACAGAGTCAACCGATACGGAATCCAGTACAGAAGTTTCAGAAGCAGGTACTGCGTCAGCAGATCTTGAAGAGGCAGAGACATTGGATGATACATTGAAAAATTCAATTAATACATTTAACTGGAAACTTTTCGACAGTGCAGATGCAGAAAACAATTTATTTTATTCTCCATACAGTATAGCTTCAGCTATTGCGCTTGCTGATCTCGGTGCCAAAGGAACGACGAAAGAAGAAATTGAAGCAGTACTTGGGATAGATGATCTGGAAACGTTTGAACAGCAGATAAAGCTTTTTGCGGAGAATAATACAAGCGATACAGCAAAACTCACTACAGCTAATTCTGTATGGATCGATAAATCGCTTTCACTTTCAGATGAATATGAAGAGGTGTTTAAGAATCCTGCAGAATTTTATTTTGATGGAGAATTAAAATCTGTAGATTTTAAGAATGATACTGAGAATGTTAAAAAAGAAATCAGTAGTTGGGTATCAGATAAAACAGATAAACTGATAGACGATTATGAATCGGTAGCTGATGGAAATACTGTGGCAGATATTTTGAATGCGGTGTATTTCTATGGTGAATGGAGTAATAAATTCAGCGCAGAAGATACGGAATCTCAGAAGTTTAAGGGAACAGAGGGAGATTCTTTTGTGGATATGATGCACATGGAAGACAATAGTTTTTCGTATGTTGAAAATGTTGATGGCATAACTGCAGTAGCACTTCCCTATTCAAACAGTTCTATTGAAATGGATATTATGATGAGTGCTGATGAGAGTAAAGATCTAGATGATGTTTGGGATAGCAGTAACTCAGAAAAAATATTCAGTTCATTAGATGAAGCTGATACTTCGGAAATAAGTGAACTTGAATTACCTAAATTTGAAATGGATGTGACATTTGATGGACTCAAAGATTCGCTTGAAAGTCTTGGAATTAACAGTGCATTCAGTAAAAATGCGGATTTCACAGGTATAGCGGAAAATCTTACTGTGAGTGATATCAGCCATCGCGCCAAGGTGGAAGTAAATGAAGATGGAACAAAGGCGGCGGCCGTCACTGAGATGACTATGGAGCTTACAGCGATGAAGGATGAAGGCGAGAATATAAAATTCATAGTTGATCGTCCATTTATCTTTACAATAAGAGACAGAGAAAGTGGCATGATAATTTTCACAGGAAGGGTAAATAACCTGTAAAAAGTGCTGGAAATGCCCTAAAATAGCCGATTTTCCTTGACAAACCAGCCCGAAATGAGTATAAATAGGATATAGCTTTTCAAACAATCGGAAAGCAATCCTAAATCTCATTTAAGAGGAGGAGTTTCAAGAATGAACAAGACAGAATTAGTTGCAGCAATGGCTGAGAAGTCAGGACTGACAAAGAAGGATGCTGAGAGCGCACTCAAGGCTTTCACAGATGCAGTAGCAGCTGCACTTACAGAAGGTGACAAGGTTCAGCTTGTAGGCTTCGGTACATTCGAAGTTTCCGAGAGAGCAGCAAGAGAAGGTAGAAATCCTCAGACAGGTGATGTTATGAAGATTCCTGCATCTAAGGCTCCTAAGTTCAAGGCTGGTAAGGCTCTTAAGGACGCTGTAAATAAGTAATTAACACTTGTAAGTTACTTGAATTGTATGTGTACGCTGTCTCAATTGACAGCGTACATTTTTAATTTACAGGAAAGGTGAAAAATGAGATTAGATAAGTATTTAAAGGTATCAAGACTAATAAAGCGAAGAAGTGTTGCAAATGAAGCATGCGACGCAGGAAGAGTCATGATAAACGGAAAACCTTCAAAAGCCGGAACTGAAGTAAAGATGGGTGATATCATAGAAATCAGTTTTGGTAATAAAACGGTAAAAGTAGAAGTTACGGGCATACAGGAAACAATACATAAAGAAGATGCCGAGACATTATTTAAATACATCTGATGAAAAGAATATGATATGTGCACATTGTATACATGAGGCTTGACGCCTTTGGTTTTTTTGTATATTATTGATATATACAAAATAAATTGGGGTATTATACCTGAACAAAGCAAATCATTTTACATGAAAAGGATCAAGCCATTGTAAGGAGATGTTGTATATGCGCACAGTACCGGCTTTTCAAAGAAAAAAAAATCATAAGATGAGCTGCCTGTGTATCACTGTCGCAATGGCGTTCATACTTAGTGTAATTGCTATAGATGGTTTCAAGCTGAAAAGTAAATATACGCAGTATCAGAATAAAATTGCCGAATTGCAGGATAATATAGACAGTGAAACCAAAAGAACAGATGATTTGAAGCAATTCGAAAAATTTACAAAGACACGAAAATATGCAGAGCAGGTTGCAGAGGACAAACTTGGTCTGGTTCATGATGATGAGATAATATTTAAGCCAAGTGATGAAGATCAGTGATCAGGTAAAAAGATATATAATTAATAATAGAATGATAATGCCCGGAGAGCGAGTTGCTGTTGGGGTTTCAGGAGGAGCAGACTCAATGTGCCTCCTTTTTTTGCTTAATTCTTTAAGTAAAGAACTTGGGTTTTCTATTATTGCGGTGCATGTAGAGCATGGGATCAGAGGACAGGAATCCCTGGATGATGCAAGCTATACTGAAGAGGAATGTAGAAAACTTGGTATAGAGTATCGAGTATTTCATATCGATGCGCCGAAATTGGCAGCGGAGAGAAGAGAGACTCTTGAAGAAGCTGCAAGAATTGAGAGATACAGGATTTTTGAAAGCGTAGGAGCGGATAAAATTGCGGTTGCACATCATGCGGGAGATGAAGCGGAAACACTTCTTTTTAATATATTCAGAGGCAGCGGGCTAAAGGGACTTGGCGCGATTGCTCCGATACGAGGAAAAGTAATAAGACCGTTGCTGGAACTGACAAAGAGTCAGATTATAGATTTCTGCGATGAAAATGAAATAAAATTCAGGACAGATAAAACAAATTTTGATAACGATATAGCGAGAAATGCGATACGAAATCAGATAATCCCTATCGCAGATAAAATAAACTCTGCATCGGTTGCACATATGGCAAAGATAGCTGCCAGTATGCGAGACTGGAATGATTATATTGAGTTTGAAGCAGACAAACTTGAAAAAAAATACATTTCAGAGGATAAAGCCGGAAGAGTGAGACTTGATACAGCAGTGTTTGAAAATACAAAAGCCATAATGGTTTCTGAGATAGTTAGACGCTGTATTTTAAGGGCCTCCGGAAAGCTTAAGGATATTACAGCCGAGCATATAAATAATTGTATGGAACTCGGAAGAAATACAAGTGGTAAATCGTTGGATATTCCTTACGGCATTTGTGTAAAAAACGAATTCGGAACTCTTATATTTGAGAAAAAAAGTCACAAATCTGTTAAAGATAGTGTTAATATTGAAGTACCATTGAATGGTATAATAAATACAAAAGATGGAAAACGCTGGAAATTTGAATCACAGTCAGACTATGATGGTAGAATTATAAAGGATATCACGTATACTAAATGGTTTGATTATGATAGAATAGTTGAAAAACCGATACTACGCACACGCAGAACAGGAGATTATGTTTCGATAAAAGGCGGACGCAAAAAGCTGAAGGATGTATTTATTGAAGCGAAGATTCCCGCGTCTGAAAGGGATTCATTAATAATTTTAGCTGATGGAAGTCATATAATCTGGGTTCCGGGGATAAGAATGAGTGAATGCTATAAAGTGAGTGAAAGTACCAAAAAAATCTGGAAAGTGGAAGTAGAAAATGGAACACAAGATTGAAGTAATGTTTCCCGAGGAACAGATTGTAGCTAAGATCAAGGAGCTTGGAGCTAAAATCAGCGAAGAATATGCAGGAAAAGAAGTAACACTTGTCTGCATACTTAAAGGTGCATCTTTTTTTACATGTGAACTTGCAAAAAGAATCACAGTGCCGGTAAAACTTGAGTTTATGCAGGTTTCAAGCTATGGAAACGAGACAGAGTCAAGCGGAGTTGTTAAGATCATTCAGGATCTTGACGAGCCGATAAGAGGAAAGAATGTTATCGTCTGCGAGGATATTATAGACAGCGGACGTACAATGCATTACCTTCTCGATGTTTTAAGGCACAGAGGACCAGAATCTGTAAAGCTTTGTACACTTTTGGACAAGCCGGATCGTCGTGTTGTAGATGTAAAGATTGATTATAACGGTTTCGTAATACCAGATAAATTTATTGTGGGTTATGGACTTGATTATGCGCAGAGATACCGGAACCTGCCATATATAGGAGAGGTAATTCTTCCGGAATAAAAAATTTCAGGAGGGGAAAGATTGAATTCTAATGGGAGTAAGAATCTGATCGTTTATATTTTGATGGTTGCAGCGATTTTGCTGCTCATTGTAGCGATCAGCAGTAGGTGGCAGACGAGAGACACCTACAACTATTCACAATTCAAGCAGGACTTGAAAGAAGACACGGTTGATGCAATTGAAATTCAGCCGAATGCAGAAACGCCGACAGGCTCGGTTATTGTAAAGCTCAAGAGCGGAGGAACAAGGACGCTCCATGTTTCAGATATTTCTGAAATCGAAGACGAGCTTAGGGTATTGTTCCCATCTTATACCGAGTTAGAGGTTTCAAGAGAGAACCGGGTAATTTCGTATGTCGTTCCGGTAATACTTGGAATCGTAGTCATCTTTATAGTGATGGCATTGATGAATTCGCAGGCTGCGAGCTCTTCAAGCGGCGGTAAGATGATGAATTTTGGTAAAAATCGTGCAACAAAGACGTTGGCAGGAGAGTCTAACGTTACATTTAAGGATGTTGCAGGACTTGAAGAAGAGAAAGAGGATCTGGAGGAAATTGTTGATTTCTTAAAAGATCCGAAAAAATACACTTCAGTGGGAGCGAGAATTCCTAAAGGTGTCCTCCTTGAGGGCCCTCCGGGAACAGGAAAAACTCTTCTTGCAAAGGCAATTGCCGGAGAAGCGGGAGTTCCGTTTTTCTCAATTTCAGGCTCAGATTTTGTAGAGATGTTCGTCGGAGTTGGTGCATCACGAGTAAGAGATCTCTTCTCAGATGCAAAGAAAAATGCTCCATGCATAGTCTTTATCGATGAGATAGATGCTGTTGCAAGACGAAGAGGTACAGGACTTGGCGGAAGCCACGACGAACGTGAGCAGACGCTGAATCAGCTCCTTGTGGAGATGGACGGTTTTGGCGTAAATGAAGGAATAATTGTCATGGCAGCTACAAACCGTGTTGATATCCTTGATCCTGCAATATTAAGACCGGGGCGTTTTGACCGTAAGATTGGGGTCGGAAGACCAGATGTTAAAGGCAGAGAGGATATCCTTAAAGTACATTCAAAGAATAAGCCGCTTGGCGATGATGTGGATCTTACACAGATAGCACAGACAACAATGGGATTTACGGGAGCTGATCTTGAAAATCTTATGAATGAGGCGGCTATTACTGCAGCAAAATCAAATCGTAAATTTATAAAGATGGAGGATATCAGAAAGTCCTTCATTAAAGTGGGAATTGGTGCTGAGAAAAAGAGTCGTGTCGTAAGTGACAGAGATAAGAAGATCACGGCATTTCACGAGGCAGGGCATGCAATTCTCTTCCATGTTCTTCCGGATGTGGGCCCGGTTTACACTGTGTCGATCATTCCTACAGGACTTGGAGCAGCGGGTTATACTATGCCGTTACCGAGCAGAGATGATGAATTTGTGACAAAGGGACGTCTTATCAATGAGATAATAGTCGATATGGGCGGCCGTGTAGCAGAAGAGATCTTCTGTGATGATATAACGACAGGAGCCTCTCAGGATCTTAAGCAGGCAACGAAGGCTGCAAGAAGTATGGTAACACGTTACGGAATGAGCTCAAAGCTTGGCGTTGTCAGCTATGATGCAGATGATGATGAGGTGTTTATAGGAAGAGATCTTGGGCATTCAAAGGCATATTCTGATAGGACAGAAGCTGAGATCGACTGTGAGGTTAAGAGTATTCTTGATAATTGCTATGGTGAAGCTAAGAGAATCATTCTTGAGAATAAGAGTGTTCTTATTAGATGTGCTGAGGAATTGTTAAAGAAGGAAAAGCTTACAAGAGATGAATTTGAGGCATTATTTCAGGAAAAAGAAGTGGTAAATGACTTCACTGGAGTGCCTGAATTTTCAGTATAAAAAGGCTTTTCGTCAACCTGCACAAAAAAATGAGGTAATTTTTGTAAACTTTGTGGAGTATAGGTCTTGTTCAAAATTTGGGTCAATGCTATATTATTATGCGTACCCCCCAATACATGATATAGTTTAACAACTATACCCCATAAGAAAGAAATACCTTCTCCGAAAAGCAGCCAACCCCTACCCGGTTGGCTGTTTTTCTTTTACCTAAAAGTATTTTTTAAGACAGGAGGGTTTTGCTTGAATCTTAATTACATTAAAAACCGTGAACGTATGACAGAAATGAAAAATGCGGACAACGGAGTAGCATATCTTACTTTTTCTCCCTTAAATAAATTAAACTGTGTTGTAAATGCGTTTTCAACGAGAGTTGGAGGCTTTAGTGACGGAATATACAGTACATTAAATCTTAATTTCAATCAGGGCGATGATATTGAGAAAGTTAATAAAAATTTTGAAGCAATGGGTGAAGCTATAGGCGTTGCAGTTGAGAATATGGTAATGGCTCATCAGACACATACAGCAAATGTAATGCGTGTTACTAAAGATAATTCCGGTATGGGAATCATTCGTGAGAGAAATTATCATGATATAGACGGAATAGTTACAAATGAGCCGGGATTATGTCTTGTGACAAGTCATGCTGACTGTATACCGTTATATTTTGTAGATCCTGTGAGAAACGCGATTGGACTTTCCCACTCCGGATGGAAAGGAACAGCCGGAAATATCGCAAAGAATACGGTTGAATTAATGAAAAATGAATTTGGAACTGATCCAAAGGATGTTATTGGAATAATAGGCCCCGGAATCTGCGGCGAATGTTACGAGATAGGGCAGGATGTAGCAGACGTATTTACTGAAAAGTATAAAGGTGAAGAACAGCTAAAGGTTGTAAGGCCGGAGGTTGGCAAAGAGGGAAAATACCTTCTCGACCTTCATGCTGCTAATTGCTATAATATGTTGGATGCAGGACTTACCGAAAAAAATATTTACGTAAGTGATGTATGTACAATGGAAAACTCAGAGCTGTTGTTTTCGCACCGGGCTTCAAAAGGAAAACGAGGAGGCTTATGTGCGTTCTTAATGCTTAAGTAAACAGAGGTGAATTAAAATGCAGACAGGAAGAGCAGAGCTTACAGAGAGTGATGTAAAGAAAATTCAGGCTGAGATCGAAGACAGAAAGCTTAATCAGCGTCCTAAGCTTATAGAAGAGGTTAAAGAGGCGAGGGCTCAGGGAGATCTTTCTGAAAACTTTGAGTACTATGCAGCCAAGAGAGCAAAGAATCAGAATGAAAGCAGAATAGGTTATCTTGAGAGGATGCTTAAGACTGCAAAGATCGTATCCGATAAATCTGAAGAAGATGAAGTTGGAATGAATAACTTTGTAGAGGTAGAATTTTTAGACGATGGTTCAAAAGAGAGATACAAAATAGTTACAAGTATAAGAGGCAATTCCCTTAAGAACTATATAAGTATAGAGTCTCCGATAGGAAAGGCACTCCTTAAACATAAGGTTGGAGATGTATGTCATGTTCAGGTAAATGAAAACGTAGATTATGATGTAAAGATCATTGCTATTGATAAATCGAATGATGATTCTGAGGACACAATTAAATCATTCTAATCACTCAACTGGAGGAAACTAATGGGATCGTCAAGAAGCAGCTTCATGAGGGGAATGAAGGACGGAATTCCGATATGCCTGGGTTATTTCGCCGTATCGTTTGCATTTGGAATACAGGCCGTACAGAGCGGTCTGAGCGTGTTTCAGGCAACACTATTGTCTTTAACTAATGTAACATCGGCCGGGCAGTTTGCCGGAATAGGCATAATATCAGCATCCGGTTCACTTATGGAGATGGCGGGAGCGCAATTTGTCATTAATCTGCGTTACATGCTCATGTCCACAGCAATTTCTCAAAAGATAAGACCAAATGAAAAAATTCTTCATCGGATGGGAATTGCCTATGGAATGACAGATGAGATATTTGCTATAAGTGCAAGCCATCCCGGTATACTGTCACCGTTTTATTCTTATGGAGCTATTCTTGTATCTGTTTTTGGATGGACTTTTGGAACATTTATCGGAGCATATTCCGGAGAGATACTTCCGCAGCGCCTTATAAGCGCACTGGGAGTGGCACTCTACGGAATGTTCATTGCGATAGTTATTCCTCCGGCAAGAGATAATGTAAAGGTCAGGATCACGGTTATAGCGGCGATGCTGATGTCGATGATATTTACATATGCACCACTGCTTAAAAACATTTCGTCAGGCTTCAGGATCATAATAGTCACGGTTGTGATAGCAGGAGCGGCAGCAGTGCTGTTTCCCAGAGATGAGGAGGCAATAGCATGAGAAATGTTTATATATACATATTGGTAATGGCGCTTGTAACGTATGCTATCAGGGTTCTGCCGCTCACGCTTATAAGAAAAGAAATTAAATCAAGAACGATTAAATCATTTTTATACTATGTACCTTATGCAACATTGTCTGCAATGACATTTCCTGCAATACTGACGGCCACTGAAAATATTTATTCTGCAGCGGCAGGTTTTGTTACAGCACTTATACTTGCTTTCTGCAGAAGGGGACTTCTTACGGTGGCAATAGGTGCATGTGCAGCAGTTTATATAGTGGAGCTGATTTTATGAATATAAGTCGGATGCTTTATCCTTTTCAGACAAGGCCTGTGCTGAATCATAAGGCTTTGTTCACAGATATGACGGAAAACTTTGTATCTCCTATGGAGCCTGAAGCGGATAGCGTTGTAACTATCCGTTTTCGCACTGCTGAAAAAAATGTGGATGGAGTACGCTGCATAAGCAGGGACTGGCAATCGGAAATGAAAGTGGTTGAGACTATAGAAGGCTTTGACTATTATGAAGCACAGCTATGGATCGGCCATGAGCCTCTGGAATATTATTTTGAAATACATTCAGGTAAGATAGAGGCTGTATATGATTCCAGAGGCCTTGCAAAAAAGAACGGTAAATACAGGCCGTTTGTCCTTAAGCCAGATTGTGTTACACCGGAGTGGAGCAAAGGTGCGATAATGTATCAGATCTTCATTGATCGCTTTTGCAACGGCGATAAGACGAATGATGTCAGAGATGGAGAGTACTGTTATCTTGGAGGAAAGAGTCGTCAGATAAAGGATTGGGATAAACCTCCGGAGCTTTTTGACGTGAATGAATTTTATGGAGGCGATCTGCAGGGGGTGATAAATAAGCTCCCATATCTTAAAGAACTTGGGATAGAGGCTATTTACTTTAATCCGCTCTTTGTATCACCTTCCAGCCATAAATACGATATTCAGGATTATGATTATATAGATCCTCATATTGGGATCATCGTTGTAGATGACAGAACGAAGCTTACAGAAAAAGATACTGATAATAAACATGCAGCGGGTTATATAAAGCGTGTAACGGATAAGCGTAATCTTGAAGCAGGCAATGCTCTTTTTATTGAGCTTGTGGAGAAAGCACATGCCGAGGGAATAAAAGTTATAATCGATGGTGTTTTTAATCACTGCGGTTCTTTTAATAAATGGCTTGACCGTGAATGTATATATGAGGATGCAGAAGGTTATGAAGATGGTGCCTTCATTTCAAAAGAAAGTCCATACAATAAATTTTTTGAATTTAAGGAAAATGATTGGCCATATAATGAAAGTTATGATGGCTGGTGGGGACATGATACCTTGCCTAAGCTTAATTATGAGGGATCGAAGGCTCTTTATAATTACATTCTGCATGTGGCAGAAAAGTGGGTATCTCCGCCGTATAATGCGGATGGATGGCGACTTGATGTGGCGGCTGACTTAGGACATAGTCCGGAGTTTAACCACAGATTCTGGAAGGATTTCAGAAGTGTGGTAAAAAAAGCAAATCCTAATGCTGTTATAATTGCTGAGCATTATGGAAATCCCGAATCATGGCTTAATGGCGATCAGTGGGATACCGTTATGAATTATGATGCGTTCATGGAGCCTGTAACGTGGTTTCTCACGGGGATGCAGAAGCATAGTGATGAGTTCAGAGAAGATCTTCTTAATAATGCAGAAGCTTTCTGGAAGTCAATGAAAAAGAATTCAGCGCACTTTACAGCAGGAGAGCTGATGTGTGCGATGAATGAACTTTCGAATCATGATCATTCCAGGTTTATGACAAGAACCAACAGAAAGGTCGGGAGACTTGATACCCTTGGGAGTGATGCAGCATCTGAAGGTATTAATAAAGCAGTGATGCGAGAAGCTGTACTGATGCAGATGACCTGGATCGGAGCGCCAACGATCTATTACGGGGATGAGGCCGGAGTATGCGGGTTTACAGACCCGGATAACAGGCGTACATATCCTTGGGGTCATGAGGACAATGAACTTATTGATTTCCATAGAGCACTGATACGGATCCGTAAGGAAAATGATGAGCTCAGACATGGAAGTCTGATACGTCTTTTAAGTAAACACGGTGTCATAGCATATGCGAGATTTATGAAACACGATGTCAGCATAATTGTTGTCAACAATAATGAGCATGATGTGCAGATCTGTATAAAAGCTCAGATGGCAGGAGTTCCAAGGAAGTGCAGTATGAAAAGACTTATACTCACACATGATGTTACTTTTACTACAGAGCCATATGATTATCAGGTGGAAGCGGGGATGATATCCTTGAGGATGGGCCGGACATCAGCAATGATATTGAAGAAGCGGAGTCGTGAAAATGAGAGATAAAAAAAGAACCTCACTAAAAAGTGAGGTTCTTGATCTGCCGGCAACCGGAATCGAACCGGTACGGGTATCACTACCCACGGGATTTTAAGTCCCGGGCGTCTACCAATTCCGCCATGCCGGCGGGTTCAGTTCGAGCTGAACATTCTAAATTATATAGCAGAATGGGCTAAAAATCAAGCCTAAAAAGGAAGAGAAATGAAATTAGTTAATGAAGATCTTGATCTGGAGAAAATTGCAGACAGTGGACAGAGCTTTAGATGGGAAAAAACCGGGAAGAACAGGTGGAGAGTAATCTCTGCGGATAAGGTTCTCTATGCGGTACAGGAGCCGGATTCGGATGAAGTTGAGCTGGAGTGCAGCGAGCAGGAATTTAATTCATATTGGAAAAATTATCTTGATCTGGATACAGATTATAAAAAAATAAGAGAAATGATAGATTCTGAGGATAAATTTCTTGTGAAATCTGCAGTAATCGGAAGGGGAATCAGAATTTTAAGACAGGACCCATGGGAGATGCTCATTACTTTCCTTATATCCCAGAGAAAGAATATCCCGGCTATTAAATCCTGTGTTGAGAAAATATGTGAACTGGCAGGTAAAAAGCTCCCGGGAGGGCTGTATGCGTTTCCTACAGCAGAGGAACTTGTTTCGCATAGTGAAGAGGAACTTCTTGGCTGCAGTTTAGGATATAGAGCAAAATATATTCATGAGACAGCGAAGAAGTTTGCATCTGGAGAATACAGTATTGAAATGCTGAGTAAACTAAATGATGAAGAATTGGAAAAGGCGCTTTTGGAGCTTTATGGAGTTGGAGTGAAGGTTGCTAACTGCACTATGCTTTTTGGTTTTTATAGAACAGATTCATTTCCGATAGATGTCTGGATGAAACGAGTTTTAGAAGAACATTATTCAGAAGGATTTGAATTTGAAAGATATAGACCTTATAACGGAATAATGCAGCAGTATCTTTTTGCATATAGAAAATCGGTGAAGTCCTGAAAATCAGGGCTTCACGCTATTAGTAAAAAAAATATAAATTTTTTTTAAAAAAGCTCTTGCAATTTTTTGAAAGTAGTCATATAATAACACTTGTCGTCGCGAGGGCGGCAACAAAGACTTCTTGAAAGAGGTTAGCAAGCATGCGCTTCTAGCTCAGTTGGTAGAGCACCTGACTCTTAATCAGGGTGTCCAGGGTTCGAGTCCCTGGAGGCGCACTAAAGCACTGGTTTTGTGGATTGTAAGCCATGGGGTCGGTGCTTTTATTTTAGCGAAGCGTGGCTCAGTTTGGTAGAGCGCTGCGTTCGGGACGCAGAGGTCGCAGGTTCAAATCCTGTCGCTTCGATTTATTGTTTACAAGGGTTTGCAAGGTTTTGCGACCCTTTTTTTATGCCTGAAATTCATTTAACTTCTTTGAATTACACATTTTTATCAATATAGAATATCATCTGTTTTTTAATCATAGGTTTGTAAAAGTAAAAAAGTGCTTTTGGTTGATATAAAATAATTTTTTTTGTAATATCAATAAGGTGTTCAAAAATTATAGTAAAGAAGGTTATTATGAAAATTAAACTTAGAAAAATGGTAGATTGGAAATACCAAAGGAATATGAAAAAATATATAAAACTATAATGCAGAATGCTCCAGAGATGATAGATCATTTTATTCCACAGATTTACTTTGAAGATATGTTAGATATGATCATGAATGTTTACTCATGGAAATCGATCATATACACATGGTATGGTTTTGATAATGATCCCGATTTTGATCCGTCAAAGGAAGCTGAATTTGCCGAGGAACATGGAATTAAGGTGATAACACTCAATGAAGATCGAGAAGAAGAACTTTATAATGGAGGAAAGCTTAAAGAATTACTTTTGGATAAAGGGTTTGTGTGCTTTGTGCATACGATAAATGATGAATCTGTTGCGGATGAATATTTTAATCATGGAATATACGGACTTTACACAGATTCGTTGATCGACCAGAAATAAAAGATGAATTTCTAAATTTTTTATAATATATCCACTGTCAGAATTGTATAAATATAAGAATTATCCGATAAAAATATTACAGAAGTGCGTAATTCTGACGGAGGATCTGCTATGAGTAGTTTTACGGTAACGAGTAATTATTATCTAAAAAGTTTATATAAAAATAATCAGGTGTATGCGACAGCATTGAATCGTGAAAATGTAAATAATGGGTTGTTGATGGCGGCTGATACTAAGGCATTAATGAATGGTACTGCAGTCATGAATTCAATTAATTATGGAGATGCAGAGGATGATGAAGCTTTAGAGACAAAACGGTTTTATCTGAATCTTAAGGCATTTGCAGATACATATAATTACACGATGGAAAGTGCGTCAAAGTCCAGTACGGCAGTATCTAAGAGTGTAGTTAAAAAAATAAAGAAATTGTACGCTAAGTACGAAAGTAAGCTTGAAAGCCTTGGAATAGAGTTTGATACTGATGGTTATATGGAGTTGGATAAATCATCGATTGATGATATTGATAAAAGCAAGTATGAAAAGCTTTTTGGAAAAGACTCTGAATTTATGAGCGAATTAAAGAGTCTGGCGAAAAAGCTTTCAAAACATATTGATTATACGGTATAAAGATGCTCCCTGTCAGATGGCAGGGAGTGTTTTTGTATAGAAATATTGAGGATGGTGTATTAAAATATTGTTCTATGAAAAAGATTAACTCAATAAAAGAAATAAAAGAAAATTATTTTAGCGGCTTGAATGAATCGCAGCTTTATCATTATTTTGAGCCAGAGCCTGGTGTATTCATAGCAGAAAGCCCGAATGTTATAGAAAGAGCACTTAATGCCGGATATGAGCCTTTAGTTCTCCTGATAAGTGAAGGAATTGTCGGTGCGCAGGAACGACTTATTGAAAAATGCAGTGAAGTTTACATAATGTCAAAGGAGATAGAAGCAGAAATAGCTGGTTTTTCTATGACACGAGGTGCGCTTTGTGCGATGCGGAGAAAAAAATTACCGGAATTTTCGGATATTTATAAAAATAATTCGAGGATCGCAGTGCTTGAAAACATCATGAATCCAACGAATGTTGGGGCGGTGTTCAGATCTGCTGCGGCACTTGGAATGGATGCGGTAATTCTCACAAAAGCATCGACAGATCCGCTTTATAGGAGGTCAGCTCGCGTAAGCATGGGGACAGTTTTTCAGATTCCGTGGACGGTAGTTGATAGTCTTGATGAAGATTTTTTTAGGGAGCTTAAAGATCAGTCTTTTGTAACAGCAGCAATGGCATTAAGGCAAAATTCAGTTAACATAAATGATGAACAGTTATTATCAAATGATAAGATTGCAATAATTCTTGGAACAGAAAGTGAAGGACTTACGGAGCAGACAATAGAGTATTCAGATTATACGGTATGTATTCCTATGATGCATGGTGTGGATTCACTGAATGTGGCGGCAGCGGGTGCAGTTGCATTTTGGAATGTGGGTCATATGAATAAGTGAGAAGAGGTGCAGATATGAAAATAGTTCAAATCCATGAAGCTGATTTTGGATGTGAGGAACGTCCGGATGGGGAGGAGAAGCTTGTAGTAGTCAGATTAAAGCTTGATGATGGCAGGATGATGACCGTAGAAGAGCCTGACAGTTATCTGTATAAAGCAGGTATAGATGAAGGAAGTATCGTCGGGTTTAATGGAGATCATCTTGTAAAAATACATTGACTTTGAAGAATTATTTATATAAACTGAATGTAAATTAAAAGGGAGTAGCTTGCATCGAAAACGATGTTATACGATGACGTCATCACGATTTTTTAAGTAAAATCCGGAGCGTATTTAAAAAGCGAGACTTTTATCACATGTTTTTGTTAACGATGTGGTAGAAGTCCCGCTTTTTCTGGCTTTACCCATCGTATAAGGAAAGGAAAAGAAATGGATCTGTTATTAAAGGTTGTGCTTCTGTTGGTTGGTTTTGTGTTATTGGTAAAGGGAGCAGATATTTTCGTCGAAGGAAGCTCAGGAATTGCAAAAATACTTCGTGTGCCTTCAATAATTGTCGGATGTACGGTGGTTTCGATGGGAACTTCACTTCCGGAGCTGGCTGTAAGTACTACTGCGGCAATCAGTGGAGCAAACGAAATAGCACTCAGTAATGTAATAGGTTCAAATATATTTAACTTTCTGATGGTGCTCGGATTTACGGCATTGCTTGCAAAAGAGGCAGTTCCGGTTAAAGATTCAGTGTTGAAAGTTGAATTTCCGCTGAATCTGATCGTTACAGCAATACTCGGAGTCATGGCAGTCGATCTTCTGATCGCCGGAAACAGTATTTATGAGACAGGAAATTTATTTACTCCGGCTAATGGAAATGTTATTACCGGATCTATCGGAAGAGTTAATGGTATCATTCTTCTTATCATTTTCATCGGATATATGATATATACGGTAAAAGCAGCGCTTAAAGCCAGACATGAAGTGACAGAAGAAGCTGAAGAGCCGGCATTACCGGTGTGGAAAGCTATTATTTTTATTATTGTTGGAATCGTAGCGATAAAGTTTGGCGGAGATTTTGTGGTAACAGGTGCAAAGGCAATAGCTGCTGCTCTCGGAATGAGCCAGACGCTTATAGGTCTTACGATCGTTGCCTGTGGAACTTCACTTCCGGAGCTCGTAACAAGTGTTGTCGCTGCAAGAAAAGGCGAGACAGATCTGGCAGTAGGAAATGTTATCGGTTCGGATCTTTTTAATCTGCTATTTATACTTGGAGTGTCTACAACAATTCATCCGATAGCTGTTATTTCAAGCTCTGTTGTCGATCTGCTTGTGGCACTTGGAGTTTCGATAATTGGACTTATATTCTGCAGAACCAAGAAATGTGTAAATAGAGCAGAGGGTATTGTGATGATCCTCTTGTATGCTGCATATCTGGTTTACATAATTTTAAGGTAAAAAGGAAGCGTGTAAAGATGAGTAATTCATTTTTACACGCTTTATTATTGGTATATTAATTTAATTAAACCTCAACCAGCTTCATGATGGCATGAACATAGATTTCAGCCTGGAGAAGGAGTTCATCCACAGGGCACCATTCGTTTGTGTTGTGGATACGGTAATCCTTGCCCGGGAAGGCACATCCGAATGCCATTGTATTGTTGATCTCCTTGGCGTAAGTGCCGCCGCCGATAACCATAGGCTTATTTGTTGTATCACCTGTAATCTCTTCGTATGCAGATGCAAGAGAAGTTACAAGCGGAGACTTTGGATCAATGAAAAGAGGATCTACTGCTGTAGAAACTTCGAATGAACCATTTGACTCTTCGAGCTTGATCTTTGCAATGACATCTTCTTTCTTGAGAGTTACAGGGAAGCGGATATCGATGATTCCGTTTACGATACCGTTTTCCATTGAAATCACACCGCTGTTGAGTGTAAGAGCACCGTATTCATCTGTAACAGCTTCATTGAAGAATGAAGCTCCGTTGGTATCAAGACCGATACGTGAGCAGTAAAAATCAACAAAAGGATCATCCATTCCAGCACTCTTAAGACCTGCGAAAAGGTGGCTGATAGCGTTGATTCCGAGGTCAGGTGTTGAAGCATGTGCGGCTTTACCGAATACGGTAAGAACTACCGCGTCGCCATCTTTTGAAGATTCAAAGGTGAGTCCATTTTCTTTGATATATGAAGCAAACCTGGTTTCATCAAAGCTTCCTGCCTTGATTTTGGCATTTACCTTATCACATACGATATTTACAGCATTGCCGCCCTTAACGTCAAGGATATTGTTGCTCTTTGAGTGATAATCAACTCTCATGATACCCTTTTCGCCGTAGATACCGGGGAAATCTCCATCAGGTGTGAAACCGAGATCAACATGACCTTCTTTTTCAACATAGTGCTCAAGACACTTTGAACCTGTTTCCTCGTTTGTTCCCATGATAAGGCGAACTCTCTTGTTTACCGGAAGTCCCATATCTTTAATGACTTTAAGAGAGATCATTGAGGCAACTACGGCACCTTTATCATCAGAAACACCGCGGCCATAAACGATACCGTCTTTTTCGACCATTTCGTATGGTTCAGAATCCCATCCGTCAGATTTCTTTGCCGGAACGACGTCGAGGTGACCGATAACGCCTATAACTTTATCGCCTTCGCCCATTTCTGCGTAACCGGCATAGTTATCTACGTTTACTGTCTTAAAGCCATCCTTGTCAAGCATATCAAGTGCGGTGTGAAGGGCTTTTGCCGGGCCTTCGCCAAAAGGCATATCTGCAGTTGGTGTTCCTTCTTCACTATTAATAGCAATGAGTTTTCCGAGACGGTCAAGCAGTTCGTCACGGTATGCTGCTACACGCTCTTTAACTTCTTTTTTATTAAGTTCCATAAGTCTGTTCCTTTCCATAAAAAATACATAAGCATATACTAACATGTTAATCAATCGAAAGCAAAGATACCTGTATAATGATATAATTAAATAAATGATATATGAGAAAAAAGGAGGTTTTGGTATGGATAAAGCTGAATTAGCAAAACTTGAAGGCGAAGCAAAGTATGAGGCACTTAACAGTATTATCAATGAGTGCAGTCATATTGTATTTTTTGGAGGAGCAGGAGTTTCTACTGAAAGTGGAATCCCGGATTTTAGAAGTAAAGACGGTCTTTATAATCAGCATGACGTTCAATTTGATATGTTTGAGCCGGAGTATCTGCTTAGCCATGATTGTCTTATGCGGCAATCTGAGGTTTTCTATGAGTTTTATCGCCAAAAAATGGATGCGAGGCAGTGTGAGCCAAATTCTGCACACCTTAAACTTGCAGAGATGGAAGAAAAGGGTAAACTGGATGGAATCATAACTCAGAATATCGACGGACTTCATCAGAAGGCAGGTTCCAAGGTGGTCTATGAAATTCATGGTACGACTATGATGAGTTACTGTCTGGAATGTGGAAAAGAATTCGATGAAGATTTTCTCTTTGAAGCTAAGGAGGCAGTACCTAAATGTCCGAAGTGCGGCGGTATGGTAAGACCTGACGTTACACTCTATGGTGAAATGCTTCCTGAAAGTGCATGGAGAGGCGCTGAAAAGCTGGTAAGGAATGCCGATTGTCTGATAATAGGCGGGACATCGCTGGCAGTCTATCCGGCAGCATCTTTAATAGATTATTTCAGAGGGAAATATCTTATCATAGTAAATAAACAGCCGACAGATAGGGATCGCGATGCGGATCTTTGCTTCCCTGAGTCCATCGGCCATGTATTCAGTAAGATAAAATTATGATGCAGAGCTGCGCATTTTGTCAGCTACGTCATCAATTCTGTAATTCATATCCCAACGCTGGTTTACCGGATTCATCCAATCAGGTGTGCTGTCCAATCCCATATCAGAGAGCATTTGTTTGTCACTTTTTATGGTTGAACCGCAGGTTGTAAGCATGTTTCCGGTGATGCTGGCGTTGGCTCCTGAAAGGAAGGTCTCACGACCGTTATCAGCCATTAGAGCACGGCCGCCTGCAAGGCGTATCTCAGCTTCCGGGTTGATATAACGGAAAATAGCTATGGTTCTTAAAATATCATCAGATGTAAGACGTTCTGTATTTTCGAGTGGGGTTCCCTTTATCGGCATAAGTGAATTGATAGGGATGGACATAATGTGCAGCTCGGAAAGCGTGAAGGCCATGTCTACTCTGTCTTCCCAGGTCTCACCGAGACCTATGATACCTCCGGAGCATACATTAAGACCTTCAGCCTGAGCTCTTTTTATATTGCTGATCTTATCCTTAAAGCTGTGTGTTGTGCAGATATTAGGGAAATTGCGCTCTGAGGTTTCGATGTTGCAATGAATACTGCTCACACCGGCCATGTGAAGTCTGTGGAACTGTTCGGAATTCATGAATCCGAGAGAGCAGCAAAGCTCGATTTTCAGCTCGTGATTCATTTTTTCAAGTACATTGATTATTTTTTCAAAATCAGAGGGTTTCGGGCCATAACCGGAATCTACTATCGAGAATCTGCAGACTTCTTCATCTTCGTTTGCTTTAGCATGTGCGATTATTTCATCGGCATCCATAAAATCATATTCTTCACATTCTGTGTGATGATGTCCTGATTGTGCACAGAATTTGCAGTTTTCGCTGCAGCGTCCGCTTTTGCCGCTTATAATTGTGCACAGATCGATCTTGTTTCCGCATAGTTCTTCTCTTATATGATTAGCTCCGGCCTTGAGAGTATTTAGCTCTGCGGTCAGAAGCAGAGTTACTTCCGGATCATCCTTTTTGAGCCGTCTTCCGGAAATTATTTCGTCAGCAAGTTTTGTAACGTCCATATTATTCTCCCATTTAAAAAATTTTATATAGCTTCAAGAGCTGTGAAAGGTCTAAGACGATCGCGAAGTGTCGGACCGATGATGGCTGAAATTATCATTTTTACTAAATCTAAAACTATGAAAGGCGCTACACCGGCTGCAAAAGCTGCACCAAAGCTCATATGGGCGGAAAATGAAAGCCAGAGCGTACCTAGAATATAAGCAACCCATGTAGAAGCCTCCATGGCCACGATACTAAGTAGGACATTTCTATAACATTTTTTTATAAAAAATCCGATAAGTATAGCCATAGGGATGAATCCGATCAGGTATCCTCCGGTCGGACCGACTATTTTGGCTACACCTCCTGTATAGCCTGCAAGTACGGGAAGGCCGCAGAGCCCAAGGATAAGGTAAAGCATATATGCGATAGTTCCGCGTTTTGTACCGAGTACATATATAGTTATGTAGATCGCAAAGTTCTGAAGCGAGATCGGGACAGGCCCGATCGGGATCGATATTGGGCCGAGAATACATATAAGAGCGGTCATCAACGCTGTTGTTGTAATAAATTGAGTATTGTTTTTACTTGTAGTCATTGCTGCATCTCCGTGTATATTAAATTAAAATGTGATGTTGAAAATGTGTGTCAAGTTGGATTATAGGAAGAAAAGGGTGTAATGTCAACTTTAAAATGATTTATCTGGGTGACATTCTGAAAACAGAACATTTTACATTTTAATTTGCTATAATCATGGAGAGAAAGGAAGAACATATGAATAAAGACGTTATTATTGGATTACTTATTCCTTTTATCGGGACCAGCCTTGGCTCGGCTATGGTCTTCCTTCTTAAGGATAAGATATCGGACATGGTACAGCGTGTATTGACTGGTTTTGCAGCCGGAGTGATGGTTGCTGCGAGCTTTTGGAGCCTGCTTCAGCCATCTATTGAAGATGCATCTGAGATGGGAAAATTTGCATTTGTTCCTGCTGCAGTCGGATTTGCTGTGGGAATCGGATTTTTACTGTTCCTCGATGATGTCACTCCGCACATGCATATGGATAATATGAGTGATGGTCCGGAGTCGCAGCTGAAAAGAACGACTAAGCTTATTTTAGCAGTTACGCTCCATAACATTCCAGAGGGAATGGCAGTCGGCGTAGTATATGCGGGATGGATAACAGGGCAGGCGAGTGTTTCTGCGGCTGGCGCTCTGGCTTTATCACTTGGTATAGCGATTCAGAACTTTCCGGAAGGTGCGATAGTTTCGATGCCGCTTAGAGCAGAAGGAATGTCGAAGCCTAAAACGTTTATTTATGGCGTTTTATCCGGGATAGTTGAGCCTATCGCCGGACTTGTAACTATAGCTGCAGCGAGTATGGTAATTCCGGTCCTTCCGTATTTTCTGGCGTTTGCAGCGGGAGCAATGATGTATGTTGTAGTAGAGGAGCTTATACCGGAAATGTCAGAAGGTAAGCACTCAAATGTAGGAACAATAGCGTTTTCTGCAGGATTTATAGTCATGATGATCCTGGATGTGGCGCTTGGCTAAAAAAATCTCCGAAGCTTTCGGGCTTCGGAGATATTTTTATTATTAATAGTTTTCTGCATGAATTTCAAAGAAACTCTTTGGATGATAACATACAGGGCAAACGTCAGGAGCCTTTGTGCCAACGATGATATGTCCGCAGTTACGGCATTCCCAAACCTTGACTTCGCTCTTTTCAAATACCTGTGCAGTCTCTACATTTTTAAGGAGAGCACGATAACGCTCTTCATGATGCTTCTCGATCTCAGCTACTGCACGGAATTTAGCGGCGAGTTCAGGGAAACCTTCTTCATCAGCCGTTTTTGCGAATCCGTCGTACATGTCGGTCCACTCATAGTTTTCACCTTCTGCTGCATCTTTAAGATTGGCGTCGGTTTTTCCGATACCTCCGAGCTCTCTAAACCATAATTTAGCGTGCTCTTTTTCATTGTCTGCTGTCTTAAGGAACAGCGCTGCTATCTGCTCATAGCCTTCCTTCTTTGCAACAGATGCAAAATAGGTGTACTTGTTTCTTGCTTGAGATTCTCCAGAAAATGCTGTCTGAAGATTTTTCTCAGTTTGTGTTCCTGCGTATTTACTCATAGTATTCCTCCATTCAAAGGTGCAATAAAACTACACTACACACAACTGTAATTTTTTTATCGACTAAAAAATAAAATATGTTAGAGTAATGGTATAATATGTTGACGAAAATTTTGAATTTGGGAGATAAAGCTTTTGAAATCGGCAAAGAACCGTACAATTGATATCACGGTAGATGAGGGAAAAATATATCTGGAAAGATGTATTACGTTAAAAGAAAAAGCTGAAATATCGGCTATTACTGATAAAACAATATGTGGTGACACTTTTGAGACTATAAAACTATTGCCTGAAAAGTTTGCAGATCTTATTATTGTAGATCCGCCATACAATCTTGATAAAGATTTTCATGGAAACAAGTTTAAGAAAACTACGGATGATTTTTATGGAGAGTATACTGAGCAGTGGGTACAGGCGGTAAAACCCTGTATGAAAGATAATGCGACGATATATGTATGCTGCGACTGGCAGTCAAGTTCAGCAATATATGAAGTTTTGAGAAAATATTTTAAGGTTCAGAATCGTATCACATGGCAGAGAGAGAAAGGCCGCGGAGCACTGTCTAACTGGAAAAATGGTATGGAGGATATCTGGTTTGCGACTAATTCTAATGAATATACCTTTAATGTTGAAGATGTAAAGATGCGAAGAAGAGTAGTTGCCCCGTATAAGGTTAACGGCAAGCCGAAAGATTGGGAAGAGACAGCTTCCGGGAATTTCAGAAATACTTATCCTTCAAATTTTTGGGATGACATTTCGATTCCGTACTGGTCTATGCCGGAAAATACTGCGCATCCAACGCAAAAACCGGAAAAGCTTTTGGCAAAACTGATCCTTGCCAGTTCAAATGCGGGAGAAATGGTTTTTGACCCGTTTGCCGGTTCTGGTTCTACTGCTGTCACAGCGAAGAAACTCGGAAGAAATTATGTCGGGATAGAGCAAAATGAACAATACTGTGTCTGGGCTGAAAAGAGGCTTGAAATGGCTGAAAAAGATAAATCGATACAGGGATATGCAGATGGTGTTTTCTGGGAGAGGAATACGGCCTCTCTCCAGAAAAGCGTGCGTGAGAGCAGTATTAAAGAAAAACGTTCTGAATAAAGATCTCCAGGCCGATGATTATCAATATGATTCCGCCGATTATTTCGGCTTTACCGGAAAGCTTTTCACCGATGGTTTTTCCGAGATGAAGACCTGTCATACATATAAAAAAGGTTACAACGGCGATAATGACAGCGCTTATACATGCTTTAATAATGTCGTATCCGGCAATTGTGAAACCGACAGAAAGAGCGTCTATTGAAGTGGCGATTCCCTGTGCGATAAGTGTCGCAAAGGTAAGGCGGGAAGGCACATACTCATCCTCGCCTTCGTGTTTAAGTGATTCATAGATCATCTTTCCGCCGATCCATCCGAGCAGGATCAGAGCAATCCAGGGGATAAGCTTTTCAAATGATGCAAAATAAGTAACTATTGTGTGAACGCAGAGCCAGCCTACCATGGGCATGAACCATTGAAAAAAACCATATGTTCCAGCAATACAGATTGTCTTTTTGGCGCGCATATGAGGCTCGTTAAGGCCATTTGCGATCGATACTGTGAAAGCGTCCATTGCAAGCCCTACGCCAAGTAAGACATTATTAAAGATGAATAAAAAATTCCACATACAACTAAATTCCTCCTAAGATACATCCTGTACGCCCGAGCCAGGGGATTATTTGGGAAGTCAGACAATAAAACGGTGCAGCAGAAATGCTGCACCGTTAGTATTTTTAGAGAAAGTCCATGCACAGCAAAAAAGCTACACATGAGTCTCGCAATTTAATTCAAGCCAGGTCAATGACCAGTATGTTGACTTGCTGCGCCATAGGCGTCTGCTACTCCCTCACAGGTATTCATAAATTATGTATCTTAAAATATCATAAGAGAAAATTTGTGTCAATAACACTGTTTTCGGATTGTTCTTTGGCTTTTTCAAGGGCAAGTTTTTCGGAACGTTCTTTGATCTCAGCGTGTATTGTCTCTTCGGCTTTATCGAAGGCAGTCATGAGTTTCTGCCATTCTTTGACCGACATAGATGAAGCTCCTATTGGGATCTTTTCCTCGATATCGTTATTTGCGATCTTTTCGCGCATTTCTTCCATATGGTCTTTTAATAATTGTGTATAATCGACTTCTTTTCTAAAAATCTTTTCTGTCATACTTGTGCCGGTACTACTGGCTGTGTCCGGAATTGAACCTATATTGTTGATCATAAAACACCTCACAAATAAAAGAACTGCATTACAATACATTAATCGGCTCATTGGCGGGATTAGGCAACCCTTTGAAAGGATATGTTTTGATCAGTTCATTTAAGATTATTGAATAAAAGGCATATACAGTTTAGTTGTTTAAAGTTGTGCATAATGAATGCACATATTGTGGATAACTTGGGGATAAGTGTGTAGAAAACCTGTGAATTAGCGGGCGGATTGGTGTGGATAAGTTGTGGAAACACACGATATTGTACAAACATATGTACATGAAACAGAAGGATTTGTGGAGAGATTAGAAAGAAATTGTATAGTAAATTCGGAAGGCATTTGCTGCCTTCCGAGTTGTTTATCGTTTATCAATTGGAGTATAGTCCTGCTTTGGCTCGATGGTTTTATAGGCCGGACGTATGATCTTTCCTCTGTTGGAAAGTTCTTCTATACGGTGTGCGCTCCATCCGGAGATTCTTGCACAGGCAAAAAGAGGGGTGAAAAGCTCCTCAGGAAGCCCGAGCATCTTATATACAAAGCCTGAGTAGAAATCGACATTACAACAGACACCCTTGTAGATAGGGCGTTCGGAAGCGATTACCTTTGGGCCGAGTTCGGCTACCTTTGCGTAAAGATCAAAAATATCAGAGAGACCCTTTTCCACAGCAAGTTTTTCGACGAAAGAGCGGAAAATAACCTCACGCGGGTCAGAAAGTGAATAAACAGCATGACCCATACCATAAATAAGACCGCTTTTATCAAAGGCCTGTTTGTTCAGGAGTTTTCCCAAATAGGCAGAGATCTCTTCATCATCTTTGTAGTCCTTTACGTTCTGCATGATGTTATCCATCATTTTAACAACTTTTATATTAGCACCGCCATGACGAGGACCCTTTAGGGAACCGAGTGAAGCTGCGATGGCTGAGTATGTATCAGTTCCGGTAGAAGATACAACGTGCGTGGTAAAAGTTGAGTTATTACCGCCGCCGTGGTCCATATGGAGAACAAGTGCTATGTCGAGAATCTTTGCTTCCAGATCAGTATATTTACTGTCGGGTCTTAAAAGATGTAGCAGATTCTCTGCCGCGGAAAGTTCTTTTTGCGGGTGGTGAATAAAAAGACTGTCACCTTCATGGTAGTGGCGGTAAGCTTGATAGCCGTAAACAGAAAGCATAGGAAAAATGGCTATCAGCTGAAGACATTGGCGAAGAACATTTGGAACAGATATGTCATCGGCCTTATCGTCGTATGCGTAAAGTGTGAGTACGCTTCGAGCTAATACATTCATCATATCGCGGCTCGGCGCCTTCATGATGGAATCCCGGACAAAGTCGGTAGGTAAAGATCTGTAATAGGCTAAAAGATCGCGGAATTCTTTTAACTCTTTGTGCGTTGGAAGCTTATCAAATAGTAAGAGGTATGTTATTTCTTCAAATCCGAAGTTATTGTCAAGAGTGAAGCCTTTTACAAGGTCTTTAATGTTGTATCCCCTGTAGTAAAGATTGCCTTCTGCAGGAACTTCTTTTCCATCAACTATCTTTTTTGCGTTTACATCAGAGATATGTGTGAGACCTGCCAGAACACCTTTTCCGTTCAGGTCACGAAGTCCTCTTTTTACATCATATTTTACATAGAGTGAGGAATCGATAATCGTTGAATCCTCAGCATGATGCGCAAGGCGAAGTATTTCGGGGGTGATCTCATTGATTTTTTTATTGGCCAAAAGTAAATCCCTCCTATTATATATTTAATGTCGCTGATGACTTTAGCGTCACAAATGCGATTGTATATATCAATAATAACACTTTTGTTATTAGAGGATATGTATTTTTATTATACTACACTACTTTAAAGTGTTGCAATATAACCATAGATATATGTATCGGGTGAATTGTTGTCTTTCGTGGAATATAGTGCAGAGATGCTGCAGATGCATAATCTGAATAGATACATATTATCTTTATGCTATAATAAAATTATTATTAGAATGTGTTCAGGGAGATACAAAAAATCAGCTAAGGGTGGAAAAGTATGGAAAAAATGAGGATTGAGAAGAAATCCGAAACAAAAAGCAGTGTGCTTCGTCTGATAGTTGTACTGCTCTCATTGATAGTTCACATAATATGGGGCGGATGGCTTTTGCGTTTCCTTGAAATGAATCGCCCCTGGGTGGATGTCCTTTATGCGATACTTACCGTTGTTCTGGCACTTTTAGTATATGGAAGACATATGAATGCTTCGTATAAACTTCCATGGATCATTTTAATATTAGGGCTTCCTCCGATGGGAATGATGCTGTATCTGTTTTTTGGCAGAAAGGGAGCTCTTTCTAAGCAGAAAAGTGAGTACAGAGGGCTGGATGAAGCTCTTGCCCAGATATATCCGCCAAATAAAAATATTGTAGAAGAAATAGAAAATGATGACCCGCATGTGGCATCATCGATTAACTATATAATAAATCAGGGTGGTTTTTCTATATGGAAACATACAAGAACTGAATTTTATAACGATGGTGCAGTAGGAGCTGCAGCACAGATAGAGGCGCTAAAAAAAGCCGAGAAATATATTTTTATGGAATATCATGCTGTGGAAGACAGCATAGGATTTGAGCCTTTCAAGAAAGTGCTGATGGAGAAAGCCCGGGCGGGTGTAGAGGTCAGACTTATTTTTGATGATATTGGCTCGATAATGTTTATTGATAAAAGTTTCAGCCGGGAATTAGAATCGGCCGGTGTTCAGGTACGTGATTTTAATCCTGTTTCACCTATAATTCATGTATTTATGAATTATAGAGATCATAGGAAAATAACAGTGATCGATGGAAAAGTGGGCTTTGTCGGAGGATATAATCTTGCGGATGAGTATTTTCATATAACAGAGCCATATGGATTCTGGAAGGACACAGGGGTAAAGATCACCGGAGATGCAGTAAAAAGTCTTGTGCTGATATTTATCGGTATGTGGAATTACATTAAACTCACTGATTCAGGCGAGGATGGTGAGAAATATACGACAGTTCCGTGTGAAGACATAGAAGATGACGGATATGTTCTTCCATATGCAGACAGTCCCATGTTACAGGAGCCGTTAGCAGAAACAGTGTATATGAATATGCTCAGAACGGCGAAAAAATACTGCTGGTTCTGTACACCGTATCTTATAATTACAGATGAAATGTCACGAGAGCTTGTTGATGCGGCAAAACGCGGAGTGGACGTAAGAATAATAACTCCGGGCATACCTGATAAGAAACTTGTTTATTCTGAAACGAGATCATATTATGCACAGCTGGCAAGAGATGGAATCAGGATATATGAATACACTCCGGGATTTTGTCATGCCAAGATGTGTGTTTCAGATGATGTTTCAGCGATAGTAGGGACTATAAATCTTGATTTCAGAAGTCTCTATCTTCATTTTGAAAATGGAATCTATTTTTATAAATCAAATGTCGTAGGGGATATTAAAGCGGACTTTCAGGAGATGTTTGAGGTGAGCCGCGAGGTTACTGATAAATATGATCATCGTAATCTGTCACTTCGAATAAGACAGTGTCTGCTTAGATTAGTATCGCCCCTTATGTGATCAAATTGTGCTATACTGATGAAAATGAGTGAAAGATGTATATTTCATGTAGATGTTAATAGTGCATTCCTTTCGTGGTCTGCGGTGAAAAGACTTAAAGATGATCCGGATTCGGTCGATCTTAGAACTATTCCCTCGGCAGTTGGAGGAGATGTGGAGACAAGGCATGGTATAATAACTGCGAGATCCATACCTGCAAAAAAATTTGGAATTAAAACAGCAGAACCGGTGGTGAAGGCGCTTCAAAAGTGTCCGGAGCTGGTTTTGATCAAATCTGATTTTAAGACCTATAGGGAATATTCACATGAATTTATAAAGATATTGAGGAAGCATGCGCCGGTAGTGCAGCAGGCTTCTATAGATGAAGCATATCTTGATTTCACCGGGACTAAAGCGGCTTCAGATCCATTGAAGAAAGCTGAGGCTATAAGGGATGAGATACGCGATTCGTTGGGATTTACAGTCAATGTAGGTATATCAGTCAACAAACTTCTTGCGAAAATGGCAAGTGATTTTGAAAAGCCTGATAAAATACATACATTATATCCTTATGAAATAGAGAAAAAAATGTGGCCGCTTCCCATCGGAGACCTCTATGGATGCGGAAAGAGAACAGCTTCAAAGCTTGAAAATTACGGTATAAGGACAATAGGGGATGCTGCAGTTACGCCGCTTGAGGTACTTGTTTCGATCTTAGGCGAGAGTGCAGGAGCTTATATATATGAAAGCTCGAATGGAGTAAGTGATTCACAGGTCAGCGAGGAAGAGAGGGACGCAAAGAGTTATTCAAATGAGTCCACGACCTCTATAGATATAGATGAAAACAATTTTGAAGCAGTTGGACTGCCGATAGTACATGGACTTGCTGCGAGCGTTGCCGGAAGGCTTAAGAGGGATGGTGTATATGCCGGAACTATCGAGGCAAGTGTAAAGACGGACGATTTTAAAAGGCGTTCGCATCAAAGGAGACTTGTCAATTCAACAAATGATGAAAACTTAATAGAAAAGACAGCGATTGGATTATTAGAAGAGATGCTGAAAGGTAATGAAGGGTTATTTTCCAAAGGTTATAAGGTTCGGCTGATTGGAGTAGGCGGAACAAACCTTGACCGACAGGAATATCAGCAAATGAGCCTTTTTGATCTCATGAAGGGGAATTCCATTTCTCTGGGCGAAGAAAAAGTTGAGCCTGATGAAGGCGAGATCAGAAGGGAAAAGCTCAGAAAAATGATGAATGATATAAAAACACGTTATGGTGAAGATGCGGTTTTTAAAGGCCGCAAAAAGTAACTATACCTGGGAGGAGAGTATAAATATAATGGATGCCGCAAAGACAAAAACAATCAGAGACCTTGTAAAAAATGCAGCAGCAGAGTATGGAAACCGTGTATTTTTAAGATTTGAGGACAATGATAATATCTACGATGTCAAGTACAGTGATTTTGAAAAAGACTGTGAAGCAGTAGCTGCGTGGGCTTCTGCGAAAGAGAGAAAAGCGGGGCACCCGCTTCATATAGGATTTTTCGGAATCAGTTCAAAGGAGTATCTGACAGCACTCTTTGGTGTATTGATGAGTGGAAATGTAGCAGTTCCGCTGGATGTTCAGATAGGTGTCGACACCATGAACGACAACATGACCAGAGCAGCTGTGGATGTTTTGTTCTATGACTGGGAGTATAAAGAGAGAGCGGAGCTGATGATCGGAACCTGCTCAAGCCTTGGAGAAATATACTCTCTTAATTCGGGACGTAATGCAGCTTCACTAAAGGATATACTGACAGAGTATAACGGGAAAAATTTTGATGAGGATTTCAGCACAAATCGTTGTGCAATGATACTATACACATCTGGAACTACAGGCAGATCTAAGGGCGTAATGCTGTCACAGGGAAATTTAATAGATAATTGCTTTGCTTCTGATCTTCCCGGAAGGCAGGACAGCGAAGTTTATCTTTCAGTTCTTCCGATTCACCATGTTTTTTGCTTTGATGATGATATGCTGATGGGAATGAGATATGGAAGTACTATATGTCTAAACCAGGATCTCAAAAAAATGGTTGATCATCTTCAACTTTTTAAGCCTACAAGTATGCGCCTTGTACCTATGATGGCCAAGGCATTGATGAACCGTATGAAGCTTCTTGAGATGAGAGCACCGGATAGAGAAAAAAAGGATATTGCGGCTGAAGTACTTGGAGAAAATATGCATAGGATAACTTCCGGAGGAGGATATTTATCTCCTGAACTCGCAGAGGACTTCAGAAGGTTCGGTATAGAGATCGGACAGGGCTATGGAATGAGTGAGTGCTCGCCTAAGATAGCTGTTCCGGATTGGGACAGGCCGGAAAAGGTTGCATCACTTGGACGTCCGGTAAAGGGATGTCAGGTGAAGATCGAGGATGGAGAAATAATTGTAAAGAGTCCGTCTGTCATGATGGGATATTATAAAGAACCGGAAAACACAGCAGAGACACTTGATGCAGAAGGATGGCTTCATACAGGCGATCTTGGATATATAGATGAAGATGGCTTTATCTTTATGACCGGAAGGAAAAAGAATCTCATCATATTAAGTAATGGTGAAAATGTTTCTCCGGAGCAGATAGAGAAATATTTTGATGAAGAAGAACTTGTAGCAGATATCATTGTATTTGACAGTGATGACAGGATAGCTGCAGAGATATATCCTAACTTTGCATATGCTGATGCGAAGGGAATAAATGACATTGAAACAGCGATCAATAATATTGTTAGAAATGTAAATGAGGAACTTCCTTCATATCAGAAGATCGTAAGAGTCAAAATCCGTAAGAAGCCGTTCGAGAAAACTTCATCAAGAAAGATAATCAGATCTAAATTTTTTACGAATCGTGAAAAGGACAAAGAGACCAGAAAAGAAATGGAACTGCCTGAAACAGATATTCAGCATAAGATATATGATCTGGCAGTTGCAGCTATCGGGCACAGCACCTTTGGTATTCACATGGATCTTTATGATGTAGGCATGGATTCAATGGGAAGTGTAATGTTTCTTTCTGAATTATATAAGGAACTGAAATTCTCTGTTACGCTGGAAGAGCTTATGGCTAATCCGACGGTTGAATTGCTTGAAAAGCTATACTGGGAGAAGAATTCTGCAGATAAAGTCGACTATACTAAAAGGGATGTGTATCCGCTTACTTCACTGCAGATGTATTTTGCATATGTTATGAGAGGAAATACAACTGCAAATCTGCCGTTTCTCTTTAAGCTGAGCCCAAATGTGGATCTTAGGAGATTGAAGAAGGCTGTAGAAGCTGTATTTGAAGTACATCCTGAGTTAAAGGATATCATACAGCCGTCAGAGGACGGAAAAGGACTTTTGAATTATAGAAATGATGACAGGCATATTGAGATACCTATCATGATCATTTCAAACAGGGGATGGGAAGATGAGAAAAAGAAGCTTCTAAGACCGTATACTTACGCCAAGGGAGAAAATCTCTTCCATGTATGTATTTATTCTACAGATTCCGCTAACTACCTTTTCTTTGATATAGCTCATATCATCGGCGATGGAATGACCATGAACATTCTTTTTGATGATCTGAACCGTCTGTATAAGGGAGAAGAGCTCAAGAGAGAGAGTTATACCTATTATGAATATATCCTTGATTCGATCGAACGCGAGAAAAAGGGACTTAAAGCTAAGGATCAGGAGTATTTTGAAAAACTTCTGAAGGGAAAGAAGATCGACAGAAATATTTTAGTTCGCAGAGATTATCACGATCTTGATAAAGGTCAGAGCAGCAGGTGTGAAGGAATGTTTGATGAGCTCAATAGAAATGAGCTTGTTGGTTTCTGTAAAAAGTATGGTGTCTCTGAAAATGTGGTATTTCTTACAGCATTTAACTATGCAATAAGCATTTTTATGGATGAAAGTGATACTGTAAGCACAAGTATTCACAGTGGAAGAACAGACAGTCGCTGGAATCGTCTTTCAGGACCGCTTTTCCTCACTTACTTTTTCAGATATACAAATATTCCGCATGAAACAGTGCCTAAGCTCTTAAAACGAATGGCAGGACAGATAATGGAGACAATGAGATGTCATATGTCTACTCTCCACGCAGATGATATGTTTTTCCAGTATCAGGGAGATATTCTGAATATCGATAATATAGGGGATGAACCGGCAGAAAGACAAAGGATCATACTTTCAAGTCTTCCATTCCATATGATGGTATATGCTGAAAATAAAGGCTACAGATATGAAGTACGTTACTGGGAGAATCGCTTTGACAGGACTCTTATAGAGATTTTTGTAAGGGTGATGAATTATGTGATCATTGCCATGTACACGGAGCCTTCAGTACGCAGGCTAAAGAAACATCTTCCGCAGGATCTGATTCCAAAGCATTTTTATATCGAAGCCGGAAGGCTCAATGAGGCAGCGGGAGAGGAAATTATCTCTGATGTTGGAGAAAAGGAGCTTGTAAAGCCATACATATTTGATGACAGATATCAGAAAAAGCCTTATGGAGCATGGGGTGAACTGTATATTCTCAATCATGAAGTGAAGAATTGTAAAGGCGCAGTGGAATATCCATACGGAGGCGGATTGTTATATAATACCGGACGCATAGCCCGTATAACACCTGACGGATATGTGGATTTCCTCGAGAATGTAGGACGTTGTGTTTTACATGAGACAGTTACCGGAAGAAGTTTCCCGGAGCTTAAAAAAATTGAAAATACTATTAAAGATTTTCCGTCAGTAGTTACAGAGTCCGCATATGTGGTATACTCAGCTGATGACAATAAATTGCATGTAACAGCTGAGCTTACGTCAACCAATGAAATAAATGCAGAAGATCTGGATAAATATATGGTTGAGCAGTTGGGCCAGGGAAATACACCGGTTGATTATATTATTAACGGTGAATTTTTTACAGTAACAAAGGAAGGCACTGGGAATTAATGATTTTTGATACACATGCTCATTACGATGATGCGGCATTTGATGATGACAGGGAAGAACTTCTGAGTCAGTTTAAGGCAGCGGGGGTCAGACATTTCGTAAATATAGGAAATGATCTGGCTTCCCTGGATACGACACTTGAGCTTTGTAAAAAGTATCCGGAGAGCTTTGCGGCATTCGGTATTCATCCGGCAGAAATAGCAGAACTCACAGAAAAAGACATAGAAGGAATAAAAAGCAAGCTTGAAAATTTTGACAGAGCAGTAGCTGTCGGAGAGATTGGTCTTGATTACTGGGAAGAAGGTCCGGATAAAGAGCTTCAGAAAAAATGGTTTATAAGGCAGTTGGAGCTTGCAAGAGAGCTTAAACTTCCTGTTGTCATTCATTCAAGGGATGCGGCAGAGGATACATACAATATTCTCGAAGAGCAGCATGCGGAAGAGATAGGTGGAGTTATCCATTGCTTCTCCTATTCGCCGGAGATGGCACAAAGATATGTAAAAATGGGATTTTATATTGGTATTGGCGGTGTAGTAACATTTAAGAATGCCAAAAAAGCAGTAGAGGTAGTGAAAACTATTCCGCTTGAAAGGATAGTTTTAGAAACGGATTCACCATATCTTGCACCTACACCATATAGAGGAAAGAGAAATTCTTCGATCAACCTCACATTGGTGGCAGAAAAGATCGCCGAGATAAAAGGAATAACGGCAGAAGAAGTATATGACCGGACCTACCGGAATGCATTGGATTTATACAGAATAAAGGAGTAAAAGCAGGATGGCAGATCTTGGAAACCCAAGCAGAACACGCGAAGTAATGCGTGAACATGATTTTGAAGTAAAGAAGAAGTTTGGTCAGAACTTTCTTATTGATGACAATATTCTAAAAAGGATAGTTTCAGCATCCGGAACGACAAAGGACGATTTCGTATTAGAGATCGGTCCGGGAATCGGTACGATGACACAGTATTTATGCGAAGCGGCAAGAGAAGTCGTTGCTGTAGAAGTGGACAGGAAACTTATCCCTGTGCTGGAAGACACACTTTCAGCATATGATAACGTGACTGTTATCAATAATGATATTTTGAAAATGGATATCGCAGCATTGGCAGAAGAAAAAAATGGCGGAAAGCCGATAAGGGTTGTTGCAAATTTACCTTATTACATAACAACACCTATCATAATGGGTCTTTTTGAAAGCCATGCACCTATCGCGAGTATTACGATAATGATCCAAAAGGAAGTGGCAGACAGAATGAAGGCAGGCCCGGGAAGTAAGATGTATGGAGCATTGTCTTTGGCTGTTCAGTACTATTCAGATATTGAAATAGTAGCAGAGGTTCCTCCGTCATGCTTCATGCCGGCACCAAAGGTTGGATCCAGCGTTGTTCATCTTGTAAGAAATGCTGAACCTAATATAAAGGTAAAAAATGAAAAGCTTCTCTTTTCGTTAATAAGAGCCTCATTTAATCAGAGAAGAAAAACTCTGGCAAATGGACTTAAAAATTCTCCTGAATTAAAGATGACGAGAGAACAGGTTTTGGAAGGAATAGAATTTCTTGGAAAGAAACCTACAGTAAGAGGCGAGGAATTAAGCCTGGAAGAGTTTGGTAAATTGGCGGACTTCTTTGACAGTGCCAATGTGCTGTGATAAACTCAAAACATATATTCTAGGATGCCGCGAGTATGCGCATAGATTCGGTGTGGAAGGACCGATTTAGATGGTCGGAATCAGTTGCGTGGTAATTGTGAGCGGGTCTTTATCACTTTTTAATACTATAAAATAATAACTTAAAATATGCAGGGGTATCAAAGAGTTGGATCGTTATGAATACAAAGTGCGTGTGGCACAGATTAAATCACTGATCTCGAATCGTGATTTTTATGAGGCAATGGATATTGCCGACACGATCGACTGGCGTAGAGTCAGAAGTATATCAATGCTTTGCACAGTCAGCGAGATTTATAAGGTTAACCGAAGATACGAGGATGCTAGAGGAATCTTGCAGATGGCGTATGGACGATATCCGGAAGGGCGGACTATTGTTTATGCGCTTTGTGAGCTTTCTATAAAACTCGGAGAGCTTCCGGAGGCTGTAAAATATTTAAAGGAGTATATGCGTCTTGCACCGGGTGATCCCGGAATTTATATACTTCAGTATAAGCTTTACCAGTCTCAGGGAGTTGGTCTTGAAGAGTGCATTCAGGTATTGGTGAAGCTTAAAGAAGCAGAGTATCAGGAACGCTGGGCGTATGAGCTTGCGCTTCTTTATCACAAGAACGGGCAGATAAGAGAGTGTGTTGATGAGTGTGATGAGCTTATCGTATGGTTTGGAAGGGGCAAATACGTTACGAAAGCTATGGAACTTAAGATGCAGCATACTGATCTTACAGAAGATCAGAAGAGAAAATATGCCCTGAGAAATGAACCGGATAAAACACCGTCTGAGCTCCTTGAAGAGGATGATGACCTTGAAGAGGAGGAAGCTGCCGAAGAGGAACAGGAAGAACAGGCAGAAGAGGAAGAGGTTGAAGAAGAACCGGTTCGGGAGGAATACAATTCTCAAATTGAGGCTGAAGAAACCGTTTCCGAAGACAGATACGACGTTGATGAATCCGATGCCGGTCCTGTTGAAGAGGAGATGGTAAAAACTGCTTCTACCGGTCCGATTTCTATTCAGATCAAGCAGATAGATCCGTCTAATCAGCCTACAAAACGAATTCCACAGAAGGAAATCAATCAGGCAATAAATGCTGAGGATATTGAGATCAAGCCTGTTAATATGAGCAAGTACAGCACGATGAATCTTCAGGCAGAGATCAAGAAGAATCTTGCTGAATTTGCAAAGAGAACAGGACAGCCGCTCAGAGAAAAGGAAGAGAAGATAGTACCTTCAGTTCCTTACGAAAAGCCTTCAGAGGAAATCTATCCGGAAGATACAGAGGAAACGGCTGGATATGATTATACCGAGGAAGCAGCAGAAGAAGAGGAAGATATAACAACAGAACTTCCTACAGATGAAGTAGAGGAAAGTTTGCAGGAAACTGAGGAAGAGTCTTTTGAAGATGCTGAAAGCGAATCCGAAGAGGATGAGGAGCCTGTTGAAGAACAGGATGAAGCAGAAGAGGAAGATGAGGCAGACGAAGAATCAGAAGAAGAGACTGAGAATACTTCAGATGAAGTTCCTTATGAAGAAGAATATGAGACCTCTTACAGACGTCATTATGAAGTAGAAGATGATGAAGAGGCTGAGGAAGAGCCGGAAGAAGAGGAATCTGAAGAGGAACCGGAGGAGGAAGATGATGAGGAGGAGATCACAGAAGATGATCCGCCTCAGGAAATCGAGCATCCGGTAATTCGTACAGGTGCCCGGAAGAAGTATGCGGTGCCTAAACCTCGTGAAGTAGAAGGGTTCAGCGATGAAGAAAAAGAAATATTTGCTGATTTTCTTCAGATGCATAAGCTTCCGGAAATTATTCGTGAAGCACTTAATGAAATTACTATGGAAGGCAAGATTGGAAATGTTATCATCACCGGAAATGAGGAAAAAGCAAGAATTAATCTTGCGGCAGCACTTTCGGCTGATCTAAGACTTAACAATCCAGACTTCTTAGGAAAAATTGCAAGAATCAAAGCAGATCTTTTTAACACGAAGGATATAGAGAAAGCGCTTAAAGCGCTTGATGGAGGAGCTCTTGTCATAGAACGTGCCGGAGATCTTTCTGATGAGTCATTAGACAAGATACATAATCAGCTGCTGAAGCAGGATACGAGCATAGTAGTATTTATGGAGGATGCGCGTCTTGCTATGAAACGTACAGAAGCAGATCACATGTGGATCGATGATATCTTTAATGTAAAGATAAATATTCCGACTTATACCAATGATGATCTTGTTTTCCATGCAAAAGAGTATGCGAAGGAAAATGAATGTACGATCGATGCAATGGGAATTCTTGCTCTTTATACAAGGATCGATGAACTTCAGACAGCAGAGCATTACGTTACGATCAATGAGGTGGAGAAGATTGTTGACGAGGCTATAAAACATTCAGAGAAGCGTTCGATAAAGCATGTATTCGAAATGATCGTCGGAAAACGTTACGATCAGGATGACATGATAATTCTTAAGGAAAGAGATTTTATTTAAAATTATAAATATTATATCGGGGGAAAATTGAATTATGAGCAAGCGTAAGGCAAAAGCAGTAGTTACGACAGACAAGGAAAGCGTTGCTGTTAAAAAGCAGACAATAAAACCTGCTGTTCCGGAAAAAGTGTTTATTTCTAAGGATGACCAGTATTATTTTGGCCAGGGGACACACTACGAGATATATAAGAAGCTCGGTGCGCATCTGTCTGTTGAAAATGGTCAGGTCGGTGTGTTCTTTGCAGTATGGGCACCTCATGCAAGAAGTGTAAGGCTTGTAGGTGACTTCAATGGCTGGGACCCGGAAGCAAATTACATGGAGAGACTTGATGAGATCGGGATCTGGCAGATCTTCATGCCGGGGATCAAATCCGGTGCCATGTATAAATTCTGTATTGAAAAATCCATGGGCGGATTTGTTTATAAAGCAGATCCATTTGCGGCATATGCAGAAGAACGTCCGGGAACTGCATCCAGGGTATTTATTTCTGAAGGGTTTACCTGGGATGATGCTAAATGGATTGCAGAGCGTGAAAAGAAGGACATGAATCATGAGCCTTTGGCAATCTATGAATGTCATCTCGGTTCATGGATGAGACATCCGCGGCCGGACAATGAGGGCTTTTATTCCTATAGAGAGTTTGCTGATAAAATTGTTGAGTATCTGCAGGAGATGCAGTATACCCATATTGAGCTTATGGGTATTGCCGAGTATCCTTTTGATGGTTCATGGGGCTATCAGGTAACAGGTTATTATGCACCTACATCAAGGTATGGTGATCCTGATGATTTCAGATATCTTGTAAACAAGCTTCATGAGAATAATATAGGAGTGATCCTTGACTGGGTTCCGGCACATTTCCCAAGAGATGAACATGGCCTTGCTGATTTCGATGGTGAAGCACTCTACGAGTATGCTGATCCTAGAAAGGGTGAGCATCCGGACTGGGGCACAAAGATATTTGACTATGGAAAGAATGAAGTGCGTAATTTCCTCATTGCAAATGCAATTTATTGGATGAGGGAGTTTCACATTGACGGACTGCGTGTAGACGCTGTAGCTTCAATGCTCTATCTGGATTACGGGAAACAGTCTGGTCAGTGGGTTCCTAATAAATACGGCAATAACAAGAATCTTGAAGCGATAGAATTCTTCAAGCATTTGAATTCAGTTGTTCTTGGTATGTTCCATGGAACAATGATGATAGCAGAGGAGTCTACTGCATGGCCTAAGGTTACAGCAAAACCGGAAGAAGATGGACTTGGCTTTTCATTTAAGTGGAATATGGGATGGATGCATGATTTCTGTGATTATATGAAGCTGGATCCATACTTCCGTAAGGACAATCATTATAAAATGACGTTTGCCATGAGTTATAACAGTGCTGAGAATTATATTCTGGTACTTTCACATGATGAGGTAGTACATCTTAAGTGTTCTATGTTCAATAAAATGCCGGGGCTTCGTGGAGAGAAATTCGCCAACCTGAGAGCTGCTTATGGTTTCATGCTCACACATTCGGGTAAAAAGCTGTTGTTCATGGGTCAGGAATTTGCACAGGAAAGAGAATGGTCAGAGGCCAGAGAGATCGACTGGTTCCTGCTTCAAGAGCCTGAGCATGCAAAGATGAAAGATTACGTAGCAGAGCTTTTGAGGATTTATCGCAAATATCCATCGCTTTGGGAGCTTGATAATACAAATGAAGGCTTTGAATGGATAAATGCAGATGATACAGAGAAGAGCCTTTATTCATATGTCAGAAAGAATTCAACAGGTAAGAAAAATCTTGCAATAGTGGTTAATTTTACTCCTGTGGAGAGAGACGACTACAGAATGGGTGTATTAAAGCCCGGAACATATAAGCTTGTTCTCAATAGTGATGATAAAAAATTTGGCGGCGATGGTTGTACTGTTCCAAAGGTCAACAAGGCAGAGCCGATACCGTGGGATGGAAAAGATTATTCAATAGGTTTTAAGCTTCCGTCATTTGGTGTTGTCATTTACGAATTTAATTAAAAATTTATATGAACCGATGCTTCAGTTAGGAGCATCGGTTTTTGTTATATTCCGGGAAAATACCGGCTCTATCAGTAAAAACATAAAGGTTAAGAATTTATACATGAGCGCCGAAATAATAGTCAGAAGCGGATTTTGGTTTGAAAGAAGTGCGAAAAACAGCCTTCTGAAAGAGGATATTTATGAAAATTACCTTTGCTGAGATAGAGAATATAGAGCAGAATAAGACTTTTAATGAAAAAAAACGTCTTGAAGATAAAAACTCTAAAAATGTCGCTGTGTCAAATAAAATAGGAGCATTTTTTTCTGAGGGTTCTGCAACAGAAATAAGCTCGGGATTTATGGGAACGGCATTTAAGAGCAGAGAAAAAAGCAAAAATCTGGCAGAAAGCTTGAAAAATGTGGAAAATTACGATGCTGAAACCGCACATAATTATATGGCTGTTATGGCAAATACTCTGTCGGGTGAAGATTTTAATGAACTTGTCAGCGAAGGCTGTAATCCGGCAAAGATGCCGGTGGGTGAGGCAATAACCAATTTAGACAGGATAAAAGTGACGCTTGCAAAGTCAGGAACCAATATAGTCGGATTTACAGATCAGATAGATTCATCAAAAGTTGCGCAAATTACGGGAAGTGTTGCGCAGGCAAATGATCTTTCGAAAAATTCCGGAGAGTCGGCTATTGAAGAAGCACTTGGCAATGCGGATCTTCCGGTTACAGATGACAATATTAAAGAGATAAAGATGGCCCTCGAACAGGCATCGAGGCTTGAACCAATGTCGGATTCAGCAAAACTTTATATGACAGAAAATAATCTTGAACCGACAATAGAAAATGTGTATGCGGCTCAGTTTTCTGCAGGAGGTGCAGAAGTTAAGGTTCCCAATTCACAGTTTACAAAGGGAGACAATGGATATGTTTTTAGTGGTGGAGCACCGACAGATCTTGGAGAATTGTCTGAGCAGATAAATACCATAATTGAAAATGCAGGTTATGAGGTTACAGAAGTACTTCAGGAAGATGCAGGCTGGCTTATAAAAAATAATGTTCCACTGACGACTCAGACACTGCAGTTATTTGAAGACTTAAAAAATATAGAATTGCCGGTTGATGAAGGAACTGCTTTGACTGAAATAACTCAGGCGATGTCTGAAGGACAGAGGGCAGTAGAGGCGTATCTTATCCGAGGATACAGAGAAACTAAAAACGAGCGATATATGGAAGAGACTCGCCTTGCAATGACACATGATGCAAATCGTGCGATGGCAGAAAGTGATTACGCTGTTGAGACAGGAGAGCTTACAGATAAAGTAGAGCATCTTAAAGAAAAAGAACAGAATTATTATCGTGCAGCTTTTGGAAGAGATGCGGCATCGGCAGAAGATATAGAGAATTGTGCTGAAATTTTTGAGGAGACCATCAGAAAAACTGATGCAATCAAAAAGATGCCGGCTGATGTATTGGCATTATTTGAGTCTGCTGAGGAATATACACTTAACGATGTTTATGAAGCAGGCGAGCCGATACAGCAGCGTTATGATAATGCTATACAGACATATGAAGCGGTTGGAACTGAGGTAAGAAAGGATCTCGGTGATAGTATAAAACAGGCGTTCAGGAATGTTGACGATCTGCTTAAGGAAATCGGGATGGAAGCTACAGCTGATAATGAAAGAGCTGTGAGAATCCTTGGCTACAACAGTATGGAAATCACACAGGAAAGTGTTGAAAATGTCAAAGCAGTAGATGAAAACGTCCGTACACTGCTGAATAAAATGACACCGGCTGCTGTGGTAAAGCTCATACAGCAGCGTATAGATCCTATGGAAATAGATGTAAGTACACTTTCAACGGTGATCGATGGTCTTGATAGCGAAGAAGAACTTACCTCTGCCGAGGATTATGCAAAATTTCTTTTAAGGCTCGAACACAATAACCAGATCACAGAGGAAGAGGCACAGTCATATATTGGATTGTATCGCCTGTTCTATAATCTCGAAAAAGATGATGGTGCGGCAATAGGCGGAATCATTGGTTCTGGCAAAGAGTTAACGCTTAAGAATCTGCTTACAGAAACGAGAGCACTTAGAAAAAAGGGACGCGTAGAATATAAAGTTGATGATAGTTTTGGAGGAACAGCAGTAAAGGAGTCTGAATATTTAAAAATAGATACTCAGATACGATCAGCCTTTGAAGCAAATGATTATATTAAGAATACGGTACATGAAGTATTCGAAAAGCTTGACCCACAGAAATTACATGAAGCAGGGGTCAGTGAAAATACAATGCTGAATGAATTACTGGAAACGCTTAGAGGAGATACACAATCTGCAGAAGCTGAAAATCTGTCAAAGCAGGATGAATATAATTATGCCTTTGAGGAAATAGTAAGATCCGCAAAGGCGGATAGTGAGATATATAGGATCCTAAAAAATTTTGATACAAATATTTCAGCTGAGAATATTAATGCGGCAGTAAATCTTCTAACTGAGAGGGGAGCTGCGTTTGCAAGGCTATTCAACCTTGCAGACAACGAAGATAAAAAGAAACTTAATGACAGAATTTCTAAACTTCATGCTGCATTTGAGAATAGCGAAGAAGCAGAAGAAGGATATGAGGAATTTTCAGATACTGCAATAGAAGTGCTAAGTAAACAGGAGATATCTGCCGATAATTCAATTGATCTTAGAATGCTTCAAAATGTTCATAAGCAGATATCCATTGCGAGAAGATTTTCTGAAAATGAAGATTATGAAGTACCTGTATGGATAGACGGAAAACTTACATCCATTAACCTGAAGATAATGCATGGAGACGGAGAACAGCGCGTAGATGTAATTATGGAGAATGGCGCATCTGAATCCGTTGCTGCAAGCTTCACACTTGACGGAGATGTGGTAAGTGGAAGTGTTGAAAGTGATATACCGCAGGATTTGGAGAAATTTGCAGCAGGATTTGAAAAGGCTCTTCGATCGGAAGGACTTCAAATTGGAAGCCTGCAGATGATAATTCAGGGCAATGTAAAACAAGGATGTTTGAAGAAATTGAGCAATGGGGAAAGAAAGGAATCTGCATCTCCAGCTCTCTACCGAACGGCCAAAGCTTTTATTTCAGCTGTTAACAGCGGAGCACTAGTAAGTCAGGCTGTGGTTTAGAATGGAGGAGTTTAATGAGAATTAACAGCAATATTACGGCGTACATTACAAATAATGCGCTGCACAATAATGAAAATATGTTTTCTGCATCCAGCAGAAAGCTTTCGTCAGGATTTAAGATCAATGTGGCGGGAGATGACCCGACAGGTTATGCGATCTCAGGAAGAATGAGGCAGCTGATAGGGGCACTTGATCGCTGTGATACCAATGCGACGAATGGAAAATCTGTATGTGAAACAGCGGATGCGGCGCTTTCTGAAGTTACAAGTATGGTTCAAAGACTCAATGAGCTTGCCGTGAAATCAGCTAACGGAGTACTGTCATCATCAGACAGAGAAATGATCCAGTCGGAAGCAGAACAGCTTACAAATGAGATCCAGAGAATTGCCGATACAACAGAATATAATGGGCAGAAACTTTTTGATGGAACGTTTGTAGATACCGGATATACAACAGATAAGGATATAAAGGTAGTTCATTATAGTGATGATCTTAATGCTGATACATATGAGGATGTCAATATCACAGAGACAACAACGGCCGGCTCTCCTCCGTATATCACTGTAACATGCTCAGGAATTCCGGGTAGAGAAGACGATGTTGAAATGACTGTTCCTGTAACATACGTGGATCCGGAAGTTTTAACAGACGGAAATGCTACAGCATTTTTTACAGGAGTATATATGGATGATCTAAACCGTGGATCCGTTAATTTCTGTGCAGATGGTTCGCAGATCATAACAATTAACGGTGATAATGGTGAGGAGATCACATATAAGATAAATTCAAAATTCAATGACACTGAGGTTGTGTCAGATACAGCATCTACTTATACAGATTCAGATGGAAATACCATTTCGTATTTCCCGGTTACATTGTCGACAGGTAACTTTGATACAACGCTTACAGGCAATGGAGCGATGAGGGTACAGGTTGGAGCCAATGAGGATGAGGCAATAAATATGACATTGCCGTCAATATCATTGGAAATGCTTGATCTGGATGATCTTGATCTGAGTACTGAAGCTGGTGCTGAGGTTGGTATAGGAAAGATAAAATATGCTCTTCAGTATCTGAATAAAGCAAGATCTACCATCGGCGCTTATCAGAATAGAATTGAGCAATCCATTAACTATCTTGCAGCTTCATCTGAAAACCTGAATACGTCAGTTTCCAGAATAGCTGATACAGATATGGCAGAGGAAATGATCAGCTACACGAATGCTCAGGTACTTGTGCAGGCTTCAACTTCCATGCTTGCTCAGGCCAATCAGGCTCCGCAGCAGGCACTGCAGCTACTTCAATAATAAGGGGGATATGTAAATGACACCGGAGAAAAAACAGGATTATACACGAAGAATTTCACAGGCAAACAAAACAGAGATCAGTGTTATCACATATGAGATAGCACTTGACTACCTTGCGGATGCGCGGGGAGCAAAAACAAATGAAGAATTTGAGGATGGAATCAAGCATTCAAAAAGATGTGTAGAGCAGTTGAGAGATGCATTAAATATGGATTATGCAGAGATCTCACTGCCGTTGGCAAGATTGTATAATTATGTGACACTTGAGTTTGATAAAGCTGTTATGAAGAGAGACAGCTCAAAGCTTGAAGAGTGTGAGATGATACTTACTAATCTGCATGATTCTTTCGTAGAAGTGGCAAAGCAGGATGAATCCGGCGCTGTTATGAAGAATACTGAACAGGTATTCAGCGGCCTTACATATGGCCCTGCTGGAGCAAATGAAATTGTAAATCAGGAAAGTAACCGTGGATTTTCGGTATAAAAAACAGGTGCCGGATAAAACCGGCACCTGCTTAAATGGAACAATTACTTTGTTCCGAAAATTCTGTCACCTGCGTCACCGAGACCAGGGCAGATATAAGCGTTTTCATTAAGCTGACGATCAACATGACCAACGTAGATCTGAATATCAGGATGAGCTTCGCAAAGTGCTTTAAGTCCTTCCGGAGCGGCGATGATACACATAAATTTGATCTTCTTTCCGCCTTTCTCCTTGATGAAGTTAATAGCATCGATAGCGGAACCGCCTGTTGCAAGCATCGGATCGGTAACGATGATCGTACGAAGACTGATTGGTTCAGGAAGCTTACAGTAATAAGCATGAGGCTTGTGAGTCTCTTCATCACGATAGAGACCTATGTGACCGACCTTGGCAGCGGGCAGGAGTGAAAGGATACCATCTGTCATTCCGAGGCCTGCTCGAAGGATAGGTACAACAGCCTGCTTCTTTCCTGCAAGGACGGGAGCCATAGTTTTTTCGATAGGGGTTTCGATCTCAACATTTTCTGTTTCGAGATCACGGAGTGCTTCGTAACCCATCAGCATAGCAATTTCATTTACCAGCTTTCTGAATTCTGCAGTACCGGTACTCTTATCGCGAAGACGTGAGATTTTGTGCTGAATCAGCGGGTGATCCAGTATAGTTACGTTTTCAAGTTTAGATAAGTCTTCCATTATATTTCCTTTCCGTAAATTAAAGTCCTTATAAAATCTTATCTATTTTAGCCTTATTGGACGGTATGGTCAACCAGAATGTAATTTTCTCTTCCATTTCGTGGATTTCCTGTTATAATGCTTATGATGAGCAAAGTGTTTTAAATTATAACTTTGTGTGTTTATTTTGTGTATTTAAATTAAAGGAGAAAAATTATGCAGACATTTGAGTACAAGATCACTGATGAAGTAGGACTTCACGCACGTCCGGCAGGACTGCTTGTAAAGGCAGCTAAGCAGTATAAGAGCGACATCAAGATTGAGTACAACGGTAAGTCTTCAAGCGCTAAGGCACTTATGGCTATCATGGCTATGGGTATCATGAAGGATGCTGTTGTTAAGGTTTCTGTTGATGGTGAGGATGAAGCAGAAGCATTCGAAGGAATCAAAAAGTTCATGGAAGAAAATCTGTAATCAGCAGATTCTAATATGCTTTTGTATAAACCCATCGGATTCGGTGGGTTTATTTAAAATTCCTTAAGGGATAAAATAAGGAGATATTGATGGAACGCTATACGGGTAAAAAAATATACGAGGGTATTGCGGTAGGTCGAATTGCCTGGCTTGGAAAAAAGGAGCAGGTAGTAGAAAGAAAGCATACCGAAGATACAGAAGCAGAGAAGAAGCGTTATGAGGATGCCAGAAACGAGGCAATCGCTCAGCTTCGGGCATTATATGAGAAGACAAAGAACGAGATCGGTGAAGCCGATGCTGAAATCTTTGATGTACATGCAATGATGCTTGAAGATGATGGATATAATGATTCTGTAAACAATATCATCGAGTCACAGCAGATGAATGCAGAGTATGCTGTCGCCGTAACAGGTGATAATTTTGCTGAAACATTCGCATCTATGGATGATGAGTATTTCAAGGCTCGTTCAGTAGATGTTAAGGATATATCAGAGCGTGTGATCAGAATTCTTTCAGGTGAGTCAGAAGCTTCGGTTGATGCATCAGAGCCTTCAATTCTTGTTGCAGATGATCTTACACCTAGTGAAACAGTTCAGCTTGATAAATCAAAGATCCTTGCATTTGTAACTCGCAAGGGCTCTTCAAATTCACATACAGCAATTCTTGCAAGAACAATGAACATTCCTGCTATCATCAATGTAGATGTTCAGGAGTCATGGAATGGCAAGACAGGTATTCTTGATTCTGATAAGGGTATTTTCATCGTAGATCCTGATGAAGCTACATCAAAGGAATACAATGATCGCCTCGAGGCACAGAATCAGGCTAAGAAGCTTCTTCTTGAGCTTAAGGGTAAGCCAAATGAGACAAAGTCAGGTCAGAAGGTAATGCTTTTTGCAAATGTTGGAAACCTTTCTGATATCGGATCTGCTATTCAGTATGATGCAGGTGGAATCGGACTTTTCAGAAGTGAGTTCATCTATCTTGGAAAGGATACATATCCTACAGAAGAAGAGCAGTTCACTATCTACCGTAAAGCCGCAGAGCTTATGGCAGGTAAAAAGGTAATTATCCGTACACTTGATATTGGTGCAGATAAGCAGTGTGATTACTTCGAACTTGGACATGAAGATAATCCGGCTATGGGATTCCGTGCTATCCGTATCTGTCTTAAGAGACCTGAAGTATTTAAGACACAGCTTCGTGCATTATTCCGTGCAGCTGCATATGGAAATATCCATATCATGTATCCTATGATCACATCTATGTCTGAGATCGAGCAGATCAAGAAGATCGTAGCTGAGGTAAAGGCAGAACTTAAGGAACAGGGTGTCCCTTACAAAGATGCACCTCAGGGTATCATGATAGAGACTCCTGCAGCAGCTGTTATAACAGATAGACTTGCTAAAGAAGTTGACTTCTTCAGTATCGGTACAAACGATCTTACCCAGTATACACTTGCTATCGACCGTCAGAATGCGGCTCTTGAGGATTTCTGCGATGTTCACCATGAGGCAGTTCTCAGACTTATCGAGATGACAGTTGAAAATGCTCATAAGAACGGTATTTGGGCTGGTATCTGTGGAGAACTTGCTGCTGATACATCACTTACAGAAACATTCCTTAAGATGGGTGTAGATGAGCTTTCAGTTGCACCACCTTCAGTACTTAAAGTGCGTAAGGTAGTTCGTGAGTGCGATTAATTAAATAATAAAAATCAGAGGCATGCCTATGTGGCGTGCCTCTTGTTGTTTCAACTCAGTCGTAGAAATCCGGGTTTTCATAATTGCCTTTATTGCGTTAAAGCGTTGCAATGAAAAAATATGTTTGATAAAATAATTTTTATGGAGGCATTTGGCTTATGAAGACAAAAGTATATATTGATGGACAGAGTGGAACAACCGGATTACAGATATATGACAGGATAGGATCAAGGGACGATCTAGAACTTTTGAGGATAGATGAAGACAAAAGACATGATATTGCAGAAAGAAAAAAATTTCTAAACACTGCTGATATCGTGTTTTTGTGCTTACCGGATGATGGGGCAAGAGAAGCTGTTTCTTTGATAGACAATCCTGATGTCAGAGTAATTGATGCATCGACAGCGCATAGAACAAGCGATGATTGGGTATATGGATATCCTGAGCTTTCGCAGGAACAGCGTGAAAAAATCCGTACAGGAAAGAGAATTGCAAATCCCGGATGTCATGCAACAGGTTTTATTTCGACGACAGCTCCGTTGGTTAATATGGAAATATTGCCAAAAGATTACCCGCTTACCTGCTATTCGCTTACAGGGTATTCGGGCGGCGGAAAGAAAATGATAGCAGCTTATGAAACAGAAGAGAGAGAGGAAAAACTTTCTTCGCCTGGAATCTATGGGCTTACGCTAAAGCATAAACATATCCCTGAAATGCAGAAGGTAACAGGTGTTGAATACGCTCCTGTATTTATGCCTGTGGTGGACGATTATTATAAAGGGATGGCTACTACCATAATGCTTCATAACAGATACCTTGAGGGAAAACCTTCTGCTGAATACATATGTGAAAAGCTGATGGAATATTATAAGGCAGAACATTTTGTGAGTGTACTTCCGTTTGGAGAAAATCCCGGAACTCTTTATGCAAATACCTTGGCAGGTACAAACAAGCTGGAAATAGTAGTATGTGGAAACTCAGAGCAGACAACAATTACGGCAATGTTTGACAACCTTGGAAAAGGTGCGTCTGGTGCTGCTGTACAAAATATGAATATAATGCTTGGACTTGATGAAACGATCGGACTTGAATGAGAAAACCTGCCGGACTTTATGTCTGGCAGGTTTTTTGCGCGGAGACGGAGGGATTTGAACCCTCGTGCCCTGTTAAGGGCAAACGCATTTCGAGTGCGCCCCGTTATGACCACTTCGATACGTCTCCATTAATTGAAAATCCTCATAAATTATAGTTCAATAGCCGGACAGCAGTCAATAAAAAATTAGCCGAACTAAAGTTTACGAGGACATTAAAATGAATTATAATATTATTGACTGTTTTTTGTAATGTTGAGATGTAAAAATTGCATGTTAACAGGGTGTTATATACAGTTTAATATGTTATAAGGAGGCAATATGTCCATGAAACGAATTGGAATGCTTACGAGCGGCGGTGACTGTCAGGCCTTAAACGCAGCAATGCGTGGTGTTGTGAAATCACTTATATTCAGCGGAGAGCAAATAGAGATCTATGGATTCTTAAATGGTTATCAGGGATTAATTTATGGTAATTATAGAATGTTGGATGTATCTGATTTTTCTGGCATTCTTACAAGAGGCGGAACAATACTTGGTTCATCAAGAACGCCTTTTAAGACAATTCGTCAGCCGGATGAGAATGGTCTTGATAAAGTAGAGTCAATGAAGCATAACTACTTTAAGCTGAATCTGGACTGTCTTGTTATCCTTGGCGGAAATGGAACACATAAAACAGCCAATCTTTTAAGAGAAGAAGGACTCAATGTCATCACCCTGCCAAAGACAATTGACAATGACCTTTGGGGAACTGATATGACATTTGGATTCCAAAGCGCTGTCGATATTGCTACAAATGCAATAGACTGCATACACACGACGGCAGACTCTCACAGCAGAGTTTTTATCGTCGAGGTTATGGGACATAAGGTTGGATTTCTTACGCTGAATGCAGGCGTTGCAAGCGGTGCTGATATAATACTTCTTCCGGAGATTCCTTATGACATTGACAAAGTTGTCGAAGCTATTGACGCAAGGAAGAAGAGAGGTTCACGCTTCACGATCATCGCAGTTGCTGAGGGTGCTATAAGTAAAGAGGATGCCAAGCTTTCGAAGAAGGAATATAAGAAAAAGCTCAAGGAGGCAACACATCCTTCTGTTTCATATAGACTTGCAGATGAAATCTATAAGAAAACAGGACAGGAAGTTCGTGTGACGGTACCTGGGCACATGCAGAGAGGCGGCGGTCCGTGTGCATACGACAGAGTTTTTGCTTCCAGACTTGGAGCTGAAGCAGGAAAGCTCATACTTCAGGGTAAATATGGATTTATGGTAGGATATAAAAACCGTGAAGTAGTAAAGGTTCCTTTGGAAGAAGTAGCAGGTAAATTAAAGATGGTAGATCCTAATTCGTCTATCATAAAAGAAGCTAAAATGCTTGGAATAAGTTTTGGAGATTAAATTGGTTTAATGGCATATCAGGCATTATATAGAAAATTCCGTCCGGATCGCTTTGAAGATGTCAAAGGACAGGATGCGATAGTTACAACATTAAAAAATCAAATAACTGCAGACAGGGTAGGTCATGCCTACCTTTTCTGCGGGACAAGAGGTACCGGTAAGACTACTGTGGCGAAGCTTTTTGCCAAGGCGGTTAACTGCGAGAACAGACGGGAGGATGGAAGTCCATGTGGAGAATGTCCTACCTGCAAAAGCATCGCTGCCGGTACCTCAATGAATGTAATTGAGATTGATGCGGCATCTAATAACGGCGTAGATAATATCCGTGAAATCAGGGATGAAGTAGCATATCGTCCTACAGAAGGCAAATACAAGGTTTACATAATTGATGAGGTGCATATGCTTTCTATCGGAGCATTTAATGCTCTGTTAAAAACCCTTGAAGAACCGCCTGCGTATGTTATATTCATCTTAGCTACGACAGAAGTGAATAAAATTCCAATCACCATTCTTTCAAGATGTCAAAGATATGATTTCCATAGAATGACTATTGATACGATGGTCAATAGGATGAGAGAACTTGCTGACACTGAAGAGATGCAGGTAGATGATAAAGCACTTCGCTTCGTGGCAAAATGTGCCGATGGATCAATGCGAGACGCGCTTAGTCTTTTGGATCAGTGCATGGCATTTAATTATGGTCAGACGCTGACATATGATAAAGCACTGGATGTGCTTGGTGCAGTTGATAATTCGGTATATGGAAGATTCCTTGATCAAATAATTGATCGTAATGTAACAGGTGCTATTTCAATCCTTGAAGAAGTAATAATGCAGGGAAGAGAAATAACGGCATTCGTATCAGATTTTACATGGTATTTGAGAAATCTTCTTCTTGTCAGTACTTCCGATGAAAATATGGAAGACGTTATTGACGTTTCCAGTGAGACGCTTGGGGTATTGAAGGAAGAGGCGAAATTAATAGATGCAGAAACGCTTATGCGTTTTATAAGAATTTTTTCTGAACTTTCAGGAACGATAAGATATTCGACGCAAAAACGTGTTCTGACAGAAATAGCTGTTATAAAGCTTATGAAACCGGAGATGGAGACAGATATTTCCTCGATGCGACAAAGATTGGATAATCTTGAAAAGGATGTGTCAAAAGGAGTAAAAATAGCAGCGGTTCAAATGCCTGCGGTGGAAGCAGAAAAAAAGCCTGTAAAGAAGGTTCCTCTTCCGGAGGCGCTCCCTGAGGATGTTGAAAAGGTAATAAAAAATTGGGGAAAAATGTTAAAAAGGCTTGATGGAATGACCGCAACAGCGATAAAATTTGCACATCCGACTGTAAAAGACGATATGTTAATGATCATATTCGACAGTACAGAGGATAGAAATGTTTTAAACTTAGAAATTGCAAATGAAAATAGAGAGCAGATACAGTCTGCACTTAATGAGGTGACAGGCAAAGAAGTTAAGTTTAAAATGGTGATGTCTGGCGAAGGTAAAAACTTCGATGAAGAGTATCCTAACTATGACAATATGATAGTATGGGATGACATTGAAATAACAGATGAAAAGGAGTAATTAAAATGGCAAAAAGAGGTGGATTTCCTGGAGGCATGATGCCGGGAGGAATGAATAATTTAATGAAACAGGCTCAGCGTATGCAGCGTCAGATGGAAGAGAATGCAAAAGAGCTTGAGACGAAAGAGTTCACAGCGGCTGCAGGCGGCGGAGCCGTTGAAGCTGTGGTAAGTGGTAAAAAAGAGCTTAAGAGTATTAAGATCAGCCCTGAGGCTGTAGATCCGGATGATGTAGAGACTCTTCAGGATCTTGTTATTGCTGCTGTAAATGAAGCAATGAAGCAGGCTGATGAAGCATCAAGTGCTGCAATGGGTAAACTTACAGGCGGCCTTGGCGGATTAATGTAATATGGAGCTTTATTCAGACAAGATCAATAAATTGATCGAAGAGCTTTCAGCATTGCCGGGAATTGGAGCAAAATCTGCAGCCCGGTTGGCATTTTATCTTATAAATGAGCCGGAAGAACATGTAAAACGGCTTACAGATACGCTTTTAGATGCGAAGCAGAGCATACATTACTGCAAAGAATGTTATACCCTCACAGATCAGGAATTGTGCCCGATATGTGCAAGTGAAAAACGTGATCATTCGACAATAATGGTCGTTGAAACCACACGTGATCTTGCTGCATATGAAAGAACGGGAAAGTTCGAGGGTGTTTATCATGTGCTGCATGGTGCAATATCACCTATGCTTGGAATAGGTCCTTCTGATATAAAATTAAAAGAACTCATGCGTCGCCTTGAAGGTGATGTAAATGAGGTTATCATTGCGACCAATTCAAGCCTGGAAGGTGAAACAACAGCAATGTACATCAGTAAACTGATAAAACCTACAGGTATAAAATGTAGTAGAATAGCCAGTGGAGTTCCTGTTGGCGGAGATTTGGAAAATGTCGACGAAGTCACATTGCTTCGTGCATTGGAGGGTAGGACAGAACTTTAACGTAGAGTATTTTACACTAGTTAAAAATTTTAAGGAGAGGTATTAAAAATGGAGATTAAAAAAGAGCTTTTTGGCCAGACCGTAGATGGAAGAGATGTATTTCTCTATACTTTACAGAATAAAAATGGTGTGAAAGTAAGTGTTTCTGAATTTGGAGCAATTATTACATCAGTAATTGTTCCGGATAAAGATGGGATAATGGAAGATGTTGCACTTGGTTACGATACGCTTGAGCCATATTTTACAAATGATGAGTCATTTGGAGCGACTATTGGGCGTAATGCAAATCGTATAGCAGGAGCAACATTTGAAATTGATGGAACCAGATATAAGCTTCCGGAAAATGAAGGAAACAATAATCTTCATAGCTCTATTGAAAATGGATTTCATAAAAAATTGTGGGTAGCATCTCCGGATGAAGCCAGAAATGCAGTGGCTTTCAGCTACATAAGCCCTGATGGGGAAAATGGGTTCCCTGGAAACCTTGATATGAAGGTTATATTTACACTTACAGATGAAGATGCGCTTGATATTCACTATGAGGGAATTTCAGATAAGAAAACTGTGATCAATTGCACAAACCATTCATATTGGAATCTTGCGGGCCATGGAAAAGGAACAATTCTCAATCACTACATCAGAATCGACGCTTCCAGGTACAATCCGGTAAAAGAAGGCTCAATACCAACAGGGGAAAATGCAGCTGTCGAAGGAACACCTTTCGATTTCAGAGAATTCAGAAAAATCGGTGACCGTATCGATGAAGAAAATGAGCAGTTGGCTATAACAGGTGGATATGATCATAACTATGTGGTCGATAAACCGGGTCTTATTGCTGTTGTAGAGGAGAGAGACTGCGGTAGGCGGATGGAGGTCTATTCAACACTTCCGGGTGTTCAGTTCTATGCCGGAAATTATATTCGGGATGGTATTGCGGGAAAAGACGGAGCAACATACAGAAAGCGCAGCGGACTGGCGCTTGAAACACAGTTTTTCCCTAATTCAGTAAATCAGGATGGTTTTGATAAACCAATATTCAGTGCGGGAAAGAAGTACGATTATACAACAACGTATAAGTTTACAACAATATAATTTATGCCGAATCTTAAAGTAGTTGATAATACAGAAAAACAAGAAAATTTTGATGCGAAAGTAACTAAGCACAAGCTGTTTAGAACAATTCGAATTGTAATTATAGTGGCTGTTATCATAGCGGGTTATTTATTTGTTACAAACTATTTAGATCGAAAGGTTTACACTGATTATACAGTTACTGCGAGATCAGTGAGATCAGACTCAGATACGGCAAAATACATGGCTTATAATGGGCATGTCCTTAAATATAGTCAGGATGGAGTTGAAGCCTTTGACGGTTTAAATAAAACTATCTGGAATATAACGTATGAAATGCAGACACCTCACATAGCAACGTGCGAGAATTATGTCGCTATGGGAGATGAGGGTGCGACAAGCATTCTTGTGGTAGATGGAAGTGGAAATCAGACAACGATCGATACCAGATTACCGATAAAAGATTTCTGTGTTGCTTCACAGGGAGTTGTGGCAGCAGTTTTGGAAGACGGCAATGCTACAAGAATAAACGTATATGACAAAGATGGTAATCAGCTTGCGGGATTAAAATGTACAATGACTCAAAGCGGTTATCCTGTTGCAATAGCTCTTTCGCCAAGTGGCCTTATACTTGGAGTTTCATATATCAGAATGGATCAGGGAGAGCTGACTTCATCAATAGCCTTTTATAATTTTGGAGACGTTGGTCAGAACGAAACCGATAATTATGTTAGCGGCTATGATTACGGAGGTTCAATATATCCGGAGCTGAAATTTCTAAATGATGAAGCCATAGTGGCTATAGGTGATGACAGTCTTGTAACTTTTAGAGGAAGTCAGAAACCTGAAATGGTGTCGAACAATTCGATAGATAGCGAAATACAGTCGGTATTTTACGGTGATGATGAAATAGCACTGGTTTTTAGGGATGATAAAAGCAATGATTCCTATAAGCTAAATTTATATGATTCCAGGGGAAAACTTAAACTGGAAAAAGAATTTGAGCTTGCATATACAGATATTCAAATATCATCGAGACAGATCATCATTTATAATGAGTCAGAGTGTCTGATCTTCAATAAGCGAGGCTTGCAGAAGTATAAAGGCGATTTTGATGATACAGTTCTGTTGATGACGCCCACCAGTACACCGGCAAGATATTACCTTATAAACAGAGAAATAACGCAAATGATAAGGCTGAATTAAAATGACAGCAGAGTATATTTTGATCGCAATGTTCATAGTCATGATGTATTTTCTGATAAACGGTGTCAGACAGGGATTTTTGAGGGTGATATTTACCCTCATATCCTCTGCTCTGGCACTTTTTATTGTTGCGTATATGACACCGACAATTGCAGAATTTATAAAAGAACACACGGGGATATATGCTTTGGTTTATGAAAATGTCATAGAAGCGATAAGCAAGCTTTCAATGGGGCAGATATCAGAAACAGAAGCGATAAATTCGTTTAATATTCCACAGGTAATAAAAATGCTGCTGATATCAAATAATACGTCAGAAACATATACGACACTTTTAATTGATGCTTTTCAGGATTATATAGCTGCGTTTATGGCAAGGATGGTCGTAAGAATAATTGCGCTTCTTATAATTTTTATCTTTACAAAGTTCTTATTGCGCTCTATAGGAATAATGCTTGACTTTATAGATAAAATTCCGGTTCTGCATGGATTAAACAGATTGGCTGGCGGAGCCGTAGGATTGATAGAAGGGACATTGATAATATGGCTGTTTATGCTTTTTATGACTATTTTCGTTGGCGGAGAGCTTGGAAATACATTTTTTGAAATTGTGGAATCAGATAAAATATTATCACTAATATACAATAGTAATTTGTTGTTGAAATTTGTGGCGTGAGCCGTAAGGAGCTGTTAAAGGAGCAGATTTTCTGTTGTACAGGTTCATGAATGTATAAAACTTAAGACAATTTTATAAAAAAATAAAAATAATTGTTGACACCTGTGTTTTGTAGTGGTATTATTACACATGTCGTCGCGAGACGGCAATTAAAAACTCAAAGAAAGCAAGTAAATAAAGGCTTTTTGAGAGAAGAACATTGACAAATAAACAGCAATGCAACCCTGAAAATTCAGAAGCGTCGAAGAGACGTGAAGAGTTATTCAGAAATGAATGAAACCAAACAGTAAAAAAGGTTTAAGAAAGCGCAAAGCGAAAAGCTAGTGTT
>JAILMH010000055.1 GCA_024692715.1 Lachnospiraceae bacterium
GATATATACGTCGGAATAACAAGTAAGCCTAATACGATTCCTAAACTGCTTGAGTTTGACAGTGAACGTTATAAAAAGCTTTCGTGGAAGAATCCGACAGTTGAAATACCATTTCCTTTCGACGCAGATAAGGCCAATGCTTCAGCAAACAGTACAGGTGATCTGAATATAGGATATGAGACGGGACTGTTTTGGGATATGCTTACAGATCTGGCATGGGTTATCAGAGATAGAACTTCGGAAAGTCCGTTAAGGGAATATGATGTGAAAGCCATTTATCTGACTGGATGGAGTCAGTCAGCATGTTATTTATTCAGATATGTAAATAGTTTTGCATTCAGACCGGAAGTTTCTCGTGGTGGAAATGTTTTTGATGGATATCTTTCCGGAGGAGGTGTACGTAATCTCATAACTCCTGTCAATCAGTATGAAAGCCTTATGAACTACGATTATAGGCTTATGCGTATTGAAAAGATGCCGGTGCCGTTTATTGCAGTTCAGACAGAAAGTGAGAATGGAAGATATGATAGTTTCCGAACCATGAGACAGGACAGTGACGCTCCGGATTTCATGTATAGATTGTATGAGGTAACAGGAGCCAGTCATGATACGACATATAGCTATGTAGATTATTATTGCAATGATCCTGACTTAGTAAGAATAAATCATCTTCCTGAATATGTTGGTCTTAATGAGGAGGGAAATAATTATCCGTCACAGATCCTGTTTGCAGCAGCATACAGAAATTTATTTAATTGGGTAAGATATGGATATGCTCCGGAACATTGTGAAAGAATTAAGGTAGATAGTGATGGTGAAAACAGGAAGGATGCATTTGGAAACACTATAGGGGGACTGAGAACCTGCCTGTTGAATTATCCTACGGGAAGATACAGTAATACAAGTGATGTGAAAAAGGGAATGAATTTTATGGATCCGGAAGCTGAAACAGAAGGATTGTACGGATTTCAACAGGCCTTCCCTGCAATCATGCTTAAAACTTTATATGGATCATTGGAAAATTATAGAAAACTTTGCAGAGAAGATACATTAGAACAGGTCAGTAAAGGCTTTGTCTGTAAAGAGGATGCGGATGAGTTAGTAGAAATAGCAGTTTCACTCGCTAAAAAAAGAGGATTGGAGTAATTGAATTCGATGGATTACAGATTTGAAGTTTGGAGAGCCGGAATTATCTCTCTTACCAGTAAAATGAAGGTTTCGAATCCTTTTTTAGATGTCGTGATAAGTGCAGAGTTCAGAGGTCCTTCCGGACAGGTCATTTTGAGAGAAGCATATTGGGATGGTGATGATCAGTATAAAATATCTTTTGCTCCTACAGAAGAAGGAGAATGGAGATATAGGATAAATGCGGATGAAAAAACGGGATTAAATGGATGTAATGGCATCATATCAGCGCTTCCATACACGGGAGATAAAGATATATACAAACATGGATTTATCAAAGTAAGTAATGATCATCATTATTTTGTATATGCTGATGGAAAACCGTTTTTCTGGTTGGGCGATACACACTGGGAATTTGCTTATCGTGAATCATGGGATAAATCAAACCATCCTCTTATGAAGAGTATGTTTAAGGGAATGGTAGACAGGAGAGTTGAACAGGGCTTTACCGTTTATCAGACAAATCTTCGAAGCGATAAAGTTATGAACGGGGATGATAAGTACTGGGATAGTGAGAGTGAGGAGGATCTTCCTAATATTACTTTCTATCAGAATGAGTTAGACCGGCGAATGAACTATATAGCTGACAGCGGCCTTGTAAATGCGATCGGTCAGGCGTGGTTCATGTCGATTGATGACGATATTGAGCACCAGAAAAATCTTGCAAGATATATAGTCGCCAGATATGGAGCACTTCCTATCGTATGGACTTTAGCTGGAGAATGTGCAGGCTATGAAGGAGGAGCAGTTAGAGAAAAGAGACTTGACGGATGGAGAGAAGTCGCAAAAACGATTGAGAAATTTGATGGATACGGACATCTTCAAACAGCGCATTATACAAATGAGAGACCGTTTGCTGATTATTATCAGGATGAAGAATGGTTTGATTTTACGCTGAATCAGGCCGGACATGGAGATTATGCAATTTCGCCCGGAGATTATGCGGAATACATTGCAAAGCATGGAAATAAGCCGTTTGTTGAAGGCGAAGCTCTATATGAATTCTGCTCTACATTAGAAGAAATGGGTACCAGATTGTGTACGGCTGATATGCTCAGGAGAGTCGCATATATGACGATACAGCTGGGAGGATGCGGATATACGTATGGTGCTCAGGGAATATGGGATGTTGTCTGGGATAAGGAACAGAAAAATCCTATGGCATTATTTAATCGTTTTGGAATAACCTGGGCGGAGGCAATTGATGGACCCGGCGGATATCAGATGGGGTATTTCAAAAAATTTTATGAAGAAAATGATTTTGAAAAAATGATTCCGTATAGAAAAAGCGATGGTAAAAACAGTTTTAGTCCATTTGTAAAGAAGCAGCCGTTTGTGACTGCAAATAGCGATCGTTCTAAGATGATCATATATTATGGGGATAATTGTAACAAACAGATCAGGATCGATGCTCTGAAGGATGTGGATTATCAAATGAAGTGGTTTGACCCAAGAACCGGAGAATATAGTGATGGAGAAGTTATACATCCGGAAAATGGAGAATGGACAACTCCGAAGAAGATAGCAGATAATGACTGGTTACTGATTGTAAAAGAGGCTTAAGCCCAAAAGGAGAAGGAATGAAGGCAAAGAAAAACTATGATGAACTTGCAAAGAACATCATTGATAAAATCGGGGGAAGCGGAAATGTTGTTTCTCTGACTCACTGTGTTACGAGATTGAGGTTTAAGCTGGCAGATGAGTCTATAGTTGATACAGCAGCTGTTAAGAATATTAAAGGAGTTCTTACAGTTGTTCAGGCTGGGGGCCAGTATCAGGTGGTTATTGGAAGTGATGTCGGGGATGCATTTGATGCGGTAAATAAAATACTTGGATCAAACTCGGGCTCGAAGGGAGTAAATCCTGAAAAAGAGTCAGATGAAAAAAAGACACCTTTGAGCCTTGTAGTTGACACTGTTTCTGGAATATTTATGCCGATGCTTCCGGCAATGATGGCAGCGGGTCTGTTAAAAGCATTCTGTGCAATGCTCTCTACATTTGGGATTCTGTCAGAGTCAACGACAACATATACTGTTTTATATGTGTTAGGAGATGCATTCTTTTATTTTCTGCCTATCCTTTTGGGAGCTGCAGCAGCGAAAAAATTTGGCCTGAATCAGTTTCTTGGAATGTTCATAGGTACGGTATTTCTTTATCCGGATATTACTGCATTATATAAAAGTGGTGAAGCTGTTACGTTTATGAATATTCCGGTTAAACTGATTAATTATCCGCAGACGGTACTTCCTATTCTGGCGGCATGTTTCCTTTTGAAATATGTAGACAGAGTACTTAAGAAAATAATGCCTAAGGTAATAGCCAATATATTTGTTCCGGCAATAGAAATGCTTATAACTGTACCTATTGCATTGATAGTTATCGGACCTGTTACAGATACGATCGGTACTGCAATTGCTTCAGGCGTTACATTTTTGATGACAGTTGCGCCTCCTGTCACAGGTTTTGTTGTTGGCGGATGCTGGTCTCTTATGATCATGCTGGGATTGCATTTTCCACTTATGATGATAGAGGTAAATAATTTAATGACAGCAGGCCATATGATCATGCTTCCGGCAACTTTTCCGGTTACTTTTGCGCATGCCGGTGCTGCACTTGGAGTAGCTTTGAGAACTAAAGATCCTGAATTAAAGGAAACAGGTTTTTCAGCATTCACATCAGGAATTCTTGGTACAATATCTGAGCCGGCAATTTATGGCGTTAATCTCAAATATAAGACACCATTTATATGTGCAAGTGTATGCAGTGGAATAGGCGGAGCGATAATTGCTCTTGCCGGTGCCGACTGCATAATAAATCTTGGCGGAATAAGTATATATACAATGGCTGCATTTGTTTCACTTTTACCTGGTGGAATCGGAATTTTAACAGGTGTGCTCGTTGGATTTTTTGGAAGTATGATCACTTCATTTATAACATTTAAGGATACTTATGTAAGTGATAAGAATGATGAAAAGGTTGTAGGCAGTAATTCGGTATCAATGAGTCTACAGAATTAACGTATGTCCAGATAATATAAATCCCTCCGTTCGGTAGAACGGAGGGATGTTTTTATGAGTTGCTGCTTACGGTATATGAGCCTGTGTAGCTGTCACCCTTGAAGGTGATGGTTTTTGTTGTTGAATCGTAGTCGTAATCAACTGATTTTTTACATTTGTAGTATTTATCATTGATCTTTACAGCGACGCGTCTTAAATCACCTTTTTTATTGAGAGTTGCTTTAACGTCTGAGCTGTTGCTGACTGTGTATGGAGTAATGCTGTAAGAAAGACCGAGATCTTTCTTGGTGAGCTTCTTTAAAAGCTTTTGAGCTTTTCGGTCAGCAGGAGTAAGCTTTGTTATCTGGAATTTCTTGAGCTTTTTATTTACCCTGATCTTGGCTGCTGTGTAAGTTGAGCCGTTGTAGCTTATTGTGATAGTGCCGATCCTGCTGAGAGTTACTTTTTTGCCGTTGAAAGGAAGAGTTGAGTTATAGCCTATTGTAAAGCCTTCTCTGGTTTCAACTACAGGGTTTGAGGAATCACTTCCTTCTGAACTTTCACTCTCTTTAGAATTATAGTGGATAGTTACGTTCTTAAATGCTTCTTTTGCAGAATCAGAAATTTCAATATCATTCCATTTTGATTTGCTTCCGGCATAGTAGATATCTTTAAGTGCACCTGTATCATTAAAAGCAAAGTTATTAATTCTTTTTACTGTTACAGGGATATAAACAGTTTTTAGTGATGTACAAGAAACAAACATGCTGGTGTCGATATCTGTTATTTTTGAACTGAGGTCAGCACTTTCAAGAGAGCTGCAGTATGCAAAAGCAGCATAGCCTAATTCTTTAACACTTGAAGGAATCTTTATTGATTTAAGCTTTGGATCCTGCTGAAAAGCCTGTCCGCCAATATAGATAAGGTTTTTATCACCGGCGAATGTGACTGTTTCAAGCGAACCGCATATGTCGAAGCAGTTTGACCCCAGAGTTGTTACATTTGCAGGAATTGTTACACTTTTCAGGCTATCATTACCTGAAAAAGAAAGTTTATCGATCTCCTTAAGGCTATCGGGTAACTTGATCGAAGATATACCTGTTCCCATGAAAGCGGCTCTGCCGATCTTTTCAAGACCTTCATTTAAGTTTACTTCTGTAAGTGCCTGACAATCAAAAAAGGCAGAGTCATCTATTTCTTTGTAGTTTGCAGGAATAGTAACTTTTTTTATGTTGTGGTTGCTCTTGAAGATATTTGCTCCGACAACAGTGATGGTGTGTCCGTCATAGCTTTCAGGAAGTGTGACTTCTGAGTCGGAACCTGTGAAAGCGGTTACTGACCAGATACCGTTTTCTTCACTGAATTTGAAATTTCCTTCACTATATTCATTGGAATCGATCTGAGAATTGTTTTCTGAAACACTGTCAGCAGATACTTCGCATTCAGCAGTTTCATTATCAGATACTTTGAGCTCAGAAACGTCGTTTGATGAAATCTCCTCTTCGAGATTCTCTTCTGATGTTTCTTCAATAATACCGGACTCTGCAGCGGAAGCTGGAACGATAGATACTGCAGCAGTTGCTATTGTCATAGCCAATGCAGCAGATGTGAAAAACTTTTTTCGCATTGTAAACTCCTTTTCATACCTAAAATCTTAATAGCTCGAAGCTGGTGTTTTGTATCGTTTTATTTGATCTAATGTCATAGCCCGGATGAACCAGATCCGGGAATTTCTAAAATTAACATGGATCAAATGACAAAGAGACAATACACCGGAGAGGTCTTAGGATGAGACTCCCGTATTTTTGCTCAGGTTCCCACACTAACTGAACAAAAATGTATCTATAAAAATACATTTAGATTTTATCAAGAAATAAAAACAGAGTCAATTTAAAGTTTGAAGATTTATTTGCATAAAATTCAAAACTATCGTAAAGTAGTATTACAAAAGTACTAGACAAAAGAGGGAGAAGAAATGGGTGATAATATCACAGAACGTCGAAGAATGACGAGAAATCGCATGTACCGGCTGATTTATAATTCAAAAAACGGGATAAGTAAGCAGCAGATAGCGGAGGATATGGGCTGCTCACTACCGACGGTGCATCAGAATATCGCTGAACTTTTGGAGGCTGACCTTATCAGGCAGGGTGAGCTTCAGCCTTCAAGCGGCGGAAGGCCTGCAACGGGATACGTCACAAATGACGAGATCGGTATTGCAGTGGGAATCTCTGTTTCTGCGAAGCACATAAGATTTACTGCAGTTGATATCAAGCTTAAAGTACTTGGAACACTGAAACTGGCAGTGGACTTTGCCTCGATGTCGAAAACAGGAAAAATAATAGCGTCTGAGCTGGAAAAGTTTATTGATGACAACAGTCTGGACAGGAGAAGGCTGCTGGGGGTTGGAATTACGATACCTGCAGTGATAGATAAGGTAAATGACATCATTATGATCTCCCCTACATTAAATGTAAAAAATACCAATATAAGGGAGCTTGTCGAGAAGATACCGTATCCGGTGTATGTGGACAATGATGGTACCTGTGCCGGAGCAGCGGAAGCATTCAGCGGACGCAGATCTGACTTTGCCTATCTCTTTATGGAGTATGGCATAGGTGGAGCCATCTACATGAATGGGAAAAAATACGCAGGGCTTAACAACAGGAGTGCTGAATTCGGGCATATCTGTGTACATCCCGGAGGATTAAAATGCAGTTGCGGCAAGAGGGGATGTCTTGAAGCCTATTGCGGGGCATTGAGGTTTACCAAGGAACTTGGGGTCAGTGTTGATGAGTTTTTTAAGGAACTTGAAAATGGCGACAAGGATTATGAGGAGATCTGGAATGATGTGCTCAGTCATCTGGCGTCTGGAATAAATATTATAAGGATGATCTTTGACGGGCCGGTGATCCTTGGCGGATTTGTAAGTGAATATATTGAACCGTATCTGCCAAAGCTCAGGGAAATGGCGGCTGAGAAGAATACTTTTGAAAAAGACGGTAATTATATTTTACTCGGAAAATACTATAAAAATGGCGGAATGATGGGGAGTGCAAGCCATTTCATTGAAAAATTCATAGATGAAATATGAAAAATTATACAAAAATAAATTGCTGATTTGTGAGACATGCTGAAAAGTATTTAATCCGGCACATAAATATTGACTAAGTGAGTTTAAAAGAATATAGTAAAGTTACTTTAGTAAAGATATTATATAAAAGCTTTCAAATTATGGAGGAAGTTATGAACTATATTGGTGTGGATCTGGGGACATCTGCAGTCAAGCTCATGCTTATGAAGGCTGATGGAGAGATCTTAAAGATAGTTTCCAGAGATTATCCGGTGAGTTTTCCTCATCCGGGATGGTCTGAGCAGAATCCTGCAGATTGGTATAAGGCAGTGGTCGATGGTATCGGGGAACTGACAGAAGGAACTGACAAAAGTGAGATCGCTGGAATCGGTGCCGGAGGACAGATGCATGGACTTGTGGCGCTTGACAGTAATGATGAAGTCATACGTCCGGCAATTCTTTGGAATGATGGAAGAACTTCTGAGGAGACTGAGTATCTTAATGATGTTATCGGAAAGGACAAGCTATCTAAATACACCGGTAATATCGCATTTGCCGGCTTCACTGCACCGAAGATCCTTTGGATGAAAAAGCATGAAAAAGAGAATTTTGAGAAGATCAGAAAAATAATGCTGCCAAAGGATTATATCAATTATAAACTGACAGGTGTTCACTGCACAGATTATTCAGATGCTTCCGGAATGCTGCTGCTTGATGTTGAGCACAAATGCTGGAGCAGCGAAATGGCGGATATCTGTGGTATCAGCCTTGATGTTTTGCCAAAGCTTTATGAAAGCTATGAAGTGGTGGGTACACTTCGTAAAGAAGCAGCAGAGGAACTTGGACTTTCTGAAAATGTCAAGGTAGTCGCAGGAGCAGGAGATAATGCAGCTGCAGCTGTGGGCACGGGCACGGTAGGTGATGGAAGATGCAATATCTCGGTTGGAACCTCCGGTACGCTGTTTATTTCAAGTAAAGATTTTAGAGTTGACAGTAATAATGCACTTCATGCTTTTGACCATGCAGATGGTCACTTCCATCTGATGGGATGTATGCTGAGCGCGGCCTCATGTAAAAAATGGTGGTTTGAAGAAATTCTTAAAACTGATGATTATGCCGGAGAGGAAGGCAGGATAAAAAAACTTGGTGAAAATAACGTATTTTTCCTGCCATATCTGATGGGTGAGCGCTCGCCTCATAATGATCCTTCTGCGAGAGGCGCTTTTATCGGGATGAGCATGGATACCACAAGAGAGGAAATGAGTCTTGCTGTTCTTGAGGGTATCATGTTTGGCTTGAGAGATTCTCTTGAGGTGGCAAGAAGCCTCGGGCTTAAGATAGAAAGAAGTAAGATCTGCGGAGGAGGTTCAAGAGGAGCTCTTTCAAAGAAAATTGCGGCATCTGTCATGAATCTTAAGATAGATGTGATAGAAAATGAGCAGGGACCTGCACTTGGGGGCGCAATGCTTGCAGCAGTCGGATGCGGAGAGTACGCAGATGTCGAAGCTGCGGCTGATGCGATAGTAAAGGTTGTTGAAACAGTTGAGCCGGATAGTGAGCTTGTGGCTAAGTATGAGGAAAGATATCAGAAATTTAAGAGCTTTTATCCGCTGCTCAAAGGAAAGTTTTGACTATATAAAGCTTAGGAGAGAAGGTAAGAAAAATGAATAGGATGAAAAATACACCAGAGGTTAAGGTAGGTATTGTTGCAGTAAGCAGAGACTGTTTTCCGGCTCCGCTTTCAAAGAACAGAAGAGAAGCCCTTGTGAAGGCTTATGAGGCAAAATATGACAAGAACGATATTTATGAGTGCCCGATAACTATCATCGAGAGTGAGATAGATATGGTCAATGCCCTTGAGGATATCAAGAAGGCAGGATGTAATGCACTTTGCGTATATCTTGGAAACTTTGGTCCAGAGATCTCAGAGACTCTTCTTGCAAAGCATTTTGATGGTCCTAAGATGTTTTGTGCAGCTGCAGAGGAAAGCCAGAGTGGACTTCTCGACAGCAGAGGAGATGCATACTGTGGTATGCTTAATGCCAGTTATAATCTTGCACTTAGAAATACTCATGCATATATTCCGGAATATCCTGTCGGAGATGCTGAGGATTGTGCAGATATGATACATGATTTCCTTCCAATCGCAAAGGCAGCGTATGCTCTTCAGAACCTTAAGATAATCTCTTTTGGACCTCGCCCGATGAACTTCCTGGCTTGTAATGCGCCAATCAAGCAGCTTTATAATCTTGGGGTAGAGATCGAAGAAAATTCAGAACTTGATCTTTTTGAGTCATTTAAGAACCATGAAGGTGACAGTCGAATTCCTGAAGTTGTAGAGGATATGAAGAAAGATCTTGGAGAAGGAAATAAAATTCCGGAAGTTTTGCCTAAACTTGCACAGTATGAGCTCACACTTAAGGATTGGGTAGAAAAGCACAAGGGCTACAGAAAATATGTAACACTTACAACAAAGTGCTGGCCTGCATTCCAGACTCAGTTTGGCTTTGTTCCGTGCTATGTAAACAGCCGTCTTGCAGCTCAGGGAATTCCTGTTTCATGTGAAGTTGATATTTATGGAACCCTTTCAGAGTTTATAGGTGAAGTTGTTTCTGATGATGCAGTTACTCTTCTTGATATCAATAACTCTGTTCCAAAGGATATGTATGCCGAGAGTATCAAGGGTAAGTTTGACTATAAACACACTGATACCTTCATGGGCTTCCATTGTGGAAATACCTGCACTTCAAAGCTTGCTTTCCATGAGATGAAGTATCAGAAGATCATGGCAAGCACTCTTCCAAGAGAGGTTACCAACGGAACGATAGAAGGTGATATAATTCCTGGAGATATCACTTTCTACAGACTTCAGGGTACGGCAGAAGGTGGACTCAGAGCTTATATTGCTGAGGGAGAAGTCCTTCCTGTTGCAACAAAGTCTTTCGGCTCAATTGGTGTATTTGCAATCAAGGAGATGGGAAGATTCTACAGACATGTACTGATCGAGAAGAATTTCCCTCATCACGGAGCAGTTGCATTTGGTAAGCATGGCAAGGCTCTTTATGAGGTATTTAAGTATATTGGTGTTAACGTAGATGAAATCGGCTATAATCAGCCGGCTGGAGTACGTTACCCGACAGAAAATCCATGGGGATGATTGTTAAATAAGAATTTGATATATCTGAAAGCAGAGATGCATTAAATGTGTCTCTGCTTTTTTGTGTGTCGGGGGCATAAATGTAGAGAAAGTGAAGCTTATGCCCCCGGATGGAAAGCGGCGGGGGCATAAATGCAGGGAAAGTGAAGTTTATGCCCCCGGATGGAAAGTGTCGGGGGCATAGATGCAGGAAAATTGAAGCATATGCCCCCGGATGGAAAGTGGCGGGGGCATAGATGTAGGAAAAGTGAAGTTTATGCCCCCAGATGGAAAGTGGCGGGGGCATAGATGCAGGAAAAGTGAAGTTTATGCCCCCAGATGGAAAGCGGCGGGGGCATAGATGCAGGAAAATTGAAGTATATGCCCCCGGATGGAAAGTGGCGGGGGCATAAACGTAAGAAAAACGGAGCTTGTGCCCATTTTAAAATAATTGAGTACAACATAGCAATTTGTGTCAAACAGAGAGCAATTTTTGTTAAGAAAAACTTTGGTAAAGATGATTTACTATAGTTAAGAAAAAACAAAACATAGCATTGCGAAAGTGCATTGCAATGGGGTATTTAGGAGGGACATGAATGAAAAAGAGAATAATGGCTCTGTTTATGTGTGGAATAATGGTTGTTTCAGCACTGACCGGATGTGGGGCAGCGTCTACAGGAGAGGCATCGGCAGCCTCGGATGCGCGGGGAGGAAGTACAGCAGATGGAGCAGAAGCTTCATCTACACCGGCAAACGGAGGAGATGAAGGTACGATAAATCTTTGGGCATTTACAGATGAAGTTCCGGGAATGGTAAACAAGTATGTCGAATCACATCCGGATTTCCCATACAAGATCAATTCAACGATCATAGCAACAACGGAGGGCGCTTACCAGCCGGCACTTGATCAGGCACTGCAGGCAGGCGGAAGTGAGCAGCCGGATATATATTGTGCAGAAGCAGCATTTGTCCTGAAATATACACATGGTGATATGCAGGACTATGCAATGCCTTATAAAGATCTTGGGATAGATATTGATAACAAGATCAAAGAAGCCCAGATAGCACAGTATTCAGTTGATATAGGAACAAATACAAGCGGTGATGTGGATGGACTTGGCTATCAGGCAACAGGCGGAGCATTTATCTACAGAAGATCGATCGCAAAGGATGTTTTCGGAACAGATGATCCGGCAGAGATCTCAAAGATAATAGGCGGAGGAACAGGAAATCTGGATAAATTCTGGGAGGCAGCAGAGAAGCTTGCAGATAATGGTGATGCGATAATTTCCGGTGATGGTGATGTATGGCATGCGATAGAGAACAGCTCAGAACAGGGATGGATCAATGATGCCGGACAGCTTCAGATAGATTCAAAGAGAGAGGCATTTCTCGATATTTCAAAGGAGCTTACTGATAAGGGATGGTCAAATCAGACCCGTGACTGGCAGGATGCATGGTTCGCAGATATGAAGGGTGAAGGCTCAAAGCCGGTATTTGGTTTCTTTGGCCCGGCATGGCTCATTAACTACACACTTGCACCTAACTGCGGAGGAGAAAAGACAGGCGAAGGTACCTATGGTGACTGGGCAGTATGTGATTCACCGGTAGGTTTCTTCTGGGGAGGCACATGGCTTCTTGCAAATAAAAATATGGATAGTGCAAAGGTAAGTGCAGTTAAAGATATCATTGAATGGATCACACTTGATACTTCAGAGGATGGACTTCAGTATAAGTGGGCTAACGGTACACTTAACGGAGAAGGTGGAACAAAAGACTCAGTTGCATCTGCAACAGTTATGGAAAAGTCAGATGGTTCACTTGAGTTCCTTGGTGGTGAAAATATGTTTGAATATTTTATCCCTGCAAACGAGTATGCAAATGGCAAAAATCTTACACAGTATGATGAGTCGATCAATATGGCATGGAGAGATCAGGTTCGTTCATACGCAGCAGGTGAGAAGGAAAGAGATGCGGCTTTGACAGATTTCAAGCAGAATATTTCAGATACTCTGGGTATTGAAGCAGCACAGTAAATAAAGATTGCAGATGCCGCGGAATGAGTTTTGGCGGCATCTGCAGCAGGAGGAAGCATCAGTGAAACGATTGAAGAAGAAAAACAACTTTAGCTATGCAAAATATGGATATTTATTCAGTCTTCCATTTGTGATCACTTATATTATATTTTCCCTTTACCCTACGCTTTATACTGCGTTGATCGGATTCACGGACCTTAAAGGCATCGGTAAAACAGATTTTCATTTTTTATGGAATGATCCGTTTCAAAATTTCAGAACAGTATTACTAAGTCCGACATTTCAGACAGCTTTTAAGAATACTGTAGTACTTTGGATAAGTAATTTTATTCCACAGATGGCTTTGGCATTACTTCTTGCAGCCTGGTTCACAGACAGAAGAACTAAGATCCCGGGAACAGGGATCTTCAAAGTTATATTCTATATGCCAAATATCATTACTGCAGCGACAGTGGCAATTTTATTTAATGCACTTTTTGGATATCCAATGGGACCTGTAAATGACCTTCTGGTCAGATTTGGAATCCTGAAAGAACCATTCAACTTTCTGATAAAAAAAGGTTCGGCTCAGGGAATCGTTATATTTATACAGACCTGGATGTGGTATGGATATACGATGATCGTACTGATCTCAGGTATTCTTGGCATCAGCCCGGATATTTTCGAAGCGGCGGAAGTTGATGGGGCTAATGGATGGCAGATATTCTGGAAGATAACCCTTCCAAATATAAAGACGATACTTCTTTTCACATTGGTTACATCGCTCATCGGCGGATTAAATATGTTTGATATTCCAAAGCTTTTCCTGCTTGGAGGCCCTGATAATGCAACGATGACTACGAGCGTATTCATTTATAATCAGGCTTTCAGCGGCGCATACCTTTATAACAGGGCGGCAGCTGCTTCAATGATAATGTTTGTGATAATCGTTTCAGCATCAGCTCTTTTATTCTGGCTCATGAGAGATAAGGACGAAGAAGCTTTGAAGAAACTTAAGAAAAAGCAGATGAAAGCAGTAAAAAAAGAAAAGGAGGTAGCGCAGTATGAGACGCAGCTCATCCATTAAAAAGATTTTTATGCTTGCGGTCTGTATAGTTCTTCTTGTGATATCGCTGCTTCCGTTTGCGATAATGCTGGTAAATTCAACAAGATCCACCACACAGATACAGCAGCATGCAGTTTCACTGATACCTTCATCATACCTGATGAAGAATCTGGCAGTCCTTTTGGGAAAGAGCTTTAATCCTGCAGTGGGATTCTTTAATTCAGCGATAATTTCAATAGGAACTACAGCACTGGCGACATATTTTTCAACAATGACAGCATATGCACTTGTGGTATATGAGTGGAAAGCAAGAGACGGATTTTTTAAGTTTATCCTGGCAATAATGATGATCCCGGCGCAGATCACGATGATAGGCTTTTATCAGATGGTTTATAAGGTTCATATGACAAATCATCTTTCAATGCTCATTCTTCCGGCGATCGCTTCTCCGGCTATGGTCTTTTTCATGAGACAGTATATGGTCGGAGCCCTGTCATTGGAAATTGTGCAGTCTGCAAGGATAGATGGTGCAAAGGAATTGTTTATATTCAATAAGATCGCGCTTCCTATAATGAAGCCGGCTATTGCAACACAGGCAATCTTTACCTTTGTTTCAAGTTGGAATAATCTCTTTACTCCATTGGTACTGCTTACGGATCAGAAAAAATACACACTTCCGATAATGATATCACTGCTGCGCGGTGATATTTATAAAACAGAATATGGAGCTGTGTATTTAGGACTTGCACTTACTGCACTCCCGCTGATAGTCGTGTATTTCCTTCTTTCACGATATATCATAGCAGGAGTTGCACTGGGAAGTGTCAAGGGTTAAAGCTTAATCCCTGAAAGGTGAGCTTGAATAATTATGATATTTTGACGGCGAGATACCGGTTTCTTTGCGGAAAGTCCTTGAGAAAACATAGGGACTGTGGAAACCGGTGCGAAAAGCCGTTTCTGTCACAGATACGTTGGAAGACAGAAGCTCTTCGGCGGCCTGGATGCGACAGTGGATAAGGTAGTCGTGAAAGGTCATTCCGGAATACAGCTTGAATAATCGTGTGAAGTGAAATTTGGAAAATCCCACATATTTAGCCGCAAATTCAAGTGTTATGTCTTCCATGTAATGATCATTTATATAGCTTAAAAGTGATGCAAATTTATTTGGATCGAGCTTAGGATAACTTTTTCCGGAGCTTTCATCATTTGAGAATGAAAGCTGATCATGATAGATCGCGGCACAGGCGCTCATTATGCATGAATAGGTGTAGAACTCCCACATTGAATCATGATTAAAATAGTACTCGGAAGATTTTTCAAGATACTTTGTAACTTCATTGTGAAGCTCTGGATTCTTGTCAGGAGTTATAAGAACTGCATGTTTCATGAGCGGCGCAATGAGCTGATAATCATGGAAATTATACATTGGTGCAGGGTCGATGAGCATTATGAAACGTGAGCCTTTGACTCCGCCGAGAAGGTGATGGAGCATGTGCGGCGGAATGATGAGGATATCGCCCTGATTCATGGAATAAGTTATCTGGCCGGCAGTTACAGTATAGCCGTTTTCAATGCATCTGATGATCTCGATAGCATTGTGGTGATGCGAACTGTAACGATCAAGCTGAAAATTATACCAGATTCGTAAATGAGAATTTTCGACGTAATCCACGACTTCAGTACGGCTGTGAATGTCTATGGGAGTAGAAGTTTTTTTGAGATCAGGCTGGCGATATTTAATCGGTGGATTATCAGATGTCTTGGAATTATACATTTCCTATACACCCCCAAACAAAGTTATGTAGAAAATAACCAAATAAAGTGTTTTATTATACAAACATTATATAATTATGACCAAAAAAGGTCAAATATAAGTGTTCAATATTGAGGATAATCAGATGGATAGAAAAGAAGCTTCTAAATTGGCTGAAGAACTTGTAGGAAAAATGACATTAGAGGAAAAAGCTTCACAGCTTAGATATGATTCGCCGGCGATACCGAGACTTGGAATCCCGGCCTATAATTGGTGGAATGAAGCTCTTCATGGAGTGGCAAGAGCCGGAACAGCTACTGTTTTCCCCCAGGCTATAGCTATGGCAGCGGCGTTCGATGAAGAACTTATGGAAAAAATTGCATCTGCGATCGCAGATGAAGGAAGAGCAAAGTACAACGAAGAGTCAAAGAGAAATGACAGAGACATATATAAAGGACTTACATTTTGGTCACCTAACGTAAATATTTTCAGAGATCCGCGTTGGGGAAGAGGTCATGAGACTTACGGAGAAGATCCGTATCTGACCTCCAGGCTGGGAGTCCGTTTTATAGAAGGACTGCAGGGAAAGGGAGAATACCTTAAAACTGCCGCCTGTGCAAAGCATTTCGCAGTACATTCCGGGCCGGAAGCCGTAAGGCATGAATTTAATGCAGTGGCATCTGAAAAGGATATGGAAGAGACGTATCTTCCGGCGTTTGAAGCCTGTGTAAAAGAGGCAGGTGTAGAAGCTGTGATGGGAGCCTATAACAGGACTAATGGCGAGGTTTGCTGCGGAAGTCCGACACTGCAGAAGATCCTTAGGGAAAGATGGGGATTTAAGGGACATTTTGTTTCAGACTGTTGGGCTGTAAAGGATTTTCACGAGCATCATAAAGTGACTGAGACGCCGGAAGAGTCAGTTAAACTCGCACTTGAAAATGGAACGGATGTCAATTGCGGCTGTACCTATTTAAAAATACTTGATGCGGTAGATAAAGGGCTTCTTGATGAAAAATATATAACTCAGTCCGCAATAAGGTTATTTACAACACGATATCTGCTTGGAATGTTTACCAAAACAGAGTATGACGATATTGATTACTCGGTCGTCGGGTGCAGAAGCCATTTGGAACTTGCGGAAAAATCTGCCGTAGAAAGTGTTGTTCTTCTTAAAAATGACGGAATACTTCCGCTTTCCAATGATGATGGAAGTATAAAGATAGTAGGCGTGATAGGACCTAACGCAGATTCAAGAAAGGCGTTGATCGGAAATTATCATGGAACAGCTTCACGGTATATTACAGTTCTTGAAGGAATAGAGGATATTTGTGAAGAAAAGGGAATCCGTGTGCTCTATTCTCAGGGGTCAGATCTTTCAGAGGAAAATGTGGAGCCGCTTTCCGGCGGAGAAAGAGGAGACAGGATCTCTGAGGCAGAGACAGTTGCGGAATATTCGGATGTTGTCATTCTGGTTACGGGTCTTGATGAAACACTGGAAGGTGAAGAAGGCGATACCGGAAATGCATATTTTTCAGGAGATAAGGAAGATCTTGAACTGCCGGCTTCTCAGCGTGAGCTGCTTGATACGGTACTTGAAATGGGTAAAAAGGTCATACTTATCAATATGTCAGGTTCAGCAATAAATCTTTCAGAGGCACAGGAGAGAGCAGATGCTGTCCTGCAGGGCTGGTATCCGGGAGCCCGAGGCGGAAAGGCGATAGCGGATATTTTGTTTGGAAAATATTCTCCTTCAGGAAAGCTTCCCGTGACATTTTATGAAAGCTGTGATGATCTTCCGCAGTTTGAAGATTACAGCATGGAGAACAGGACTTACAGATATTATTCAGGCAGACCGCTGTATCCGTTTGGCTATGGCCTGACTTATGGTGACTGCAGAGCGGAAAAGATCAGTGTGATCAAGGCTTCAGCAGAGGACGGAGCAGAGATCAATGTAACAGTAAAAAATTATGGACCGAAGACAGAGGATGTATTGCAGTTATATATAAAGGCTGAAGATACAGAGTGGGCACCGCTTAACCCTGCACTTTGCGAATTTAGGAGAGTTAATCTTGGAAAAGATGAAAAAAGAGAGATATGCCTTAAGATTTTGCCGCGGGGATTTACAACGGTAGACGATCGCGGAAAGCGAGAGATACGCGGAAGTAAATTCAGTATTTATGCCGGATTTTCGCAGCCGGATGAAAGAAGCGAAGAACTCACGGGTATTAAAACAATAAAAACACAGATAGAAATATAAATGATCAAGGGGTTGTCAGAGACAGCCCCTTATTTATGGTCATATCAGCAGCGACCTTCAACAGCGATCCAGCTTGTACCGTCATTTAAATGTACATTAACTGCGCTGAAGCCTGCACTTCTGAAAAGATCGATGAATTCATCAGGGGTTGGATTAAAAAGATTCATATCACGAATGTTTTTACGTGTCTTTTCATCAAGGTTATAGCTGCCGTAAATGTCTGCCACGAGTATAAATTGTCCGCCGGGTTTAAGGACACGACGTACTTCTGAAAGATCATGTATCGGATCTGGCCAGAAGTAGAAGCTTTCGACAGTTATGATCCGGTCAAAGGAATTATCTTCGAGAGGAAGGCTTGAAACTGAGGCTTCGATGATCCTGATCTTTCCGGCTTTAATATCAGCTTCATTCATCGCAGTGGATTTTTCAACAGAAACGGGAGAATAGTCAACGCCTGTAAGATGACCGTCAGGAACCTTTTCAGACATGCGTTTCAAAGTCATTCCGCCGCCGCATCCAATATCTAAAATGTTATCATCTGACTTAAAGTTAAAGAAATCCAGAGCCCAGCCTGTCAAGGAGTAGTGGGATTCATTCATTCTTTCCAGCATTTGCGCACCTTCATACATCTGTGGCTTTGCGGGATTTCCGATCTTCGTTATTTCAGACTGGGTGAGTTCTGTTTTTTCAAAACGGTATTTTTGTTTAATGTCAGGATACTTTTCATGATCCACTTCACTCATGAACATTTCATAGGGACGCACATAGAGACCGAAATTATCATAAAGCGCTTGATAAACCATCATCGGTTCACGGCTTTCACTGTGGGTTGCAGTTCCGATTATACGGTAAAGATATTTAGTTGTGTCAGGGTCGACAGTTTCTCTTTTAAAATGTCGTACTATATCGCCGGGGTTAAGTATTCTTGATTCCATAAGTTTCCTTTCTTGATCAGAAATTTCCGCTTCAAGTATAACATATTGATAGAAAAACAGCGTTGAAATGGCCTTTTAGAAAGATTTTGTATTAAAATGATAAAAAAAGAAATGAGGAATTTATAGGGATGATATACACAATAACATTTAACCCGGCACTGGATTATATAGTACGAATGGATAAAAAGCTTGAAATCGGAATGACTAACAGATCGGTCAGCGAAGAGATATTTTATGGCGGAAAGGGAATCAATGTTTCAAGGGTGCTTAAAAATCTTGACATTGAATCAACGGCATTGGGGTTTGTTGCAGGCTTTACAGGTGATGAACTTGAAAAGGGCATTAAAGCAATGGGTATAAAAACTGATTTTATTCATTTGCCCGAGGGTTCGACTAGAATTAATGTGAAGCTTAAGGGAGAGGCTGAAACTGAAATAAATGCGCAGGGACCTAAGATAGATAAAAATTCGATAGATAAGCTCTTTGGGAAGATAGATATGATGAGGAACGGAGATGCGCTTGTTCTGGCGGGAAGTATTCCGGCATCTCTTCCGGATGACATATATGAAAAGATACTTTCAAGGCTTGAAGGTAAAGGCGTCATGACAGTAGTAGATGCTTCCGGTGAGCTTCTTAAGAGAGTTCTTAAGTATAAGCCTTTTATGATAAAGCCGAATAATTTTGAGCTTGAGGAAATTTTTAATAAGAAATTGAATGATAATGCAGAAATAGAGGAATGTGCGAGGGAACTTCAGAAGCTTGGTGCAAGAAACGTTCTTGTTTCTATGTCGTCTAAAGGAGCAATGCTGGTTGATGAGAACGGGAAAATGACCGTTGCTGAGAGTCATAAGGGAATCGTAAAAAATACTGTTGGAGCAGGGGATTCAATGGTTGCAGGATTCATTGCAGGATATATGAAAGACGGAACTTATGAAACAGCTCTGAAGCTTGGTTCGGCAGCGGGAGGAGCGACAGCTTTTTCGGATGATCTGGCTGATGGTGAAAAAATTTTACAACTTTTGCATTAATAATTGATGTTTTCTCTGCCTTATGATAAATTAAAATTGTACAATAAAGTGTACAATTTCAAAATAGAATGTATACAAAGGGAAAAGGGAGAGAAGTATGAAAAAGAAATTTTTGCCGCTTCTACTGGCGGCAGCATTGACACTGCAATCGGTCACTGCAGTGCCTGTTTATGGTGCGCAAAATGTAATTGTATCTGATAATGTGTATGATGCAGAAATTGATGCAGCATCAGAGCTAAACGCAAATGATGTATCTGAGGTTTCAACTAATTCAGTGACGATCCTTGCGAAGGAAAAAGTGAATCTGAACGAATTGTTTTTTAGCGGAGAAAGTGTTAGTAAATTTTCGCTGCAGGATAAGTCTCAGAAAAAGATTGCAAGACTTACTAAGAAAGGTATCATCACAGGAAAAAAATCAGGTGAAGTTGTTGTAAATGCTGCAGTCGGGGATAGCGTTAAGACCTGCACTGTAAAGGTTATCAAGCCAAATAAGACAAAAAGGCTTAAGCTTAAGAAAAATTCTCAGCTTGATCTGAGTGAGATACTTGGAATAAGTGATAATTCTCTTTCAGCAGAGTGGAAAGTTAAAACGTCTAAAAAAACTCCTGATATCGTTAAGTTTAAGAAATCAGGAGATGACAAGCTGATCATTAAAGATAACGGCTCTGCAAAAATCACAGGTACTTTTGGTGAAAAGGGTAAAAATGGTGTGGTAAAGCCCGGTAAGGTAAGTGTCAGTCTTAAATCCAAGGGTGTAGAGTCGTATATTGATGTCTCAATAGCAAATGAAGACGTTTATGATGAGGCATATGAAACGCAGGATGAAAAAATCACTGTTAAAGGTGATGTTTCTGCTGAGTCAAAGGTTAAATCTATAAGTGCTGTGATCAATTCTTACGGCGTTTCAGGTAACAGTGTAAGTGTAAATGGAAGTGATGAATTCGAAATCCCTTCTGCAGCACTTGAGACAGGTTCTAATACTTTGACTATCAAGGCAACGCTTGAAAATGGCGAGAACATTACCAGAGATGTTGAACTTGAAAGATTCAGTAAAAATCTTGATATGACAGAAAATGTCAAGGCAATCGATTCGGAGTCAGATATAAAGAAGATCTCAGAGTCGATAGTCGATGTCTGGATGGATGATAAGGAAACTGAAGATACGACAGATGATGAAATTCACATTGCGGTATCAGAAAATTCTATCCTTCATAAATATGCGAAAACCGGAAAGATAAACGAAGGTGATGTTGTCTATATCGAAAGTGATGACTATTTTACCGGTGGACTTTCACTCGTTTATCTGGGCCATGATGACAATTATCCTGTAGATCATTTATGTGATCCGGACGAGTGTGAGGCTATCATAATGAGACAGCCGGATCTCGCAGATGTCTTTGATGATGATATCATGATGGACTATGATTCTGTTGAAAAAGCTGATTTTGTCATGGTTCCGAAGGGCACTGAAGTTGCAGATATAAACGGAAATTTTGAGATACTTACAGCTGAAAGTACATTTTCAAATAATGAAATGGAAATTGAATCAAGCGGTAAGTCAACTGATAATGATTATGTAAAAAATGCCGGTATCCAGTGGCAGAATTTTGTAAAGATCATTGATCCAAGCGGAATAGATCTTAGCGATGGTATTAAGCTTAATTTTAGAGATGTCGTTTTATATGACAGGGATGGTGATCCTAATGGCAATTCCGAAAATGATGAGGGTAAAACCGATTACGACAGATTAACCCTTACAGGAAGTCTAGGAATGACAGATATCGATCCAAGATTCGGAATCGAATGGCATCCTATTAGATACGCAGAGGCTCTTCCTCAGCAGATGATGTGTAAACTTGATTATAAGCTTCAGAAGGAGCTTAAAGTTGAGCTTGGAAGTGAACTTGGATCACTTAGTGATATTGTTGAAAATTTTTCAAAGAAGAGTGGAACAGATAATCTTAAATACAATCTTTTTGGATATGAAATAAGTGGTGTTGACTATGGTAATACAATTGTGCTCGGAGCAGTCGGCTTTAAGCTTGTCTCTAAGCATCCGGTAACCGGTACCATTAAGTCTATAAGCAATGAGTCAAAGAAGATCAAACTTGATCCGATGGTAGTAGTTCTTCTTTGCATGGATGTAGAAGGAAATATTGAAGCCAAGACGACATTTACCTATACAAACAGCACATCCTATACAAAGGGTATAAATGTACAGAAGGATGGATTTGAGGGTAAATACGGTTCAAGCTATGAAAATAAGAGGCTTGCTGATACTTATACAAAAATAGGAGATCATGACGTTGATATTTATGACAGTAAGTCGACTGCTGTAAGTAAGCTTGAGATAGAAGGCGAAGGAAGTGCAAAGGCTTCTCTTGGTGTAGGCCCTGCAGTTGGATTCATGGTTGCGGGAATTATTCCTGCACAGTTGAAGGGTACTGTAGGACTTGATGCAAAAACAAATATTGATGGTAAGCTGACACTTGAAACCGGCAAAAAAGCTATCGTTGAAGGAAGTGCAGAGGCAAATGCAAAGCTTCTCTTGAAGGGTGCAGTGGATCTGAGGCTTGCGGCGAAGAAAAAGACTGAAAAGTCTATAGAATATCACAAGGATATTGATTACACGCTTCTTGAGTGGAATAAATCCACGAGAAATAAAACCGGAACGGTTTATGAAGTAGATTATGATGATGATTCGACAAATAACCCTGTGATCGAGGGAGCAGAGGTTGTGTTTGAAAGAAAGAATGGAGCCGGCGGAGATAAAAAGACAACCACGGATTCTTCAGGAAAATTCAGTGTTTCTAATCTTTCAGATGCAGATTATAAGCTTACGATCAAGAAAGACGGATATGTTACTTACGTAGATGATGATTTCAATGCTGATAAGGTGGCGGAAATTTCCAAGCTTAAGATATATCTTGATAAAGATGTTGAGAAATGCTCACTTAAAGGACGTATCTGCGAACTTGACAGTGATAATGATGACTCAAACAATGCTCCGCTTGATCTTGCAGAAGTTAAATTATCGAAAGTAAACAGCAGTACGACATCAGACAGATCACGTACTACAGATGATAATGGAGCATATGAGTTTGATGATCTTCTTCCGGGACTTTATAAGCTTACAGTTAAGAAGGTCGGATATAAGACACTTGAATGTGAAGTTGTGATCCATGAAGGCGATACAGCTATTCAGAATTATCGTCTCGAAGCAGCGCCAAATGATCTTGCAGGAAACGGATATGCTATGGGAGCAGTTTATGATGCTCTTACAGGAAGACGTATCGAAGGCGGGCTTAAGCTCAGTGTTGTGGAAGGCTATAATGCTTCCAACGGTGTTGTTATAAAGACGATAGATCTTAACGATGACGGTACCTACAGCCTCTATCTTCCGGCAGGTGGTTATACGGTGCTTGTAACTGACCCTCGCACAGGTGATGAAAAGAAGTATTACAGCGGACAGTTCAATATTAAAGTTCTTGGTTCTAAAAAGTATACTAATCAGAATGGAACAGTTACACCTGTGCTTCAGGGAGATGAGATAAGGATCGTCCTTCAGTGGGGACAGACTCCGAGAGATCTTGACTCGCATTTGAATGGTCCTACTCCTGACGGTCAGAGATTCCATACATATTACAGCGGAAAGAGATACAGCTATGATGGTGAGAAATATGCTGATCTGGATGTAGATGACACTTCAAGCTATGGTCCGGAGACAACAACTATCTATAAGAAGGTGGATGGTAAATATAAGTTTAGTGTTCATGATTACACGAACAGAAGCAGCTCTGATTCTATGAAGCTTGCAGATTCAGGAGCATACGTGACTATTTATAAAGCCGGATTTGCTGAACCAAAGGTATTCAATGTTCCGTATGAGGAAGGTACTGTATGGGATGTATTTGAATATGACAGTGAGTCTGATACCATTACAGTTCTGGATAGAATGTATTATGAGAGCAATCCTGGAAATGTAGGAGTTTCAGAGGACAGTGAAACTGAAACAGTAGGTACTTCATTCATTTCATCAGTTGATGAGAGCGAAGAGGATGGAGAAAAAATTTCCGGTGATGAAGCTGTGGTATACTAAATAGAAAAGAAGTATAATTTTGATGCCGGCGGCAATAGCTGCCGGCATTAATTAATTCAGTAAAAGGATAAGATCAAATATGGATGTTATTATTGAAAATTTAGGGGTAGGAGTGGTTTCGGCTATTCTATGCTTTCTGGCGGCCGGAACTATCTGTTATTTTTATCTTGCGCAAATGAAACTCAAAAGAAGATGCTCTTATGAAGTTAATGCCTTATGTGTGAATGTTAGAGAAGGCAGAAGAACATATAATAAAAATACGAAGTCTTATAGATTGAGCTATATATATTCATATTCTTACTATTTTAATGGAAAAGAATATATGATAGAGGATGGATTTATAAGTGGTAAGAAACTCGAAAATGGTCACAGAAGGCGATTTTTTATCAATCCTGAAAAAACCGGAGCTGAAAATGAATTCTGGGATGGTGGTGAAAAAAGCCTTTCAGAGAGCTTTTTAAGACTTTTGCTGTTCGGAACAGTATTATTTGCAGCAGTGGGTATAATTGCACTGCTTACAAATTGAATAATAAAAGATCTTTCCCTTGATAAAAGAGAAAGATCTTTAGTATTTTAAAATTCTTTAAGTGTTATCATCTGATAAGCGTGGTAACCTAACTGGAGAGGGGTTGGAAGGATAACATCCGCAACTGCCTCGAGAAATATTTTTCTGCGCATTTTTTTCTTAAGTTCTGGATCGATCTTGCGTTCATGCAGTTCATCTTCACTGATTCTGAGTTCAAGATCCTCTTCAAAAAGCAGTACATTGTCAAAATTAAATGCAGAGAGCCTCTGCAGGATGTAATCCTTGTCTCTGTTATATCGTATCATCACGTTCGACGTATTTTTTAAGAGCTTGACCTCGGAAACACCTTTCATGTGGATCAAAGCGAATTTGATGATATCACATTGTCTGTCATTGAGCTTTCCGTTGTCTGTCTTTAATTTTATACGAAGTCGGTGTCTGTTCTCGTGTTCTACACTGAATTTCATTGGTGGTATTCCCTTCAAAAAGTATTTTTTGCTCTGTGGATTATTGTAACATATTATCATCAAGGTGTTAACCATAACTAACAAAAATAAATTAAAAAGGAGATGCAGGCTGACCTGCACCTCCCGCTTTATTGTGAACAAATAGGGTGTAGAACGCTGTATTTTTACTCGACATCTGCGAGTGCTGCGACATCTTCTTCTCCTGTACGTACTTTAACTACATGCTGTACGTTATAAACAAAGATCTTTCCATCGCCGATGTGTCCTGTGTAAAGGACCTTCTTGGCAGTTTCAATTACCTTGTCAACAGGGATAGAAGAGAGGATTACCTCGACCTTTACCTTAGGAATGAGAGTTGAGTCAACAACTGCTCCGCGATAATGCTCGTTAGAGCCGCGCTGGATGCCGCATCCCATTACCTGAGTCATTGTCATACCGGTAACACCAAGTCCGTTAAGAGCTTTTTTAAGGGCATCGAATCTTGCAAGACGACAGATGATAACTACCTTGTGCATTCCTGTATCTACGTCACCTTCGTTAGCGTGAACTACAGGGATCGCTGCTGTTCTTACAACCTCTGAAGCATTTTCGTAGCTGTCAGTGCCGAGATCAGTATTTTCATTAGCTGTCATTGTAAGAGTATTTGAAATATCCATAATACTGAAACCTGCATAAGCAGAGTTTAAGCCATGTTCTTTAACATCAAGTCCTACGATCTCTTCTTCTTCAGACACACGAAGTCCGATGGTAGCTTTGATGAGAACAAATGCAAGTGTGATAGTGATGGTTGTCCAGATGATGATAGAGCCGAGACCTATAAGCTGGATTCCGAGTGTGTGGAAGCCGCCGCCGTAGAAAAGACCTACGATACCTGTTTCTTCATTTCCAGGAGCTGAAGGAGTTGCGAAAAGACCTACAGCGATAGTACCCCAGAAACCGTTGAGCATATGTACGGCAACTGCACCGACAGGATCATCAACGTGGATAACGTAATCGCAGAACCATACACCGAAGCATACGAGAAGTCCGGCAACTGCACCTATGATGATAGAACCAAAGCAGTCAGCTACATCACAAGGAGCTGTAATAGCTACGAGACCTGCAAGTGAAGCGTTAAGGCACATTGAAACATCCGGTTTACCATAGTGGATCCAGGTGAATACCATGCAGACAACTGTTGCTACAGCAGGAGCTACGGTTGTTGTAAGGAAGATAGAACCAAGCTGTTCAAGTGTTGTAGCGGCAGCGCCGTTGAAGCCATACCAGCCGAGCCAGAGGATGAAGCATCCGAGACATCCAAGAGGAAGGCTGTGGCCAGGGAATGCATTTACTTTCGTGATCTTTCCTGAAGAATCCTTTGTAAATTTACCGATACGGGGACCAAGCATCCATGCACCGATAAGGGCACATACACCGCCAACAGAGTGAATCGCTGCTGAACCGGCAAAATCATGGAATCCCATCTGAGCGAGCCAGCCGCCGCCCCATACCCAATGTGCTTCGATCGGGTAGATGAGAGCTGAGATCACACCGGAATAAACACAGTATGAAAGGAATTTTGTACGCTCTGCCATGGCACCTGAAACGATAGTTGCAGTTGTGGCACAGAATACAAGGTTAAAAACAAAATTTGAAAAATCAAAGTTGTGATAAGCACTGAAGATATCAAAGCCCGGCTTTCCGATGAAGCCCATGTAATCTTCGCCTAAGAGCAGTGAAAAACCGATAAGGATGAACATTACGGTTCCGATACAGAAATCCATAAGGTTTTTCATAAGGATATTACCGGTATTTTTTGCACGGGTGAAGCCGGCTTCGACCATTGCAAAACCTGCCTGCATCCAGAATACCAAAGCGGCGCCAATAAGAAACCACACTCCAAAAACTGTAGATGAAGAAGCTTCTTTAGCAATAGTTAAAATTGCATCTTCTGTCATTTCATTCTCCTCCCTTTTTAAAACAAAAGACGCTGCGTGGAATTCCACACAGCGTCTTTGCTGTTAAAAGTTTACACTATCCAATTCTTTTATAAATATTTTCGCTACCTCAACCAATGGGGTAGAAGTCTCCATACTTTGTTTCTGCAAGAAACGATAAGCCTGATCTTCAGTGAAATTATTGTGCAGCATAACGAGCTCTTTTGCTCTTGTTATCAGCTGTGTTTCTTCTGGTGATCTAACCGGCTTATGATCATGCCCTCGTCTGGAATCAAGCTCGATCAGGATACGTACGCTTCCGCAAAGCTCCGCTCCTGATGTTGGAAGTGATCTTTTAAAAACGGATTCATTTTCGCAATAATTCAGCTCGTCGGCTTTTCCGATGACAAGAAAAAATGCTGACTTGCCAAGAGAATCGCAGAGAGAATCGGCTGTCATATCTACGAGATAAGGTGTACAGACGACAACGCCGCCGCCTGTACGCTTGATATATCGTATGGCTTCAGCACCTGTACGACAGGACAGGCCTACTTTGACTCCGTTTTTTTCAAATATTCCCGAGATCTTTTCCCGAAGGCTTACGTTAGAGATTGCAACAACAATTCCAGCCATAGATTTCGCCTCCAGTTAAAGATAATTTCTTAGTAAATTACCATATATTTTTTAAGTTCCCAGTCAGAAACCTGTGTACGGTACTCATCCCACTCGCTTCTCTTGCCTTCAAGGTACTGCTGGAGAACGTGCTCGCCAAGAGTTACTTTGATGAGCTCGTCCTTCTCAAGAGCGTCAAGGGCATAGCTGAGAGTTCCCGGAAGAGAATCGATACCGTGAGCCTTTCTTGTAGCCTCATCCATTGTGAAGATGTTGTCTGTAACTTCTGCAGGAGCCTGAAGCTTCTTTTCGATTCCGTCAAGACCGGCAGCGAGACATACAGCGATCTCAAGGTATGGGTTACATGCCGGATCAGGACAACGAAGCTCAACTCTTGTGCCTGAACCTCTTGATGCAGGGATACGGATAAGTGCTGAACGGTTAGATGCTGACCATGCAAGATAGCAAGGAGCTTCGTAACCCGGAACAAGTCTCTTGTATGAGTTAACAAGCGGATTTGTGATAGCTGTCATACCCTTCATGTGCTCAAGGATACCTGCGATGTAGTTGTAAGCTTCAGTAGAAAGCTGCTTTTCTCCATCCGGATCAAAGAAGATATTCTTTCCATCCTTGAAGAGTGACATATTTGTGTGCATACCTGAACCATTGATGCCGTAGATAGGCTTTGGCATAAATGTTGCATGAAGACCGTTTTTCTGAGCGATAGCCTTTACAGCGAGCTTGAAGGTCATGATCTTGTCAGCGGCGTCAAGAGCATCTGTGTACTTGAAGTCGATCTCGTGCTGACCTGCAGCTACCTCATGGTGACTGGCTTCGATCTCGTAACCCATCTTCTCAAGTGCAAGACAGATCTCACGACGTGTATTTGAACCGTGATCGAGTGGAGCAAGATCGAAGTAACCTGCCTGATCGCCTGTAGTTGTTGTAGGGCGGCCATTCTCGTCTGTTTCAAATAAGAAGAACTCGCATTCAGGACCAACGTTGAAGGTATAACCCATATCAGCTGCTCTCTTGAGCTCTTTCTTAAGAATGTATCTTGGATCACCCTGGAAAGGAGTTCCATCCGGATTGTAAACATCACAGATAAAACGTGCTACTTTACCTTCCTGAGGTCTCCAAGGGAAGATCACGAATGTATCAAGGTCTGGACGAAGATACTGATCAGACTCGTGAATTCTTGCAAATCCTTCGATGGAACTTCCGTCGATCATAATTTGATTATCAAGTGCCTTCTCTAACTGTGAGCGTGTGATAGCAACGTTTTTGAGCTGACCGAAAATGTCGGTAAACTGCATACGTATAAATTCAACGCCCTCTTCATCTGCGATACGGATGATGTCTTCTCTTGTGTAGCTCATGGTTTCTCCTCCTGGGTAATTAAATTTGCTTTGGGTAAGCTTTTCCTTTAGATTGACGAAATCTAGATAAATTAGTTTAAAAAAATAACAGGCAAAGTCTCCGTAAAAATTCGGGCGCCTTTGCCTGTTTGAGTGAATTATATGACGGAGAATATTGTCTGTCAAGAAATTTTTTAAATTTTTTTGAGCCGAATCTTAAGAAAAATTAGATGTATGCTTGAAAATATTAAGCGGTAGTTTTATTCTATCTAATGTAGGAAATTTTTTTAACTTTTATTTTATCAGTTTAACATATTGACATTTTAATGTGTTAAAACTAAAATGATTAAAATTTGATATTTCTTTTCAAAGGCGGAAAGACCAGGCCGGCAAAAGGGTGCCGGTCTGGTCTTTATAGTTTTTGACAGGATATCATGACTGTAGGGATCCAAAGGAGGACTATAAATCTAATGTTTAAAGTCAACGAAAATTATCTTAATCTCCGCGGTTCATATCTTTTTTCTAATATAGCGAAAAAGGTTGCCGCATTCACTGAGGCCAATCCGGATAAAGAGATCATTCGACTGGGTATCGGTGATGTTACAAGACCTCTTACACCAACGATAATTAATGCAATCAATAAGGCTACAGACGAGATGGCACATGAAGAGACATTCAGAGGTTATGCGCCTGATCTCGGTTATGATTTTTTGAGAAATGCTATTGCAGAACATGACTATAAGGCTCGCGGATGCAATATTGAGCCGGATGAGATTTTTGTTTCAGACGGAGCAAAAAGTGATTCCGGAAATATTCAGGAAATTTTCTCAGTAGATAATAAGATCGCAGTGTGCGACCCAGTATATCCTGTTTATGTAGATTCTAACGTAATGGCCGGCAGAACCGGTACATTTAATGAGGCTACAGAGCAGTGGAGCAACGTGGTCTATATGCCGAGTACAGCAGAGAACGGATTTGTTCCGGCACTTCCGGAGGGGGATGCTCCTGATATCATCTATCTCTGCCTTCCTAATAATCCTACAGGAACAACTCTTAAGAAAGAGGAGCTTCAGAAGTGGGTCGATTATGCTAATGAACATAAGAGTGTGATCATTTTTGATGCGGCTTATGAGGCATATATAAGTGAAATAGATATCCCACATTCAATTTATGAGTGTAAAGGTGCTGAAACATGTGCGATCGAGCTTAGATCTTTTTCAAAGAATGCGGGATTTACAGGAGTACGTCTTGGATTCACAGTGGTTCCTAAGGCTCTTAAATCAGCAGACGGTCATGCACTTCATCCGCTTTGGGCACGTCGTCACGGTACAAAGTTCAACGGTGCTCCTTACATTCAGCAGCGTGCAGGTGAGGCAGTATATTCAGCAGAAGGCCAGAAGGAAATTAAAGGACTTGTTGCATATTATATGGAAAATGCAAAGATGATCTGTGAGGGTCTTGAAGCTGCCGGATTCACAGTATACGGTGGTGTAAACGCTCCATATATCTGGATGAAGACACCTGACAATATGTCAAGCTGGGACTTCTTCGACTATCTTCTTAAGGAAGTTAATGTAGTCGGTACACCGGGCAGCGGATTCGGACCTTCAGGCGAGGGTTATTTCCGCCTTACAGCATTTGGAAAACATGAAAACACAAAAGCAGCTATAGAGCGAATTAAAAGCATTAAGCTGTAATGACTAAATAGAAGAGGAGAAACATATATGTGTTCTATCATTGGATTTGAAAAAAAATCGATTTCAGAAGAGGCAGCAAGAAAGTGCCTTGCAGCAACAGTATCAAGAGGACCTGACATGACAAGATTTGAGGAGGCCGGAAATGGCTGGCTCGGATTTAACCGTCTTGCTATCATGGGACTTACAGAGCGCGGAATGCAGCCTTTTGAATATAATGGAAATAAGTGCGTATGTAATGGTGAGCTTTATGGATTTCGTGAGGTAAAGAAGGAACTTATTTCTGATGGTTTCAAATTCAAGAGTGGATCAGATTGTGAGATAATTCTTCCTCTTTATGAAAAGTACGGAAACAGAATGTTTGGGCTTCTGGATGCAGAGTTTGCACTCATCATCTATGATGCAAAGAAGGGAAAGCTTATCGCAGCCCGCGATCCGATCGGAATCCGTCCGCTCTATTATGGATATCTTGAGGATGGTTCTATTGTATTTGCAAGTGAGCCGAAAAACCTCATCGAGGTATGCGATAAGATCATGCCTTTCCCTCCCGGATGCTTTTATGAGGACGGTAAATTTATCCGTTACTGTGATCCGGCAGGAGTTACAAACGTTATTTTTGATGATGCTGACACAGCTTCAGCAAAGATCAGAGAACTTCTTGTTGAAGGTGTATGGAAGAGAATGGATGCAGATGCACCTGTAGGTTTCCTACTTTCAGGTGGACTGGATTCATCACTTGTATGCGCTATCTCACAGAGAATTCTCTCAAACAAGCCTATCAGAACCTTTGCGATCGGAATGGATGTTGATGCCATCGACCTTAAATATGCCCGCGAGGTTGCAGATTATCTTGGAACTGAGCATACAGAGGTCATCATCACTAAGGATGATGTGATCAACGCTATCGAGGATGTGATCAAGACCCTTGGAACCTTTGATATCACAACTATCCGTGCAAGCGTCGGAATGTATCTGGTCTGCAAATATATTCACGAGAATACTGATATCAGAGTTCTTCTCACAGGAGAGATTTCTGATGAGATGTTTGGATATAAATATACAGACTTTGCTCCTACACCGGAGGAATTCCAGAAGGAGGCTGAAAAGAGGATCAGAGAGCTTCACTATTACGATGTTTTAAGAGCAGACAGATGTATAGCTGTAAATGCCCTTGAAGCCCGTGTTCCGTTCGGAGATCTTGCACTTGTGGATTATGTTATGAGACTTGATCCAAGTATAAAGATGAATATATACGGAAAGGGCAAATACCTTCTTCGTCATGCATTCGAAAACAGCGACTGGCTTCCGCATGATATTCTTATGAGAGAAAAGGCTGCATTTTCTGATGCTGTAGGTCATTCAATGGTTGATGATATCAAGGAATATGCAGAAGCTCATTATACAGACGCTGAGTTTGAGGAAAAGCGTAAAAAGTACACTCATGCAATGCCGTTCACTAAAGAAAGTCTTTATTACAGAGAGGTATTTGAGAAGTTTTATCCGGGACAGGGCGAGATGATCCCTGATTTCTGGATGCCGAACAAGGAGTGGCCAGGCTGTAACGTTGACGACCCTTCAGCAAGAGTACTTTCAAACTATGGTGACAGTGGAAAATGATCAATAACCATCCTTAAATAACACACATATATCAGGGCATTCATCCTTTGGGTGGATGCCCTTGTTGTATTTGTGTTAAAATATGGATATTGTATTTTTAACAGCGGAAAGAAGTGATACTTATGAAGAACTATAGATTTGAAATTGCTTATGACGGAACAAGGTATTATGGCTGGGAACATCAGCCTAATGTTGATACGATACAGGGAAAGATAGAAAATGTGCTTGCTGAGATGTGTAAGGCTGATGTGAGCGGGATCGACATTACATCTTCGGGCAGAACAGATGCAGGCGTTCATGCTGAGGATATGACAGCTAATGTGCGGCTCGATACGGAGCTGAATGAGGTCGGCATCAGAGATTACTGTAATCAGTATCTTCCTGAGGATATAAGGATCCTGGAGGTGAGAGAGGCCGGAGAAAGGTTTCATGCGAGATATAATGCTACGGGAAAAACCTATAGATATACTATATTTGACGGTCCGGTAAAGCCTGTATTCGACAGAAGATTTTATACTCCGATAGATGAAAGGCTTGATATAAAAAAGATGAAAGAGGCCGCAGCCTATATCATAGGAGAGCATGATTTTAAGAGCTTCTGTGGCAATCCAAAGATGAAAAAGAGCTGTGTGAGAATCGTTGATAAGCTTGATATTACAAGGGATGGAGGATATGTAAGGATAACTGTACATGGTACGGGATTCCTTCAGAACATGGTAAGGATAATTGCCGGAACGCTGATTGAAGTTGGGCTTGGAAAGCGTCTGCCGGAAACGGTTAAGACTGCTGTAGAAGCCAAAGACCGACAGGCAGCGGGATATACAGCACCGGCAAAGGGTCTGATGATGATAAAGGCTGATTATAATTGAATTTTTGAAAATGATAAAAGGAGAGGTTCAATATGGAATTTTGGGATATCTATGATGAGAATAAAGAATTGACCGGACGTACTATGAAAAGGAATGACTGGAATATGGTCCCGGGTGACTTTCATCTGACTGTTTTGGGAGTTATCCAGAGAACGGACGGTAAGTATCTTATAACAAAACGTAAGATGGATAAGGAGTGGGCTCCGGGCTGGTGGGAGATACCCGGAGGCGGAGTACGTGCGGGAGAAAGTTCCCTGAATGCGGTATGCAGGGAGATCAAAGAAGAGACAGGCATTGATGTGGCAGGAATTGCACCGGAAAAAACCTATACCTATAAACGGGTTAATCCTGAAGAAAAAAATAACTATTTTGTTGATGTATATAAATTTGTAAAAGATTTTGACGAGGCTGATGTGACAGCACAGGAGGAGGAAACCTCTGGTTTTAAAATTGCTTCGCTTGAGGAGATAGAGAAATATGCCGGTGAAGGGATCTTTCTGCACTATGAGAGTATAAAAAATATATTCAGTATGTAAAATTTATTGTACTTTTTTAGATAATACCATTCAAATAGCTAATTTAGGCGCCTTTTTGAAGCTGTTGTTCTGTAAAAAAATTTAAGAAATTGCCGATAAAATAGTAAGAAAGTATAGCAGTATTTTGCTCTGTTTTAAATTGGGTCGATAAAACACATATTTAAGCAGAATCAGTGTTAACTTTGTTCTTCGGGGGGAACGTAAATGGGTGACGGCAAAAAAAAGGTTAAGAGTACAGAAAAAAAGCAGCTGTTTAAGAAGGTCAGTATTAAGACCAAGATACTGGGAATCGTTGTTCCGGTAGTTACACTTTCGCTGATATCTATGATGATGATCAGCTTAAATGTAAGCCGGATGTATCTTGGAGCGCAGGTGGATGAGACTGTCGATAAGGCGCTTGATGCAAGCATAAGCAACATAGATGGTGAACTTAAGGTTGTCAGAAATTCTGCGAAAAATATCGCGGGATTCGTAGCAGGCACCTATAAGATGGCAGACATGGATTCGCTAAAGAATTCGATAACTGAGCTTATCACAGAAAATGATATGGTCAGTGGTGCCGGACTGTGGTTTGAGCCAAACGTATTTGATAAAAATGAAAAATACATGGGACCATATTGGTATAAGGATGGAAGCAAAATTGCGGAAACTTATGATTACAGCAATGCCGAATATGATTATTTTTCACAGGAGTATTATTTAAATGCGAAAGCAATGACAGATATAGAAGCTGTTATCACAGACCCTTATTATGATCCGACAAGCAAGACGATCATGGCAACATGTTCTGCACCGATCAAGGATTTTGAAACAGGAGAATTTATAGGTTGTGTAACGGTTGATATAGGTCTTTCAAATATTTCCACAGCTATGTCAGAAGTGAAGGTCGGTAAGACAGGTACTGCGATACTTACAACATCCAGTGGTCTTTATATTTATGATATAGATCCGACAAAAGCTGAGAACAGTACTCTGATCACAGAAGATCCTAATGAGTCGCTTGCTGAGGCAGGTAGCGAGATAGTTGGAAAAGCTGAAGATGGTATTGCGAAATATACTGAAAATGGAACAAAATATCTGCTTTACTATGACCGTATTCCTACAGTGGACTGGATAATGTATATCCGTATGCTGGAGTCGGAAAGAACTGATGTAGTAACTGTTCTTAGTCAGCGGATGACATTTGTGCTCATAGCGGCATTGCTTATATGCATACTTACGATCCATATAATCATTGCACGAATAGTTAAGAGTATCGTTAAGGTTGAGAGATTTGCTTCTGTAGTTGCATCAGGTGATTATACAGGGAATACCTTAAATTCAAAGCGAAGAGATGAAATGGGCAGTATGGCAAAAGCCCTTGACTCTATGTTTAACAGTAATAAAGAGATCATCACTAAAATTGCCGGAAGTTCAGATGAGATAAATGAAGCAAGTACCGGATTGAATAAGGTGGCTGAGAATTTAAGTATTGAATTTGATCATATCCGTGGAAATCTTACCACTATGAATGATGCGGTAATGAGCATGAGCTCTGCGACAGAGGAAGTCAATGCATCGGTCGAGGAGATCAATGCTTCGATCCAGACTCTTGCTGAAGAAACGCAGCAGACAAATGAAACTGCTGCAGAGGTCTCTAAGCGTGCGGTAGATGTAGAAGAAAGAAGCCGTGAGGCGTATGAAAATGCATTCAGGATCGCAGAAGCAAGAGGTAAAGAACTTGAAACTGCTGCTGCACAGGCAAATGTAGTTGACAAGATTGGAAATCTTGCAAATACGATTGCAGAAATCGCGGATCAGATCAATCTGCTTTCACTCAATGCTTCTATCGAAGCTGCAAGAGCAGGTGAACACGGTAAGGGCTTTGCTGTAGTTGCAACAGAGATCAATAAGCTTGCTACACAAACAGGTGAAGCTGTTGAAGAGATTCAGAATACGGTAAGCGGTGTTCAGGATGCGTTTGTTTCACTTTCCGGAAGCTCGAAGGAACTTCTTTCATTCGTGGAAGATACGGTCTCTCCGGATTATGAATACTTCACAGGCGTCGGTAAACAGTATGGTGAGGATGCAGCTGTATTTGGAAGGGCAGCTTCAAAGATTGATGATATGGTTGAGACGATCAGGCACTCTATTAATGAAGTGAGTGCTGCTATAGAGAATATTGCAGAATCATCGTCTGACTCTGCGGAGCAGAGCTCGGAGGTCGCTGATTCCATTACCAGTGTATCTAATGCTGTAGATGAGGTAAATACAATGGCTGCTGCACAGGAGAGCATCGCAGCTGAAATGAGTGATATAGTCAATAATTTCAAACTCAAATAAGATGTTTGACGAGAAATTACAGGTCATGTAATATATAAAATGGATTATAGAGTGATACGTTTTATTGTGAGTGAATCATAATGAGTGAGTTGTAAGGTTCTTTACAAAGGACTATTTGTGAGAGGAGTTATGTCTTATATGGGTAATGGAGAAGAAAGAAGAAAAGCGCGTCGCATGGACCTTGATGTGCGTGTTTCAATGAGCAGAGTAGATGGCGACGATGAAGAGATATCAGTTGAAGTTCTGGATATTTCAAGAGCGGGAATCGGCTTCTTCTGTACAAAGGAACTGGTGAATGGAGCTGTTTACAAAACTGACATAAAGATCTGGACAGGTGATGTCATTACAGCCTTTATCAATCTTGTAAGGGTCGGTCGTCAGGAAAACGGAAATATTTACGGTGGTATCTTTGTTGGAATGCCTGAAGCGGATTGGTGTCGTATCGGAGTCTATGAGACATTTCAGGATTTTGATGAAAAGGGTATGAAAAAACAGTAAATAAAGTTAACTTTGAGAATCCGGTGTTTGCCGGATTCTCTTTTTTTTATATATGAAAGATTAAAAATCAATGATATACTCTATTTAACCCAGTCGGTATATAAGTTCCGACGGAGTTAAAACGCTACGCGAGGATGCGTACGGCTTTGGATGGGAAATATGACTGCAAAGCATACCGGAATCCGGCGTGCAATACTTGCAAGCGAGTAATGACAAAATATAGGGAGAATTAAAGTGGCAGTACAGTTAATAGCGGATCTATATGGATGTGATCCTAATATTCTTGACAGCGAGGAGTATATTCGTAAAATATCTGAAAATGCTATTAAGGCTATCGGAGCGGAGATAGTTGAAGAGTGTGTTCATAAATTTCAACCGATCGGTATCACGTATTTCGCAGTTATAAGCACATCTCATTTTTCGATTCATACCTGGCCTGAGTATGGTTATGCGGCGGTGGATGTTTTTTCATGCAGAGAGTTTGCAGCGAATGAATTGACGGATATGTTGAAGAAAGCTTTTAAGGCTGAAAAAGTGCAGATAAACGAGCTTGTGAGAAAGGTGGAGCCTTTTGGAAAAGTTTAAGATTGGTACTATTTTAAGAATCAGGGGCATGGAATGCCGGGTAGT
>JAILMH010000025.1 GCA_024692715.1 Lachnospiraceae bacterium
AAGCATTCCTGCAGTGGTAATGGTTTTTGTGTTACGTAATTTAGACATAATAAAACCTCCTCTATGCAGTTTTCCTTTTCCTGCACTTCGGAGGTAGACATACCTTTTCGATGCAGCAGCGGGATGCGACAGCAGAACCGCAAGAAATGATTCTTTACGATTTTCTTTTCGTTTCACTGACAACTCCCTGTTCAGCGAACACTTAACGCTCTGCCATCTACTCTGCGTTTTCACATATCATATACAACACTTTAGCAAATTGCAATAGTAAATTGTGATAGAATAAATAATGATTTTTGAAAAATCTTTGGAACATTTTGTGGACAATAAACATAAAGAGCATGATGTATACGAGGATTTGACAGTACAAACTCACTGTGATACGTTAAAGAATAAGGTAATTATCTATAGTAGGAAATTATTTCGGGGTAATTACAAATTATAGCAATGGAGCCGGTCTCATTAGCCGGCAGAATGGAGACAGAAATGGCTAAAAAACCATACTACATCACAACAGCAATTGCTTATGCATCAGGCAAGCCTCATATAGGCAACACTTATGAAATTGTTCTCGCAGATGCTATTGCACGTTTCAAGAGACAGCAGGGATACGATGTTCGCTTTCAGACAGGTACAGACGAGCATGGTATGAAGATCGAGGAGAAGGCAAAGATTGCCGGAATCACTCCAAAACAGTACGTTGATAACACATCTGCAGAGATTAAGAGAATCTGGGATCTCATGAATACATCATATGATCGTTTCATCCGTACAACAGATGAAGATCACGAGGCTCAGATCAAGAAGATATTTAAGAAACTCTATGATCAGGGTGATATCTATAAGGGCGCATACGAAGGAATGTATTGCACACCTTGTGAGTCCTTCTGGACAAAGTCACAGCTCGTTGACGGCAAGTGCCCTGATTGTGGAAGACCTGTACAGCCTGCACATGAAGAAGCATATTTCTTCAAGATGAGCAAGTACGCAGATCGCCTTATGAAATACATTGAAGAGCACCCTGAGTTTATCCAGCCGGAGCAGAGAAAGAATGAGATGATAAATAACTTCCTCAAGCCGGGACTTCAGGATCTCTGTGTTTCAAGAACATCATTTACATGGGGAATTCCTGTAGATTTTGATCCTAAGCACGTTGTATACGTATGGCTCGATGCTCTTGTAAACTATATCACAGGTCTTGGTTATGACTGCGACGGAAATCATTCAGAGATGTTTAAGGAGTTCTGGCCGGCAGATCTTCACCTTATAGGTAAGGATATCGTCCGTTTCCATACAATTTACTGGCCTATCTTCCTTATGGCTCTTGATCTTCCTCTTCCTAAGCAGGTATTTGGCCATCCATGGCTCCTTCAGGAAGGCGGAAAGATGAGTAAGTCCAAGGGAAATGTTATCTACGCAGATGACCTTGCCCGTATGTTCGGCGTTGACGCTGTACGTTACTTCGTGCTTCACGAGATGCCTTACGAGACAGATGGAGTTATCTCATGGGATCTCCTTGTTGAGAGATTTAATTCAGATCTTGCAAATACACTTGGAAACCTCGTAAAACGAACTATATCAATGAGCAACCAGTATTTCGGAGGAACTCTCAATGATACAGGCGCTAAGGAAGATGTCGATGATGATCTTTATTCAGTAGTTCTTGGAACAAAGGCCAAGGTAGAGAAGGATATGGAGACACTTCATGTTGCAGATTCTCTTACAGATATCTTTACACTCTTTAAGAGATGTAATAAATATATCGACGAGACAGAGCCTTGGGTACTTGCAAAGGATGAGGCCAAGAAGGACAGACTTTCACAGGTTCTTTACAATCTTTGTGATTGTATCGCTATCGGTGCAGGTCTTCTTGAGGCATATCTTCCTGAAACTGCAGAAAAGATCTATGCCCAGCTCAACACAAAGAAGCCTGAGTATGAGACTCTTGATAAGGCGGGTGTTTTCGCATCAGGAACAAAGGTCGTTGAAGATCCTGAGACACTGTTTGCACGTCTTAAGCCTGCAGATGTAATGAAGGAAGTACAGGAGCTTGAAAAGGCTCAGAAGGCAGCAGCCAAGGAAGCAGCTGCAAAGGAAAAGGCAGCAGCAAAGAAGAACGAAGCCCCTGCTGAGAAGGGTGAGATCACGATCGATGATTTTGCAAAGATCGATCTTAGAGTAGGTGAAGTTCTTGAGTGCAGCTTTGTACCTAAGTCAGAAAAGCTTCTTTGCTTCAAGCTTAAGTTCGGTGATGAGGAGAGACAGATTCTTTCAGGAATCCGTAAGTTCTATCCGGAGCCTGAAAAGCTTGTAGGAAAGAGAGTTGTAGCAGTTCTCAATCTTAAACCAAGAAAGATGGCAGGAATGATCTCAGAAGGAATGATCCTTTCGGCTTATAATGAGGATGACAGCCAGTTTACTCTTCTCGGCCTTGAGCATGATATCGATGGCGGAGCAGAAGTAGGCTGATAATAAAGGGAATCTGGGGGTTATAAAACAAATATGTATAAACACGAAGAGTTTTACTACGATTCGCGTGATATGAAACATAAAATTCATGCAGATAAATTTATACCGGAGAAGGATATCCGGGCAATTCTGATCATTGTTCACGGAATGGGTGAGCATATGGGAAGATATGCGGAAATGTGTAAATTTTTTGCGGAAGAGCATATTCTTGTGGCCGGATGCGATCATCTCGGCCACGGGAAAACTGCAGAGGCAGAAAATGAATTTGGATTTTTTACTGAGCAGGACCCGGCTACTGTCGTGGTAAGAGATGTACACAGGCTTAAAAAGCTGGTTCAGCAGGATTATCCTGAACTGCCTGTATTCATCTGTGGCCATAGTATGGGCTCTTTCATAGTAAGAAACTATATTCAGATGTATGGAAGCGGTGTTGATGCGGCCTTTTTGATGGGGTCAGGAGATGTTGAGCCGTCTAAGCTTCATGTTGGGAAATTTTTGATAAGTATGATAGCAGCAGTTAAGGGTGGGAACTACGTCAGTCGTATGTGCACAGCCCTTTCGCTGCAGGATTATGATAAAAATCCCGATTCGGACGAATATCCCTTTCAGTGGGGGTGTTCGAGGGCTGAAGTTAGAGAGGCGGAGAAGAACGACCCCCTTAGCGGTCATGAATTCACCGTAAATGGTTATTATGCGTTGGCGGATTTTCTGATCCGTGCAAACGATAAGAACAGAATCGATAAAATCCCAAAGGATCTGCCGATCTGGTTTATGTCGGGAGCGCAGGACCCGGTGGGAGGTTATGGTAAATTCATTGAAAAGGCTGCAGAGAAATATAAAGATCGCGGACTTACAGATGTTAGTGTGACGATATATCCGAATGACAGACATGAGCTTTACAATGAACCCAATCGATTCGACATATTTATAGACATGCTTAAATATATGGGTAAGCATGGGATGAAATGAAACGAAACGAGGAATTTATGAAAAAATTAGCAGTACTAATGATGGCGGGAATTCTTGTATTTACACCGACAGCGAGCACATTTGCATCATCAACGGATGTGCAGACAGTTACATGGGGTGATTCAACAGAGAACGCATCAGAGCAGTCAACTGAGCAGGCGGCTGAGGCACAGACTTCGGACTCTTCATCTACAACAGAAAAATCGAAGCCGTACCTTGCACTTGGTGCAGACCTTTCTGCGTCACAGCAGGCTACGGTACTTTCGTTAATGGGACTTAGCGGAACAGATATTTCTAACTACAATGTGGTGTATGTGACAAATGCCGAGGAACACCAGTATCTTGGAAGCTACATCAGTTCATCGGTTATTGGAACAAAATCTCTTTCGTCAGTACTTGTTCGTCCGGCAGAGAGCGGTCACGGAATAAATGTGACAACTGCGAACATCAACTATTGTACAGAGGGCATGTATAAAAATGCACTTCTTACAGCAGGTGTCGAGGATGCGGATATTATGGTAGTAGGTCCGACATCTATATCCGGAACAGCAGCACTGATCGGTGCTTTAAAGGCATATGCAGAGATGACAGACACAACTGTCAATACAGAGGCACTTGATACATCACTTAATGAGCTTGTTACGACAGGACAGCTTGAAGAGGCTGCGGCAGCGGCCAACAGCGCATCAAAAGAAGATATCGAAGCACTCATCGCTTTCATTAAAGCTGAGATAGCAAAGAGAGACCTTTCAGATGCAGATTCGATCAAGGCAGCTGTAAAAGAGGCCATCAAAGACTATAATTCAGAGCACGGAACTTCAATAAGTCTTGACGAAGATGAGATCCAGCAGATAGCTGACCTTATGGTAAAGATCAGTGATCTCGGCCTTGATTACAACACACTTCTCGATCAGGCAGCTGATCTATATGAAGAGCTTGGAGGAAATATTACAGGCGAGGATATAGCAAATGCCCTTGAAAAGAATAAGGTTAAAGTTGCAACTGCTGTAGTTAAGTCATTTTTCGTAAGTGTCGGAAATGCTATAGCAGGATTCTTTAAGAGTATTTTTGGATAAATAAAAGTGTGGGGATTTAGGTATGAGGGTGATCCGTCGAATCAAGGAAAAAGAATGGGGAGACGCCATGAAACTTGTATGGAGCGTTTTTCTCGCATTCAACGCCGAGGGCTATACACCCGAAGGAGTAGATAATTTTTACAAATTTATAACAGATGATGTACTCTACATGATGTTCAAGCAGGGTGAATATGTGGTATTTGGCTGCTTTGACGATGATGAGATAATAGGGGTCATTTCTGTAAGGGGCAAGAATCATATATCACTTCTCTTTGTGGATGGTGAATACCATCATCAGGGGATAGCGAAGAGACTTGTCAGAGAATTATGCAACTATCTCATAGAAGAGGGAGGGCAGTTTTATACGACTGTCAATTCCTCTCCCTATGCGGTGGATTTCTATCATAAAGTTGGCTTTAAGGATACCGGAAAAACTCAGAAGGCAAATGGTATCATATACACGCCGATGCGCTTTTGGCTCTGAAAATGTGCATATTATAACATTCACATAACCCCAAAGGCATGGTAAAATTAAATGTACGAGTATAGTCAAAATATAATCTGATATGTGTATTTTGATATGGTGACGTTTAATTGAGGGGTAGCTTATGGGTGAGATCATTTCAAGCAAAGAAATGTGCAGACTTATTGTCAATGTTCTAAAACTAAAAGACAGAAAGGTCATTACTCATGGTGAGCGTACGGCGTTACTTGTATACTATATGCTTAAGAGTGAGGGTATATTAGAGGATTATGAAATTTCGGATTACGCATTTCTCGCAGCCTTACATGATATAGGAGCGTTTAAGACAGAAAACAGCTCCGAGGGATTATTAAAATTCGAGATAGAAAAGCCTATGGCTCATTCGATCTACGGATATCTGTTTCTTAAACATCTTTCACCTTTTGGCGACCGGGCTAAGATACTTCTTTATAATCATGTTGATTGGAAGGTCCTCAATGGGATTGAATTCGATTTAAAGAAAATGTCAAATGTCATAGGATTTGCTGAAAGAGTTGACCTTTTTAAGCACATTAAAGGCGATAAATTCAATTATAATGATCTAAGACCAAAACAGAATATCAAATACTCAAAGGCAGTGTTTGAGATGATGGACATTGCTGTTAGGAAGTATGATGTGATGTCTAAACTTAATGAAGATCAGGCAAAGGCTGAGTTTTCTGACTTTGTTTCGGAGCTTATGTATACGGATGAGGAGAAACAGCAGCTGGTTGAGATGCTTCTCTATGTAACATGCTTTGCAGATGATAAGAGTCTTAAAAGGACGCTGACATCTGTGATAGTGACTCAGGAAATTGCAAAATATCTTGAAGATATAAGCACGGAACAGATGCAAAAACTCTATTTTGGCGCAGTGCTTCATGACGTTGGAATGTTCACTTTGCCGAAAGAAATAGCAGATGCGGCGGAACTTACAGATGAAAAGGATATAAAGGCCTACAGGCGTCATGTAGATGTTGTGGGGCATATTCTTAAAAATCATATAGATCCGGAAGTTTATGCGATCGCGGTCAATCATCATGAAAGGATAGACGGCTCGGGCTATCCGAAAGGCCTAAAAAATGAAGACATGGGAATGCTTGAAAAGATAATGCAGGTCGCTGACAGGGCGGCAGAGCTCTATGTCGGTCATGGTGCAGAAAAGGGCAGATCTATGCGTGCAGCAGCTTCTATAATAATGGATGAAATGAATCATAATAAATTTCATCGAAAGATCGTTATGGCGTTTTCAGAGAACGCAGAAGATATAGCGGATAATGTGCAGTTGATCATAGATTCAACGATTGCAGCCTATTCAAAAATCAATACGCAGTATGAACAGATCAAGAGCTTACTTAAAGATCCGGTAAGACCGGATTGACAAGATGGGCGATAGACGTTAAAATACTAAAAGTGTCCGTCTTGACGGGTACTCCAGGCTCCGGTCCCACGCAATGGAAATCCATGAACCGTGTCAGGTCGGGAACGAAGCAGCACTAAGTGGAACCTTCCATGTGACGTGGGGGTTCCGGGGTCTGGAGTTCTCTTTGAGACGGACATTTTTGATATTAAGAAATTTAAAGTATAATTATGGAAAAGTTAAGACGGTAAAACGAACTTTAAAGGTACAATATGCTAAGAAAGCAATTGAGGTATGACTGATATAAGCTTTCAAATTTTTAGCATCTCTGCCTTATAATAGTTCTTTTACATATATTCATGTTGTTCTGAATTACGAAAGGTTATCGGAGAGAAGGGGGACAGCGACCTCTGACTTTGATGTGTGGGACTTTTTGTAAGGAAAATGACTTGAGAAAATAAGCACAGCACCGGTGATGCTGTGGCTAAGGGGAAAAGCAAGGCGATGAATATTGTATGCAAAAAAATACTTAAATTGTGTACTAATTGTGATATTCTAATTATGTATCGGATAATACGAAAAAAATTAGAAGGAAGAGATTGCAGAAAGGAAGTTCAGATGTTAAGAACACGCTATAGGAAGTCCTTGTCGCTGGCTTTAACCGCAGCTTTGACAATGGGACTCTTGGTGAATCCTGCTATGGCTGCAGAAGATCAGTCAAATACGTTGTATACAGAGAGTACATTAACAACTGAGGGAAGTGAAGTTAATCAGTCGCCGAATGGTCAGGATAATACGGCGGATGACGACTCAGATGACGAAAGCACAGTTTCAGGTGATGCTTCGGTTTCAGAGGATGGCACAGTTTCAGAAGATGAAGTTGCATCAGAAAATGCCAGAGAAGCAGGCGCAAAGCCGATTGAGTTTAATTTCCCGTCAAATTATACGTATAAAGTCGATACAAGTGTTTGGAAAGACATAAGCAGTTATACAGGAAAATCTTTTGCTGACAGCACAGAGGCATCAGATTCTGATTCTCATGAGTGGGCATATACAGTAGCTTCGGCTATTTCAGAAAATGCAGGCGCAGATGAAGTTGCAGATGCGCTTTACAGTGAAAATGTTGACCCGCTTGGACTTTTTGATGATGATTCTACGACAGGTTCAGAGGAAAAATACGGTAACAGTGCCGTAGCAACCTTCGAGCTTGCAAACAGCACAAAAGACAATGGTTTGAAAGGTATGCTTAAAGATGCTGCCTGGGTTCCGATCACAGATGTAAATGCCATCAAGGGCCTTGTATATAAGTATGGCTCGGCAGTGATCGATCTTTACAGAGACCAGACATATTCAAATAATGCATATAACTCAGCAAGTAATAATCACATATTTACTACAGTAAGTGAAGATTATGCTGCACCTAACCACGAAGCGCTCATCGTTGGCTGGAATGATAATGCTGACAGAGGTGAGTTCGTAAATCCGGTAACAGGCAACATGCCGAATTCAAATGGTGGGTTTGAGATCGTAGATGGAACAGGAGATCATTACTGGATCTCATATGAAGATGCAACATTTACTGCAACAAGCTACAGCAATGAACGTCGTGCGGTAGCATTTAACTACTCAAGCAGTATGCCGTATCAGAATATCTATGCGTATGACGGTACAGCACAGGTTGCGACAAAAGAAGTTTCTTCTGTTGCAAATGTGTTTGAAGCAGCAGCTAATAAGGGCAAGTACGAAGCAATCAAAGAGGTCGGATTTGCAGTTGCAGATCCCGGACAGTACAGAGTTTACATTTATAGTTATCCATACAAGGTAAGCTCAAACGGAACTCCTTTCGTTGCAGATAACCTTATTTCTGTAGTTGATGCAGATGTTAATTATGCAGGATACACAACAGTAAGTGTGGATACACCGGTTCTTCTTGTAGACGGAAGAAACTTTGCTGTTGAGGTAAGACGTGCAGATGAGGGTAAGTTCAATGCGTTTGTGACAACATCATCAAACAGTGTTGATGACTGGATCGAGTTTAATGACCAGAAAACTGATAAATTCTCATCAAAGAGAAACAGCGGACTTTGCTTCTATAAAAATGAAATTACAGGAAGTGCATATCTTTCATCTGCAACACCAAGAATCAAGGTGTACACAGATAACGTAAAGTCACTTTCGAAGGTTTCTGTTAATGGAGCAGCGGTTACACTTCCGCATTATTTCTATAAATATACCGGAAAGAATATTTCACCTAAGGTAATAGTAAAAGCCGGCGGTTATGTATTTAACTCAGACAGCGGACTTTTCACAAGAGTTCTTGTCGGATGTAAGGAAATCGGAAACGCTCATATGATGGTAAGCAGTAACAAGGTGTTCAGCGGCTATCAGGGCGTAAGCTTCGAGATCACAGACAAGAGCGGAGCAAAGATAAACCGTGCAAAGGTATATGGAGTAGAGAACCGTAAGCTTGACACTTCAAATGATTATGATCAGTCAGATGTTCTTGTTATGTGCAAACTCAAAGATAACGGTACAATGGTTCCGCTTGTTGAAGGTGTGGACTATGTATTTACTAATTCCTTCACAGGTAAGAATGCTGATAAGAAGAGAGTCAAGTCAGAAATAAAGGGAATCGGAACTTTCAAGGGTACCAAGAAGACTTCTTTCAAGGTATATGAAAGCCGTACACCTATCGGTGATGATGAAACAATGGATATCTCTCTTGCATATCAGAATCACGAGCTTGATAACTTCGAGGAAGTGAGCTACACAGGTTCTAAGATCAAGCCTAAGGTTACTGTAAAGAATACATCAACAGGAGAAGTTCTTACGGAAGGAACTGATTACAAGGTAAGGTATTCTTCTAATAAGAATCCGGGACTTGCAAAGGTTACTATCATTACCAAGGGCGATGCCAAGAAGACATACGTTGGAAAGACTGTAAGATATTTCCGTATCGATCAGAGAAATATTGGTGGTGCCAAGGTAACAGATGATTATTCATCTTATGCTTATACAGGATCAGCAATCACACCTTCTATTAACGTAGTAGTTAACGGTAAGAATGTTGGTTCAAGCAACTACACTATCTACACGATCAATAATGTAAATCAGAAATCAAAATCTGATTCAACAGTTAAGAATCGTCCTACAGCATATGTATTTGGTAAGAAAAAATATGCAGGTTATGCAGGAATGATCTACTACACAATTTCTACAACAACCGCCAGCTAAATGGTTATTAATGAGACAGGTATTTGAAAAACCTGTCTCATTTTTTGCGTAAAAATAAAAAAATAGACAGATTTGTATTTAAAAATGGGCTGAAAATTAAAAAAATTAACAAAAAAAGTAATCAAAGTGATTTATTTTTTTGAAAGAAACTCCTATAATTGTATAAGAAATGGTGCAACTTATGCACAGATACATATAAGGGAGGTCTCACATGGGAAACATAGATGTCAAGGCTGCCATTGAGCAGGGCAAAACAGTACTTGGAATCGAATTTGGTTCAACTAATATCAAGGGTGTACTTATCACGGAGGATTTTGTTCCGGTTGCTTCAGGAAAGCATAAATGGGAAAATCGCCTTGAGAATAACATCTGGACATATACAGAAGATGACATCTGGAGCGGTCTGCAGGACTGCTATGCAAAACTTGCTGCAGATGTAAAGGATAAATACGGGGTAGTTCTTAAGAAGATCGGTGCGATCGGATTTTCAGCAATGATGCACGGATATATGGTATTCAATAAGGAGGGTGAGCTTCTGGTTCCTTTCCGCACATGGAGAAATACCATGACTGAGAAAGCTGCTGATGAGCTTTCAAAGCTTTTCAACTTTAATATCCCACAGAGATGGAGTATCGCACATCTTTACCAGGCAATTCTCAACAATGAGCCTCATGTAAAGGATATTGATTTCCAGACAACACTTGAGGGCTACATTCACTGGAAGCTTACAGGTGAGAAGATCATCGGTATCGGTGAAGCTTCAGGTATGTTCCCTATTGATTCAACAACAAATAACTACGACGCTGACATGGTAAAGAAGTTCAACGATCTCATTGCAGATAAGAACTTCCCATGGAAGTTAGAGGATATCTTCCCGAAGGTACTTCTTGCCGGTGAAGAGGCAGGTAAGCTTACAGCAGAAGGCGCAAAGAAGCTTGATCCTTCAGGAAATCTTGAAGCCGGTATCCCGCTCTGTCCTCCGGAAGGTGATGCAGGAACAGGTATGGTTGCCACAAACTCTGTAAGAGTTCACACAGGCAACATTTCAGCAGGTACATCAGTATTCTCAATGGTAGTACTTGATAAGGCACTTTCAAAGCCATACAAGGAACTCGATATGGTAACAACACCTGCAGGTAAGCCGGTTGCAATGGTACACTGCAATAACTGTACTTCAGACCTTAATGCATGGGTTGATCTTTTTGTAGAGGCTATTCACCTTGCGGGTGGAGATGTAGATGTTCAGGAGCTTTATCACAGACTTTATGCAGAGGCACTTAAGGGTGATTCTGACTGCGGCGGACTTATGATGTATAACTTCTTCTCAGGCGAGCCTGTAATGGGCTTTGATGAAGGTCGTCCACTCCTTGTGAGAAAGCCGGATGCAAAGATGTCTCTTGCAAACTTCATGAGAACAGTTCTTTTCTCAGCACTTGCAACACTTAAGCATGGTAATAACCTCCTTATCCGTGATGAGAAGGTTCAGATCGACAGACTCACAGGCCACGGCGGATGGTTCAATGCCAAGGGCTCAGGCCAGAGGATCATGGCAGCAGCTATGGCAACACCTGTTTCTGTAATGGAGACAGCAGGTGAAGGCGGCCCTTGGGGTGAAGCTCTTCTTGCAAGCTACATGCTTCATAAGGAAAACGGTGAGACACTTGAGGATTACCTTGATAATAAGGTATTCTCAGAGTTCAAGTCAGAGAGCATGGACCCTGTAAAGGAAGATGTTGAAGGCTTCGACAAGTTCCTTGAAGGCTATATCAAGGCACTTCCGGTAGAGAAGGCAGCTGTAGAGAACTATTAAAAAATATAAGCCATAAAGATTAA
>JAILMH010000063.1 GCA_024692715.1 Lachnospiraceae bacterium
GGTGTATTTTCTTCCATGATGATACCATCAGCCATAAAAAGCACCTTTGTGCCAACTTCACGTGCAAATCCCATCTCGTGTGTTACCACTACCATGGTCATTCCATCGTCAGCAAGCTGCTTCATAACATCAAGTACTTCACCTACCATCTCCGGATCAAGTGCAGATGTAGGCTCATCAAAAAGCATCACTTCCGGATTCATACAAAGCGAACGTACAATTGCTATTCTCTGCTTCTGACCGCCGGACAAAGATGACGGATATACATCCGCTTTTTCCTCAAGATTAACACGTTTAAGAAGATTAAGCGCTTTTTCCTTCGCTTCTTCCTCTTTCATGATCTTAAGCTTGACCGGAGCAAGCGTAAGGTTCTCCATAACAGTCAGGTTATTAAAGAGATTAAAGGTCTGAAAAACCATTCCCATTCTCTGACGGACCTTATTTATGTCAGTCTTCGGATCAGTGATATTTTCTCCATCAAAGATAATGTCTCCGCCAGTAGGCGTTTCTAAGAGGTTAAGGCATCTTAAAAACGTGCTTTTTCCTCCACCGGACGGACCTACTATAACAATTTTTTGTCCCTGTTCAACTGTATAATCAATGCCCCGAAGAACGTGATTTACAGAGCCATCCATGTTTTTAAAATCTTTAACGATATTCTTAACGGTTATCACTTCTTCTAAGCCTCCTTTCCACTACACCGAGGACCAGCGTCAATGCCTTGATAACGACAAAGTAGATCACAGCTGCGCCTATAAGAGGCATAAATGCCTCATAGGTTCTGGACTGGATCAGATTCGCTGCACGGGTAAGGTCATTAAGACTTACATATCCGACGATAGCCGTCTCTTTAAGCAGTGTTATGAACTCATTTCCCATTGGCGGAATGATATTTTTCATCGCCTGCGGCAGTACTATATAACGCATGGTCATACCCTTTGTAAGACCAAGAGAACGTCCTGCTTCCATCTGTCCCTTGTCAACTGCCAGGATACCTGCACGAACGATCTCTGAAACGTATGCAGCAGAATTTAATCCGAAGGACAGTGATGCTACAAGCACACCATTATTACTGCTCTTCATAACGATAAACCACATAATGAGGAGCTGAAGAACACTCGGTGTTCCACGAATGATATCAACATATGCGGTTGATATGTAACTCATAGCAGCCGGCTTCCCATCTTTATGCGTTGAAAGCTTCATAAGTGCCAGGACAGTTCCAAGAATAAGACCGATTATAGCTGCAAAAAACGCGATCTCGATCGTAATTCCAAGTCCCTTCAGATATAGCTGCCAGCGATTCTCGGCTATAAATGCCGAGGTAAATTTCTCACCAATAGTCATCGTTTACTCACCTGTAATATTTTCTGCTACGAGCTTATCGAATGTTCCGTCTTCCTTAAGCTCCTTAAGTGCCTGATTTACTGCCTCCACAAGAGCTGCATCACCCTTAGGCATTGCAATTGCATAATTCTCTGTCTCAAATCCAAACTGAGTTCCCTCAAGAGCTGTAAGTTCTTCAGCATGCTGGCTTACAAATTCCTGAGCCGGATTTGCATCAATGATAACGCAGTCAACACGGCCATTCAGAAGATCATTAACAGCATCTACAGCCTTGTTGTACTGTGAAACCTCTGATCCTTCAATATCAGATGCAATAAAATCACCTGTTGTTCCAAGCTGTACACCGATCTTCTTATTCTTAAGATCATCTGCTGAAGCAATCTCAGAACCGTTAACAACAATTACATTCTGAACAGCTTCGTAATAAGGATCAGAGAAATCAACCATTTTCTGACGCTCTTCTGTAACTGTCATTCCTGCAATAGCAATATCGATCTTGTTTCCGATAGAAGCTACGAGAGAATCAAACTCCATATCCTTAACCTCTACCTTTTTGCCAAGCTTCTCACCAATAGCATTGATAAGATCGACGTCAAATCCTGCCGGCGTGCCATCATCTCCTGCATACTCAAACGGAGGAAATGCAGCATTTGTACCAATGATAAGTGTATCCTTATCAAGAGCTGAGCCTGAAGCAGAAGCAGTCTCTGTTTCAGTTGAAGCTGCAGCAACTTCTGTTGATGCTGTCTCAGCTGCTGCAGAGGGAGCAGATGAAGAGCTTCCACATGCTGTAAGTACAGATACACCAAGAACACCTGTTAAAACCAATGCAAGTAACTTTTTCATAAAAACCTCCTTAAAAGAATACCCCCTTACAAATGGATATTCATTGAATAAAAAGTGCATATGACGTATAACTTCATAACGCAATATACCATGATTTATCTTTGTATTCAAGTATTCAACGAATTTTATTGATTTTATTTTATATTTAAATGATGTATTTTATTCAAACATACATGAATACCCGCAACAATTCTCAATTAAGCAGGCCTCGCAGTTCTCTGTACACGTGTCCTATAGGAAGACCTACTACATTACTGTAATCTCCACGTATACTGCGGATATATTTTGCAAATCCGCCCTGTATAGCATATGCACCGGCTTTATCCATAGGTTCTCCGGTAGCGATATATGCCCGGATTTCCTCATCACTGACCGGATAAAATTCAACTGCAGTCCTCTCATTAAAAGCCTTACAAGAAGGCTCGCTATTAACATCCTTTACCACTATAACCACCCCTGTATAAACCTCGTGGCTTCTTCCCTGAAGCTCTTTCAGATATTCAAAGGCTTCTTTTTCATCCGAAGGTTTGCCAAGGATTTTTCCATCGATAGCAACTACAGTATCTGCAGCGAGAACGACAAAATTTTCGTCCTTTCCTTCTTTTAAGACCTTTTCCATAACATCTTTTGCCTTTCCTCTGGCAATTTCCTCAGCTATGGCAGACGGTTCTCTTGAGGTATATATTTCATCACTATCGCTGGTAACTACAGTAAACGGAATATCTGCTTTAGCCAGTAATTCTTTTCTTCTAGGCGATGCCGATGCAAGTATCAGCTTTCTTTTTATTCCATTTCCCATGATATATCCTAAGTCTCCTTTCTCGGAACAAAATATTCATCAATTATTGATCCGTAACTTTTCAATACCTTCCGGGTTCTGAATAGTTACATTGATTTTACCTTTATTACATCGGATGATTCAATCTGTTTAAACAGAAAAAGTCCACAGGCTTTTGCCTGTGGACTCTCTCTTAAGTATCTTCAGATAATCGCTATCGTTAGAATTACTCAGCCTCTGTAGAAGCAACCTCTGTTGAAGCAGCCTCTGTGGAAGCAGCCTCAGTAGCCTCTGTAGAAGCAGCCTCTGTGGAAGCAGCCTCAGTAGCCTCTGTGGAAGCAACCTCTGTAGAAGCAACCTCTGTTGAAGCAGCCTCAGTAGAAGCAACCTCTGTTGAAGCAGCCTCAGTAGAAGCAACCTCTGTAGATGCTACTGTAGAAGCCTCTGTAGAAGCTGTCTCAGCTGTCTTAGCGCCACAACCCATCATAAGTGTAGCAGCAACCATAGCAGATACCATAAGTACAACGATCTTGTTTCTCATAATTTTTTTTCCTCCTCGTCGTGAATTAA
>JAILMH010000015.1 GCA_024692715.1 Lachnospiraceae bacterium
CAGGAGGCTTCGAGCCTCGAGAGACCCCCTGAAGAGTACAGGGTAGATAGGATGGAGGTAGAAGTGCAGTGATGCATGTAGCTGACCATTACTAATAGGTCGAGTGCTTGTCCAAAGAAATCGGGAAGCAACAAGGATGTATTTAATGAGGTTTGATGTTCGGTTTTTAATTTTCAGTAATTTGAAGAGAGAGCAGGATTACCTGTTCTTTTTTATTTGCCAGATAAATAAAATAATTATAAAAAAACGGTTTCCTTTAGGGAAACCGCTTTTTGTTTTTAAACTATTTAATTTATGGTAGAGTATCCGAAACTGTTACATATAGCATCGATTTTTTTGCCAGCCTGACAAAGCTTACAATTATTGCTGTCGTAAGCTATGTAATCAGGGATATCCGATGTGTCAAATAGATGGAATATAGGAATTCCACTGACTGAATTAGCTGCAGAAAATATTGCAGAAACACCTGTGATCTTTCCTCCATAATAGCGAATCGTATCAATGGCTCCGGCGAGTGTCTTGCCGGTGGTGGCTGAAGCAAGGAGTAAAAGAACATGTTTATCTTTGATCATTGATTTGGTGTTCTCGCGGAAAATCATCTGCCCTGTTGCTGTGAATTCTGGAACAGTTATATATATTGATTTGTGTGCATTCATAGATAATATACCTTCCTTAGCAAGATATTCTGCTAAGTATGCACCGATGACTTCACAGCCGTCAAGGCATAAAATAGTATCTACAATAGTTGTAGAACTATATTGCTCAGCAATCGCTTCAGCAACGGCATTTGCCTCAGATTGGCGAGCTTTCATTGCGGCCATGTCAATATAGTAATTTACATGTGAATTGGGTGTTACAAAATGACCTTTTAATACACGAAGAATAATGTTCGGATAACGTTCATTAGAAATTTTAATAACATTTTCCATAAATTATATATCCTCCTATACGTCTGCACGATCCCGAGAATACAGGGAATAGGTTTAATTGTGTCATTTAGTATTTTAAATACGTTTACTTATAGTATATCGATTATTTGTGAAAAAAAATTATAGTTTTCACAAATATATGCGGTATGTATTTATCAAATTGATGTTATTTGCCGATAAATATGATAATATCAGGTTGCGTCTTTGAGGGGAGACAATGTACAATGAGTAAAATAAGTGAAGGTGGAGAAATTAATATGACATATTCGGGAATTCTCCACGATAAAAATGGTGAGCGCTTTGTCAGGATCAGGTTTGAGAGAGAAACGAGATCGGGTAATGTGTCTTACGCAGAGGCAATAGTTCCATCCGGAAAAATCACTGCAAATGAAGGTTTTGATCAGGATGAGATAAGGCGTATGGCGGACTATCTTAAGGAAAATAAGGAAGATATTATGTCGAAAGCATTTAAGATAAGTTCTTTTATGCATATTTTTAAGACTGAATGATAGATTTCAATGTCTGCTTTACATAAAAAACAGTTATACTTGTAAGAAGGATTATAAAATGCGAATTTGGTGTAAAGAATGGCATAAAGGTAAAATGTTAAGAGATTGCGTGATAGAGAATTTTGAAAATGATACGAGAACGCATAAGATTATGGGCGGACTTGAAGAAGCTTGCCGGAAATTTGATTTGGCGGTTCCTATATGGTTGGATTCGAATATAAGTGAGTTTAAGAAAAGCTCAAAAACGAGATTTCGTTCAGATAGTTTTATAGAAGAAATCCCCTTCGATTATCTGGAGTTACAGGTAATCGAAGAGGATTATTAATGTCAGAATATAAGATTTATATTTTTTTCATCAGCGATATCGACGAGTTCATCGAATAGCTCAGATTCTTTGTCTGCGTTACGACCGACATAGATTTTTCTTGGGGATATTGAAGAAACCAGTTTTCCGATATCGTTCGAATGCATATCGACTTTCCAAAGCCGCCACTCGTATTCGTCTGATTCATATTTAGGCTTTGACATCATAGTCATTACTGAACTATATTTGCTTGAAATATCAAGTGGACTGTCAGCATAGCGGACAGGCGAGAAAAACATATCGTTATCTGTAGCAAATTGTGCAAGGTCATCTGCGGAGTATTCAAGACAAATGCCCTTTGCATTGTTTGCATACTCGCTCCACATACTGAGAGAGAAACGTCTGTCAGTGAAACATGCCACATAGCTTTTGAACATTGCCATGTCATTTGGTCTTTTGTTTCCAAAACGTATTGCTCTGCACAAATACAGTTGATCAAAACGTATGGTTGAAAGTTCAGCCATATTTAAGTCACGATACCTGTAAAAAAATCCAATATCTTTTTCAAGCATAAGCTGCGCAATTAAAGAATTCGCAGCTTGTTTATTGTTTGCAAGGAATGCATTAAAAATGTCACTTCTAAGTTCATATTCCCACTTTTCCATTGAAACCCCACTTCAACCCTCGTATAAATATTGATTAGTTTAGAGACTCCATCTGCCGCTGGCACCGCAAGGAAGAACAAGTCCGGATTCTGAAACCGGAAGTCCTATCTCCTGGGCTTCAACCTTTCCTCCAAATTTAGGTTTAATAACGGTAGAGAGCATGTAGTTTAATACAGCAGGCTGCAGGCCTGTTGTGTATGAATTCACAAGGAAGAATAGAGGTTTATCGCTCAGCAGCTTAGATGCAAGCTGAATGAATGGATAAACAGATTCCTCAATTTTCCATATCTCACCCTTTGGGCCTCTTCCATATGAAGGAGGGTCCATTAGTATACCATCATAGTGATTTCCTCTTCTGATCTCGCGTTCAACGAACTTTGTACAGTCGTCAACCAGCCAGCGAAAATGATCTTCAGGGAGTTTTGAGAGTGCAGCATTTTCTTTACCCCATGCTACCATTCCCTTTGAAGCGTCAACATGTGTTACATGCGCACCGGCCTCAGCACATGCAAGTGTAGCTCCGCCTGTATATGCAAAAAGGTTGAGAACTTTTATAGGACGGTTGGCGTTATGGATTTTATCACGCATCCAATCCCAATTGACAGCCTGCTCCGGAAATAAACCGGTATGCTTAAACGAAAAAGGTTTAAGATTAAACCTGAGCTTGCCGTAATTTATGCTCCATTCTTCAGGGAGATCGAAAAATTCCCAGTTTCCGCCGCCTTTAGCACTGCGGTGATAGTGAGCATTGCATTTATTCCAACCCTTGTTATGCTTGGGTGTATTCCATATTACCTGAGGATCTGGACGAACGAGAAGGTATTTTCCCCAGCGTTCAAGCTTTTCGCCTTCAGATGTATCTATTACTTCATAGTCTTTCCAATTATCTGCGACCCACATAAAATTCCTTTCATTATACAAAATACTATAACATTACAATAATAATGTATAGCCTGCTTACTGTCAAAGTATATTGCAGAAAGGATGGCTAAAATATATACTAACAGAAAAGAGAGGATATAAATGGAGGAATTTATTTTGGTAAACAGAGACAGAGTAAGAAAAACTTTTGCTGATTATACAGATAGCTATAATAGCAATGATATAAAAATAAAGCTTAAAATCGATCATACTTACAGAGTAGCAGAAATTGCCGATAGGATTGCGGTAAGTCTCAATATGAATGATGAAGATCGTGATATTGCGTGGCTGCTTGGAATGCTTCATGATATTGGAAGATTTGAGCAGCTTAGAAGATACAATACTTTTGTGGATAGAGAATCGGTTGATCATGCTGCTCTTAGTGCAGATATTCTTTTTGAGGATGGGAAAATAAGAGATTATATAGATGATGATAAGGATGATGCTCTTATAGAGAAGGCAATACGACTTCATAACGTATATATCCTGCCGGAAAATCTGACAGAGAGGGAGAGGATATTTACGGATCTTTTAAGAGATGCTGACAAGGCCGATATTTTGAAGGTGAATTGTGATATACCGTTAAATGAGATTTATGGGTGCAGCGTAGAGGAGTATAAAAAAGCTTCTATAAGTGAGCATGTTTTAGAAGATGCATTAGCGCAGAGAAATGTTGACAGGAATTATGCATCAACACCTGCGGATAAATTGGTAAGTACGATCTCGTTTATCTATGGGGTTGTATATCCTGAAAGTATTAGGATAATTGAGGAGCAGGGATATCTCAATGAAATGATGTCTTTTAAGAGTGAAAACAGTGAAACTGTGGAAAGACTTAAAAGGATAAAGCTTTGTGTGAATGATTATATTACTAAAAGGACGTGTTGAGGCTGCAAAAGGCATGCACACATATGTTCGCAGAATGCCTTTTGTGATATAATTTTAACTATGAATGATAATTATAGAAAAATTCAATTTAGAATAATAGTTTTGTTTTCTCTGGTGCTTTTGCTTCTTACATTTTTTCTGACTATAGTACCATATAAGCGTTCAGTTATTTCTATTCAAAACAATTTTTCTAAGCTTATGACAGCAGGCGGAGGACAGCTTAGGGCAAATGTTGATACTTTTTTTCTCGGAACCGAGAAAACAGCAGCGCTGATGTTTTCTGATGCTGATATTTATGAATATGATCCGGTAACTTCTTCGCTTGATGAATATGACAGACTTCAGATAAAAGAAAAGATCCTTAATCGTATTGATGAGTTGGGAAATATGGGAAATTATGTTGATTTTGGCATAATTTACAGCAATGATGAAACTGCAGGCTGGATATCGGAATCTATGTCTACGCAGTATATGAATGGTGGGCTGTATAAGGAATTTGAAAAGACAATATCGTATGGCGGCTCATTAGATGGCTGGTCTTTTGCACATAAGGGAAACTACGACAAGCTTTATTATGCTAAAAGGCTTAATGAAGATGCGATCATTGTAATGTCATTTTATGGGCATGAACTGGAAAGTATATTTGAATTTCCGGAGAAGATCAGTAAGGATATGATGGCTGTACTGGTGGATTCTGATAACAGGATCCTTTATTCTAATAATACTGAGATAGTCGGCACCATACTTGATCCGGAAATTTCTAATATGTCATCATATGATTCAGACAGGACTATTGTAGGCTCTAAATATATGGTCATGACTACTGAATGTATGAATGGATGGAGAATTATCTGCTCTGAACCGGTATCTTCTATGCTGGAGGATTCACTCCGTTATCAGAAATTTATAATGTTTTTTGCACTTGGATGCTGTGTACTCTTTATAATTGCGGCTCAGTTTATGTTTATCAAGCTTTCCAAACCAGTCAAAGGACTTGTATCAGAACTTAATATTCAGGCAAGTGTCGATCAGCTTTCGGGAGTGCTTAATAAAAATACATTTCGTGAGCAGGTGGTGCTGCGTCTTACGCAGATGAAGCATGGTACGATACATAGTTTTTTGATGCTCGATATGGATAATTTCAAGCAGATAAATGATAATCTCGGACATGAATATGGAGATGAGGTTATTTCGAGGTTGGGACGTATTCTCAATGAAATGACAGGGTTTGACGTATTTGTAGGAAGAATCGGCGGTGATGAATTTGCTGTATTTTTGACACTTCCCGGAAACCATATGTTTTCTGCAGACAGGACAGCACACGATTTTGTGGATCAGCTGCTTATGTCATTTGACAGGAATTTTGAAGAAGAAAGGCGTAAATACGGACTTTCTATGAGTATCGGGGTAGTCACATCAACTGAGCATCTGACATATGATGATTTTTATCGGATGGCGGATGATATGATGTATCAATCTAAACGTACTGGTAAAGACAAAACCACGTATTGTGTTTATCCTGCAGAGGGAGGGGTAAGATCATGAGAAGCACTGTTTGTGTAAAGATCGCAGTGGCTCTTATCGCGTGTATTTTGTTTGTAAGCGGATGCGAACAGGCAGATGAAAATGAAGTTCTTTATGAAACAACTGTTGAACCACTTAGGCTTTCCTGGTGGGGAACAGATGTAAGACATAGGTATACTCTTTTAGGTGCCAAACTTTTTGAGGAAAATAATCCCGGTGTTCAGGTGAAATGTGAATATAGTGTCTGGGATGGATTTGAAAGAAGAAACAGGATCGCTATGGTCTCACGGACAGCAGCTGATGTCATGCTTATAAATTATAACTGGCTGGATGCGTATTCCCGTGATGGTGAAGGATATTATGATATTTATGAACTGAAGGATATTGTCGATCTCTCACAGTTTGATAAAACAGATCTGAAGTCTGGGGAGAGAAATGGAAAGCTAAATGGACTTCCACTGGCTTATAATGCAACCGTATTTTTTTATAATGCAGAGCTTTATGACCAGTATGGACTCGATATTCCGAAGACTTGGGATGATCTTTTCGAGGCGGCTAAGGTTATGAGAAAAGATAATATTTATCCGCTTGGTATGGTAAAGAAACACTTTTTTCTCGCCATGGTAGCTTATTTTGAACAGACTTCAGGAAAGCATTTCTTTACAAATGATGGGAAGCTAAACGTCACGGAAGAAGATATGCAGGAGATTTTGAAATTTTATAACAGGCTGATTGATGAGAAGGTAATCTGCCCTATAGGACAATTTACTATAAATGATTTTCTTAAAAAAAATACCGCAGGAATAGCATGCTGGATAAATGATGGTATGAAATACGGCCGTGATCTTGAGGAAAATGGATGCACAATGGTCTGCGGCGACATGATAGAAGCTAATGACAGCAAGTTATATGGATGGTATAGAAAACCTTCAACGCTGTATGCTATAAGTAAGAATACAGAAAATCCGGAAGCAGCTGCAGAACTATTGGAATTTCTTGTTAATAATGAGGATATGGCAAAGCTTCAGGGAGTTGAAAAAGGTTTCCCGGTCAGTAAGAAAGCACTTGCGGTTACGGAAAAATCTGTGGATAGTCCTGAATATGCAAGGTGTGCTAATGAAATGCTTTTGAACTCTAAAGCGAAATTTGAAAATATGAATACTGAGCTTGAAAATCCGGATGTAATCAAGAGCTTTCAAGCTGGTACAGACAGATATATTTATGGAAAGCAGAGTCTTGAGGATTGTGCTGCCCAGCTTGTGAAGGAGATCAGGGCTGCAGTGGAGGATTAATAATGGATCATTTTGAACTTCATTCACAGTATAAGCCTACAGGAGATCAGCCGCAGGCAATAGAAAAACTGATCGAAGGATTTAATGCCGGAAACCAGTGTGAGACTTTGCTTGGTGTAACCGGTTCCGGTAAGACTTTTACTATGGCGAATATAATACAGGCCTTAAATAAGCCTACGCTGATAATTTCTCATAATAAGACGCTTGCAGGACAGCTGTATTCTGAAATGAAGGAGTTCTTTCCGAAGAATGCAGTTGAGTATTTCGTATCCTACTATGATTATTATCAGCCTGAAGCTTATGTGCCATCTACAGATACATATATCGAAAAAGATGCTTCTGTAAATGATGAAATCGATAAGCTAAGACTTTCTGCGACAGCCGCGCTGACAGAAAGGAAGGATGTTATCGTTGTTGCTTCAGTTTCGTGCATATATGGACTTGGCTCACCGGATGATTACATGGCGATGATCGTATCCTTGAGACCGGGAATGGAGAAAGACCGTGATGAAGTAATTCGCGAGCTTATCAATATTCAATATGAAAGAAATGAAATTGATTTTCACAGAGGAACTTTTAGAGTACATGGAGATGTTCTGGAGATATTTCCGGCTGAAGCAGATGATACGGCCGTACGGGTTGAGTTTTTCGGAGATGAAATTGATCGTATAGTTCAGATAGATGTACTTACAGGTGATGTTAAGGCAGAGCTTAAGCATTTGTCAGTATTTCCGGCTTCTCATTATGTAATTCCGAGGGAAAAGATGGAAGCGGGAATTACTAAGATAAAGGCTGAACTTGAAGAACAGGTTAAGTTTTTTAGATCGAATGACAGGCTTATCGAGGCACAGCGCATATCTGAGAGAACTAATTATGATATGGAGATGCTTGTAGAAACAGGTGTGTGCAATGGAATCGAAAATTATTCAGGACCTCTTTCGGGTCGGGCGCCAGGTACACCTCCGACTACACTTATGGATTTCTTTCCGGATGATTTTCTGATCATTGTAGATGAGTCACATATCACAGTTCCTCAGATCGGAGGAATGTTCAACGGAGACAGGTCGAGGAAGAATACCCTTGTCGACTTTGGCTTCAGACTTCCTTCTGCTAAGGATAACAGACCGTTATGTTTTAGTGAGTGGGAGGAGAGGATCAATCAGATACTTTTTGTTTCTGCAACACCTTCCAAGTATGAAGCTGAACATGAAATGCTCAGAGCAGAGCAGATAATAAGGCCGACGGGGCTGCTAGATCCGCCAATAGTGGTGCGCCCGACAGAGGGTCAGATAGATGACCTTATCGGGGAGATAAATAAAGAGGTTAAGAAGAAAAATAAGGTTCTGGTAACGACATTGACGAAAAAAATGGCTGAGGACCTTACAGATTATCTCAGAGAAAATGGAATAAGAGTCAAGTATCTGCATTCAGATATCGATGCATTGGAGAGAGCAGAGATAATAAGAGATATGCGTCTTGATGTTTTTGACGTGCTTGTTGGAATTAATTTACTTAGAGAAGGTCTTGATATTCCTGAGGTTGCGCTCGTTGTTATTTTGGACGCTGATAAGGAAGGCTTTTTAAGAAATACAACGTCACTTATACAGACTGTAGGAAGAGCCGCACGTAATGCTGAAGGACGTGTTATAATGTATGCGGATTCCATTACTGATTCCATGAAGGTTTGTATAGAAGAAACAGAACGTCGGCGTGAAATACAGAAAAAATATAATGAGGAACATGGCATCACACCGCAGACGATCAAAAAAGCGGTAAGGGATCTTATAAGCATTTCTAAGAAAGTGACCAAGGCTCAGGCAGCACTTGAAAAAGATCCTGAATCCATGGGTAGGGATGAGCTTGAAAAGCTTATTAAGGATGTCGAGAAAAAAATGCGCTCGGCAGCGGCAGAGCTTGATTTTGAGGCGGCTGCAGAGCTTAGGGACAGAATGCTTGAACTGAAGAAAAATCTTCAGATGTTAGATAGATAACCATTGGCTTAGAAAGGAAAGACTTGTAAGTATGGCAGGAGAAACACACTTGGCGATCGGAGTTGCTTCAGTATTGGCAATTACGCAGCCCACAACCTTGAGAGGTGTTGTTTTGGCAATTGGAACCGGTGCGATAGGCGCCGTGATCAGTGATATCGATGTAGGTAGCAGTGGGTCGAGAAAGGGGGCAGATAAGGTTATCGCACTTACCGGACTGGCTATTATATTGATTTTCTTTGCTGATCATTTCCTGAATACGGGAATTTGGAACAGGATGGTTCAGAAGCAGGGAATTCCTGAGATTTTGATAGGATTGCTTCTTTTTGTTGGAACTTGTATATTTGGAATGGAACAGCCTCACAGGACATTTATGCATTCGCTATTAGCACTTTTAATGCTGGAGATCGCACTTAATATCATGCTGCCTTCGGCAGTGATCTATTTTGGAATTGGATTTTTGTCACATATTGTGACAGATTTCTTCAATTATAAAAAGGTGCGGGTTTTCTATCCATTGAAACAGGGAATATGCTTTAAGATGTTTCATGCATGTGGTATTGCTAATTCCATTTTTCTGGGAGTAGGAATTTTAGTGAGCATTTATGAAATTTTTTCACTGATAATTCTAAAGAGATTGTAAAAATGTGCCGATAAAAAGTTTACAGTGATTATCTGATTTAGGTGAACTTTTTATGAATTTAAGATTAAATTTAGAAAACACTGTTATAATGAAGGGGAATTTAAAGGAGGAAAGAAAATGATTTCTAAGAGATTGCGCAAGTCACTGACAGCGCTCCTTACTGCTGCACTTGTTGCTGCGACACTTGTTCCTGTTTCAGCTGCTGAAACGGCAAGTTCTGATTCAGTGAGCACTGATTCAGCTATCGAAACAAGTACTGAGGAAGCTGATACAGAGACAGTAAGCGACGCTGATGCTGGAGAGTCAGAAGTCGAAGTAGAGAGCACAGAGGATGAAGAGGTTGATACTCAGTCTACAAATGCTCAGGTTTCAGGTGTAACAGTATCACTTGATGAGCCAGTATATATGAAGACCGGTTCAGCAATCAAGCCTACACCACATGTAACAGTAAGCGGAACAACTGTTAGTGCAGGAACTTATACAGTTTCCTACCACAATAACACTAAGGTTGGTACTGCTGCAGTTGTAGTTAAGGGTGCTAACAAGGGTGATGTTAAGTGGACAGGTACATATTCTGCATCATTTAAGATCGTTAAGAAAAAGATCAGCCTTTCAAGCAAGGAGATCAAGGTTCTTGGCGTTGAGGACAGACAGTACACTCAGAGCGGAAACTACAAGCAGGACAATGTAAAGGTTTATTATATCAACCCTGAATCAGGCGATTACACAGAGCTTAGAGAAGGCGTTGACTATACAAAGACGATTACAGGTACATCTGCTGCAAATAAGAAGAAGATGAAGGTCGTTATCACACCTGCAAGTTCTTCAACAATATTCAAGGGCAAGAAGACTATCAAGTTCAGAACTTATGATAAGAAGAAGGTCCTTACTGATCCTGATAACATTACAGTAAGCGTTAGCTACAACAATAAATCACTTGCTAACTATGAAGCAGTTGATCCTGTATTTAAGAACTCAACAAGCCTTGCACTTACAAAGATCAAGCCTTCAGTAACTCTTACTGATTCTGACGGTAATAAGCTTACAGAGGGAACAGATTATAAGGTAACTTATAAGGCAAACAAGAACCCTGGAATTGCTTCTATCGTTGTTAAGCTTAAGAAGTCAGGTAAGCAGACATACTATGGCAAGCTTATAAGATACTTCACTATCGAGCCTATCGAGATCACATCTTCTATGGTTACATACTGCCAGACAAAGTCAAGCAGCTACACATACACAGGTGATGAGATCATTCCTTCAATGAAGGTTAAGGTAAAGATCAACGGTAAGGTAAGAACACTTACTCAGGATACTGACTATTATGTTGCTTGCATTAACAATGTAAAGAAGAGAAGTGCCTCAGCTACCAACCCTCCAACAGCTTATGTATTTGGAATGGGTAAGTATCAGGGATACATCGGTTCTGACACCTTTAGAATTAAAAAATAAAATAACTGATCAGTTTTTTGAGAAGAGTATTTCCGGATGAAATACTCTTCTTTTTTTATAAGTACGCTTGACGTTTGACATATAGGACATTTATAATTATATGGCTAATATTAGATAAAATAAGAAGGAACATTTCATTATGAAGAAATTGTCAGTTGTAGTACCGACATACAATGAAAAGGGTAATGTCGAGAACCTTGTTGAGCAGATTGGGGCTGCTCTTAATGGTATTGAATATGAAATAGTTTTTATTGATGATAGTAAGGACGAGACTCCACAAATTCTTGAACGCCTTTCAAAGGAGAATCCGCACGTAAGATACGAACATCGTGTTGGCGAAACAGGACTTGCTACAGCAGTAATACGAGGCTTTAGAATTGCTGAAGGTGATTTTCTTGCTTGTATGGACGCAGATCTTCAGCATCCACCGGCTATTTTAAGACCGATGTATGCGGCGCTCCTTTCAGGTGCAGATTTCTGCATTCCGTCCCGTTTGATTCCAGGCGGAGATGATGGCGGACTTAACTGGTACAGAAAGTTTGTATCAGGCACTGCAAGATGGATGGGTAAGATAGCACTTCCGTGCCTTAGAAAGATTTCAGATCCGACAAGCGGTCTTTTCATGTTTAGAAAAGAGTGTATCGCCAATGCAGATCTTAGACCGGTAGGCTGGAAGATCATGGTTGAAGTTCTTGCTATGAGTGAATATAAGAGTGTTATTGAGATACCTTATGCATTCCAGAACAGGACCTCAGGAGAGTCAAAGCTTTCATCAAAGGTTACGATGCAGTATCTTGAACAGCTTTGGAAACTTATGTTTCGTGCAACTAAGCGCGGAGGCTACACAGTTACAAAGTGGACCAATGAACACACTGATGAAATGGTCAAAAAATATATAGGATAAAATGGCTGATTATAGAAAATATATTAAGATCAGAGGGGCGCGTGCCCATAACCTAAAAAATATAAATATAGATATACCGAGAAATGAGTTAGTGGTGCTTACGGGACTTTCAGGGTCTGGTAAGTCATCGCTTGCTTTTGACACGATGTATGCGGAAGGACAGAGACGGTACATGGAGTCTCTGTCTTCTTATGCCCGTCAATTCTTAGGGCAGATGGAAAAACCTGATGTTGATTCAATAGAGGGTCTTCCGCCTGCTATATCTATCGATCAGAAATCAACTAACAGGAATCCAAGATCTACTGTTGGAACTGTTACTGAGATATATGATTATTTCAGACTGCTTTTCGCAAGAGTCGGAGTTCCACATTGTCCAAACTGCGGAAAAGTAATTGAAAGACAGACTGTTGATCAGATGGCCGATAGAATCATGAAACTTCCTGAAAGAACACGGATTCAGCTTCTTGCACCTGTTGTAAGGGGACGTAAGGGAAGACATGAAAAGGTTCTTGAACAGGCTAAAAAGAGTGGATATGTAAGGGTACGTATAGATGGAAATCTTTACGATCTCTCTGAAAATATCGTGCTTGAGAAAAACATCAAACATAACATTGATGTTATTGTTGATCGTCTTGTTGTCAAGGCGGGAATAGAGTCCAGACTGACTGATTCGATAGAAAATGTTCTTAAGCTTTCAGATGGACTTATGACTGTTGATGTCATCGATGGTGAAGAAATTCATTTTTCTGACAGCTTTTCCTGCCCGGATTGCGGAATAAGTATTGATGAGATCGAGCCTAGAAGCTTTTCGTTCAATAATCCCTTTGGGGCGTGCCCGGATTGTGCTGGACTTGGGTATCATATGGAGTTTGATGAAGACCTTATGATACCAGATAAATCTCTTTCATTTAATGAAGGCTGTGTTCAAGCTATGGGATGGCAGTCAGCAGCAAAGCCCGGAAGTTATACGCATGCTCTTTTAGAGGCACTGGCGGAACAGTATGATTTTTCACTTGATACTCCGTATGAAGAATTAAGTGATGAAGTTCGAGATATGTTCATAAATGGGACCAAGGGAACTATCGTAAAGGTTCATTACAAAGGTAAAAGATCAGAAGGTGTCTATGATGAAGCTTTTGACGGACTTATCAGTAATATGGAACAGCGTTATAGAGAGACTTTTTCTGAGGCACAAAAGGCAGAATATCAGAAGTTCATGCTTGTAACACCGTGCTCCACATGTCATGGACAGAGATTGAAAAAAACATCTCTTGCGGTAACGGTCGGAGATAAAAATATTGCTGAAGTAACATCACTTTCTGCAAGCAGGCTGCTTGATTATATGAATGGTCTTGAGCTTGACGATCATAAGATGATGATCGGAAAACGCATTATTAAAGAAATCGATAACAGAGTAAGATTTCTTGTTGATGTTGGATTGGAGTATCTGACATTGTCCAGAGCAACAGCGACACTTTCTGGAGGAGAGGCGCAGAGAATCCGTCTTGCAACACAGATAGGTTCGGGCCTTGTCGGTGTTGCTTATATACTGGATGAACCGTCGATAGGACTGCATCAGAAAGATAACGATAAACTTCTTGCGGCACTTAAGAGATTAAGGGACCTTGGAAATACTCTTGTTGTGGTCGAGCACGATGAAGATACTATGAGAGAAGCTGATTTTCTTGTGGATATCGGACCTGGAGCCGGAACACATGGAGGCACGGTGGTTGCTTCGGGTACAGCAGAAGAGGTAATGGAAAATCCTGACTCCATAACCGGTAAGTATCTTAAGGGCGAGCTTAAAATAGATGTTCCGGGAACGAGGCGCGAACCGACTGGCTGGATCAAAATTCGAGGAGCGAAAGAAAACAATCTTAAAAATATAGATGTTGAAATACCGCTTGGAATTATGACAGTTGTTACCGGCGTGTCAGGTTCAGGAAAATCGTCGCTTATAAATGAGATTTTATACAAGAGCCTTGCAAGAAAGCTGAACAGAGCACTAACCAAGCCGGGAAAACATGATGGAATCGATGGAGTCGAACAGCTGGATAAGGTTATCGATATCGATCAGTCGCCTATAGGACGTACGCCAAGGTCAAATCCGGCTACTTATACAGGAGTTTTCGATCAGATAAGAGATCTTTTTGCGAATACTGTTGAGGCTAAGGCAAAGGGATACTCAAAAGGCAGGTTTTCGTTTAATGTGAAGGGCGGACGCTGTGAAGCCTGCTCTGGTGACGGAATTGTTAAGATAGAAATGCATTTCCTCCCTGACGTGTATGTACCCTGTGATGTTTGTCATGGCCAGAGATATAATAGAGAGACCCTTGAGGTAAGATATAAGGGCAAAAATACTTATGAAGTACTTGATATGACAGTTGAAGAGGCGCTAGGCTTCTTTGAAAATATCGAGACTATAAGAAGAAAAATACAGACTTTATATGATGTAGGACTTGGATATATCAAACTTGGACAGCCTTCAACCGAGCTTTCGGGAGGAGAGGCGCAACGTATAAAGCTTGCAACAGAACTCTCTAAGAGAGGAACAGGAAAGACTATTTACATTTTGGATGAACCGACTACAGGTCTTCATTTCGAAGATGTCAATAAGCTTGTAAAAATTTTAAGAAGACTTTCTGAAAGCGGTAACACTGTCGTAGTAATTGAGCACAATCTTGATGTTATCAAGTGCGCAGATTATATTATTGATATGGGACCAGATGGTGGTGACGGAGGCGGAACTGTAGTGACCTATGGTACGCCGGAAAAAGTCGCAAGAAGCCGTAAGTCATATACGGGAAAGTATATAAAAAAGATGCTCGACCGTGAAAAAAAATAAAAGAAAATGTGAACTATGCATACATGGGGTTTATAAAAACCCGATACCGACCGATATAAAGTTAGAATTAAGTATTATAACGTTTTTGTGAAAAAATCAATGTGAATGTTGTAAATACATCGGTTTCGGTTATAATTAAGATTGTATGCCTGTAATCAGCGCGCATTCATCTGGCAGATGAAGTGTTTGAAGAGGCGCGTTTTTACATAGATCGAAAGGGGAACCGAAATGGTTGCAACAGATATCGGAATTGATTTAGGAACAGCTAGTATTCTCGTATACATCAGAGGCAAGGGCGTCGTACTTAAAGAGCCTTCAGTAGTTGCTTTTGACAGAGATAAAAATACAATTAAGGCTATTGGTGAAGATGCAAGATTAATGCTTGGACGTACACCTGGAAATATCGTAGCGGTAAGACCGCTCCGTCAGGGTGTTATTTCTGATTATACAGTAACAGAAAAAATGCTCAAGTATTTTATTCAGAAGGCCGTTGGAAGAAGAACTTTCCGTAAGCCTCGTATCAGCATCTGCGTACCAAGCGGTGTTACAGAGGTAGAGAGAAAGGCTGTTGAAGATGCCGGATATCAGGCTGGAGCGAGAGAAGTAAGTATCATCGAAGAGCCTATAGCAGCAGCTATTGGTGCAGGTATTGATATTTCAAAGCCATGCGGAAATATGATCGTTGATATAGGTGGTGGAACATCAGATATCGCAGTTATTTCACTTGGCGGAACGGTAGTATCTACTTCAGTTAAAATTGCAGGAGATGATTTCGACGAAGCTATCGTTCGTTATATGAGAAAGAAGCATAAGCTCCTTATCGGTGAACGTACAGCTGAAGATTTGAAGATAAAGATCGGCTGCTGCTTTAAGATGGCAGAGGCCGAGGAAATGGATGTCAGAGGACGTGACCTTGTTACAGGTCTTCCTAAGACAGTTAAAGTTTCAAGTGTCGAGACAGAAGAGGCACTTAGAGAGACCACATCCCAGATTGTGGAGGCAATTCATGGAGTACTTGAAAAGACTCCGCCGGAGCTTGCTGCTGATATTGCAGACAGAGGCATTGTTCTTACCGGAGGCGGAAGTTTGCTGCGTGGTCTTGAAGAGCTGATCTCTGATCGTACTGGAATCAATACCATGACCGCAGAGGATCCGATGACTGCAGTAGCTATCGGAACAGGACGATATGTAGAGTTTATCGCTGGGGATAGAAGCGATTTCTCAATAAAATAAATCCTGACCTGCGGCGATTTACGAGGGGGTAATCGTTTATGGTTAAGGGACTGTACACAGCATATACCGGCATGGTCAATGAACAGAACCGGCTGGATATTATGACTAACAACCTGGCAAATGTTAATACAACAGGTTTCAAGAAGGAAGGATCTACTTCGCAGTCATTCGCCGATGTCCTTGCTTACAATATCAAGGATAAATCGGAATTTTATCTTGCAAAGCGCATGGGAACCAATAATCCCGGCGTGAGGATAGGTGAAAATTATACTGACTGGCAGGAAGGTCCGCTTAAACAGACGGGAAATACGTATGACCTGGCGTTATCAGGTAATGGATTCTTTCAGATAGAGTTCACTGATAAGTCAGGAAATACGTCTACTAAATATACCCGTGACGGTTCATTTACATTGAACAACAACGGGGAGCTGGTTACAAAGGACGGAGATTATGTCCTTGATGCAGATGGTGAGCGAATCACGATCGACCCGACACAGGACGCAGAGATCAATGGCCAGGGACAGATCTGGCAGAATGGTACATTGCGTGCGACTATCGGCTTAACAGACTTTGAAGATTATAATTATATAGAAAAATACGGTGAGAATTTATACCAGACTGTAGACGGAGCTACGGAGCAGGATGCAACAGCGACTGTAAATTCAGGTTATTTGGAGCAATCCAATGTGAATGTTGTTTCCGAGATGGTAACCATGATTGCGATACAGAGGCAGTATGAGTCAAATCAGAAGGTTATCAGAACTATGGACAGTTCTTTAGAGGTAGCAGTTAATAATCTTGGAAGAGTCAATTAAGACGGGACAACGTGAGGAGGATTTTTTATGGTACGTTCACTTTGGTCAGCAGCCAGCGGCATGATAGCTCAGCAGAATAATGTTGATACGATTGCAAATAATCTTGCAAATGTAAATACAACGGGTTATAAAACTGAGGTCAATGAATTTAAATCTTTACTTTATCAGACATTGCAGACAAACACGACTACAGCAAATGGCGAAAATAAGCCGATAGGTGCTCAGGTTGGTTTGGGTGTAAGAAATTCGTCTATTACATCAGAATTCACACAGGGATCACTGCAGGCTTCTGATTCGAATACGGCACTTGCTATAAATGGTAAGGGCTTCTTTGCTATACGTGGTGCAGATGGAAATACCTATTATACAAGAAATGGTGATTTCACATTTGCATTGCTTAATTCTGGTGAAATTACGCTTACGACAACTGATGGACTCCAGGTGCTTGATACTGACGGGAATCCAATGACTTTTGCAAGTACATATATTGCGACCAGGTTTACTATTGGTGACGATGGAACGCTTTATTATCCGGATGATGATGGCGTACCGACTACTACGGGCGATACGATAGGACTTTATCAGTTCCAGAATCCTAAGGGCCTTAATAAGATTGGAAACAGTCTTTATTCGGTCACTGCTGCGTCAGGTGATGCACTTAATGAAAATGATAATGACAATATAGAACCTTCTTCTCTTGCAGTGGGTTATCTTGAGGCTTCGAATGTTCAGATCGCAACTGAGATGGTCAATTTGATCATCGCTCAGAGAGCGTATGAGTCTAACTCTAAGGCAATTACGACAACAGATGATATGATGGCACTTGCTAACCAGCTCAAGAGCTGATAGGAGGTCGTGATTATGGATATTTCGACAGATTATATTACCAGTATTGCCAATAATGCTTTAAGTGAGTCAGCAGCAGCAAAGGCTTCTACGATCGGTTCCGCAGAGACAGAATCAGACGAGGAGCTTTTAGAAGCGTGTAAATCTTTTGAACAATATTTCCTTGAACAGATATTCAAGGAAGCACAAAAAACTATAATGAAGGACGATAGTGATATGTCGGCTTCATCAAAAACGCTTCAGAGCTTTTATACTGACGGGCTTGCGGAGCATATAGCATCAGCATCTGTCGAACAGGGTGGTATCGGACTAGCACAGATGATGTATGAACAGATGAAGCGTACTGAGGATTACATTGTTCCTTCAGAAAACTAAAGGAAGAACAAGTGACAAATCTTGAAGGTTATGTAGAACATATAATATACAGAAATACAGAAAATGCCTACACAGTGTTGGATCTTTCCGTCGGAGATGGCGGAGAGATCACACTTGTAGGCATTTTTAGCTATATCGATGAAGGTGATTATATTGAAGCTGAAGGCGAATTTATAAGACATCCTTCGTATGGTGAGCAGTTTAAGGTGAGCTCTTATACTGTAAAAATGCCTGAAGGCAAGGAGGCTATGTTTAGGTATCTTGCTTCTGGCGGAGTAGATGGCATAAGGGAAGCCACTGCTAAGAAGATCATAAAAAAATTTGGTGACGATACTTTCAGGATCATGACCGAAGAGCCGGAACGTCTGGCTGAAATCAAAGGAATAAGCCTGAAAAAGGCGATCTCTATACATGATTCGTTTGTTGAAAAGGCGGGTGCCCGTCAGGCTATGATGTTCCTTCAAAAGTATGGAATATCTAATGCCATGGCAATGAAGGTGTATGAGAAATATCGCGATAATGTCTATAGGATAATCGAAGAAAATCCTTATAAGATATCAGATGATATTGCTGGAATCGGCTTTAAGAAAGCAGATGAGATTGCTGAAAAGGCAGGGATAGAGCGGCATTCAGAATTTAGAATAAAGGCCGGGATAACGTATGCGCTCAGGCTTGCGACAGGTGAAGGTAATGTATATCTTCCACAAAGTGTGCTTGAAACGAAAGCCTCAGATCTTCTTTCGGTCGGCGCGGATGAAGTCAGCTCGGAACTGAATGATCTCGCTGTCAACAGGGAAATAATAATGCGTAAAGATGGGGAAGAATATAATGTTTACCTTCCTCAGTTTTACAATATGGAGATCGAGTGCGCAAAGATGCTGGATTCACTTGATCTAAAAACAGATGTTTCTCTTGAGAAAGCCGAGGACGATATTAAAAGGGTTGAGCTGAGAGCCGGACTTGAGTTGGATGAGGATCAGCGCAGAGCAGTTGTTTCGGCAATCGAGAATGGAGTATTTATCCTTACAGGAGGCCCGGGAACCGGAAAAACGACAACGCTCAGGGTACTTATCAAATATTTTATTGTTCACGGAGAAAATGTTATGCTTGCTGCGCCTACGGGGCGTGCGGCAAGAAGGATGAGTGAAGCTACCGGGATGGCGGCGAGAACGATCCACAGGATGCTTGGAGTTGATGGAGGAGGAGACTCTTCTGACAATGATGCCGCACGCAGATTTGCAAGGAATGAAGAAGATCCTCTTGAAACAGATGTTGTTGTCGTAGATGAAATGTCAATGGTTGACATAAGACTTTTCACGGCACTTTTAAGGGCAATTACGCCTGGAACCAGACTGATAATGGTTGGCGATGAGCATCAGCTGCCAAGTGTTGGGCCGGGAATGGTGCTCAGAGATTTGATAAAATCGGGCAAATTCAGCGTTGCAACCCTTGAAAAGGTCTTCAGACAGGCGGAACTTAGTGACATTGTTATGAATGCACATGCGATTCTTCATGGGAGAGAACCGAAGCTTGACAATAAAAGCAAGGATTTCTTTTTTCTTGGACGCGATGATCCTGAGACGATTATTCAGGGGATAATATATCTTGTGTCTAAAAAACTGCCTCCGTATGTAAAAGCAGAGGCAGCGGATATTCAGGTCATGACACCTATGAAAAAGGGTATGCTTGGAGTTGAAGTATTAAATCAGAGATTACAGGAAGCTTTGAATCCTAAGGAGTCGTGGAAGGCAGAAAAACCATTTGGGAATGGCGTTTTACGAACCGGTGATAAGGTAATGCAGATAAAAAATAATTACCAGATCGAGTGGGAGATGGTAAAAGAAGATTCTGTACTTAAAGAGAAAGGAACCGGAGTTTTTAACGGAGATATGGGAATCGTTGAATCTATCGATCCGGGATTTGGCAATGTTACGGTACTTTTCGATGACGGGAGAAGAGTAGTATATCCGGGAACTGATCTCAGCGAATTGGAGCTCGCTTATGCTATTACTATTCATAAATCGCAAGGGTCTGAGTATCCTGCTGTTGTTATGCCTATTTTCTCCGGACCGGAGATTCTTATGAATAGAAATTTATTATATACAGGTATCACAAGAGCAAAAAGCTGTGTTGTGGTAATTGGAAGGCGGGAAATTGTCGATAATATGATTAGGAATACTCAGGAGCAAAAGCGTTATACCAGCCTTTCTGAGAGAATTATAGAAGTATTTGAAAGATAAATTGTATGGCAGTTGATGAGTTGATAGAGTTGGGAAAAGATATTTTGTTCCCTAGAAGATGCCCTGTCTGTGACGAGGTGATGGTATTTAGAAGCGGGCTTATATGTAAGACGTGTAAGCCAAGAGTTATTCCGGTAAGGCAACCGTTTTGCGCTTGCTGTGGGAAACCGCTGATAAGTAGTGAAGCTGAGCTTTGTAAAATCTGCATGGTGGAAAGCCGTGCGTTTGATAAAGCCAGAGCGGCTGTTATCTATAATGATGCGGCGGCCAGAATCATTCTTGACATGAAGGATAATAATAAGCGGGAAAATACGGATTTTATTGCTGAGTGTATTATAGAAAGGCTTTCTAAAGAATTAAAAATGTTTGGGGCGGAAGGGATAATTCCGGTTCCGTTGGATGAAGATGCTTATATGAGAAGGGGATTTAATCAGTCAGAGCTGATTGCCTTAAAATTATCTAAATATCTGCACATTCCGATATACAATTCTGTTGTCAAACGGTTGAAAGCCGCTAAACAACAGAAGTCTCTGGATTTAAACGGACGCCGTAAAAATTTGAAAAGGTCTTTTATAATACAGAAAAATGATGTAAAATTAAAAAGAGTTATACTCGTTGATGATGTATATACAACGGGTTGTACTGCGGATGAGCTGTCATCCGTTCTTAAAAGCAAGGGTGTAAATTCGGTTATGGTGGTTACTTTTGCAACTGGTGTACCGAAGTAAGAACGCTGAAAAGACGAGGGGGTAAACAGAATGAATGTAAAGAACTGCAGAAAGTGCGGAAAGATTTTTAATTATATTTCCGGACCGCCAATCTGTGATTCCTGCAAGGCACACATGGAAGAGGATTTCCAGAAAGTTAAGGAATACATCAGAGCTAATCCTCATGCGACAGTTGTAGAAACTGCTGAAGAGTGTGAAGTTGATGTACAGCAGATTAAACAGTGGATTCGTGAAGAAAGATTAGAGCTTTCGACACCAGACGCATCAGGAATTGTCTGCGAACATTGTGGAAAACCTATAGTTTCAGGCCGTTTCTGTGATGAATGTAAGAAGACAATGGCAAATGGATTAGATGCTTCGATAAAGAAGCCGGAATCTAAGCCGGAGCCTATAAAGAAAAAGGAGCCAAGTGGAAACAAGATGCGTTTCCTTGGAAGAAACAGCTGATTAATTTATGTTAAATAAAGATAAGATTATCTTGATGACAAGAATGGCGTCATATGAGGCAACCGAAGGAAAAGAAATGATGAAGATCACAGATTACTTTAGAAGTGATTATGTGTGCATCAACATTCTTAAAACGGCTGTCTCTGTGACGTTGTCGTTTGTTTTGATAGTGGGAATATATGCATTGTGCAATGCAGACACTTTTATAGGTCAGTTTTATCAGACTGATTTTCAGGCACTGGTAGGGCGGATATTAAATTTGTATGCGCTTGTAATGGTGATGTATATTCTCGGGGCTTTTGTGATTTATTCATATCGATATACACGAGCCAGAAAAAGTGTCAGAATCTACCAGAAGGCACTGAAAAAATTAATTTCGATGTATGGAAGGCAAGACTGACATGGACAGTATGATTTTAATTAGAGATCAGATAAAAACAATATATTCGCGATATGCTGTTTACATTGATCCGGCATTGAAGTTTATACTGGCACTGATAACATATATTGCAATAAATGGAAGCGTAGGGCACATGAGGATACTTAAAAATCCTGTACTTGTTTTTTTGGTGGCACTGCTTAATGCGGTACTTCCTGCAAGCGCTATACTTCCGATTGCATGTATGTCAGTTATTCTGCACATGTATTCTATATCGTTGCTCTGTGCGGTAATAGTCGGAGCACTTTTCACGCTTCTTTTTCTTTTATATTTTCGATTTGCTCCGAAAGATTCAGTGCTGGTCCTTGTTACGCCGCTGGCATTTATTTTTCATATTCCATACGCAGTACCTATATGCGCAGGCCTTCTTGGCAATGCATATTCATGTGTATCAGTAGTGTGCGGAGTTGTGGCATATTATGTAGTTATATATGTTGCAAAAAGCGGTCTCACGATCGAAGGAACAGATATTGAGAAGATAACGGCAGCACTTAGGACTTTCTTTAGTGGAATCACAGGAAATAAAACAATGATTCTTGTCCTGGTTGCTTTTGCAGCAACGACATTGCTTGTGTACCTTATACGCCGTCTTAGCATAGACTATGCGTGGTATTTAGCAATTGGTTCAGGAGTTGTAACAGATTTCCTCATAATCCTGATAGGAAATTCCATGATGAATCTGGAAGTATCACTTTTAGCACTCTTTATAGGTTCAATCATAGCAGTACCGATAGCATTGATCGTTAAGTTTTTCTGTTTTTATCCGGATTATGCAAAGACTGAGCTTCTTCAGTTTGAGGACGATGAATATTATTATTATGTAAAAGCAGTTCCTAAGCTTTCAGTGATAAGTGAAAAAGGAAAATCGAACCGATCTGCAGAAAGGAATTTCAGGCGGGGTTCATGACTACTGGATTAAATGCGATAATTGATGCGATAAGAAAATACATATCTTTTGACGCTGTACCGAGAATGGTGATAACGGATTATGTTGAGATCATAATCATTGCTTTTTTGATTTACGAGGTGATGGTCTGGATCAAGAATACTAAGGCGTGGTCACTGCTTCGCGGTATTATTGTCATTGTGCTTTTTACACTTTTTGCATACATTTTCCAAATGAATACGATCGTTTGGATAGTGCGTAATGCATTGAATGTAGCGATCATGGCTGTAATTGTTATTTTTCAGCCGGAGCTGCGTAAAGCACTGGATATTTTAGGAAGAAAGAATATTATAGCTTCTTTTGTGCAGCTCAATTCTCCACAGGGCTCTAAAGGAAGATTTTCAGATAGAACGATCTCGGAAATAATCAAAGCCAGTTATGAGATGGGAAGAGCAAGAACAGGTGCTCTTATCGTTATAGCAAAGGAAGATCCATTGATTGAATATGAACGAACCGGAATTCCTGTTGATGCTATTGTAAGTAATCAGTTGCTGATCAATATTTTTGAACATAATACTCCGCTTCACGACGGAGCTGTAATTATAAAAGGTGACAGAGTCACTTCTGCAACATGTTATCTGCCGCTTTCAGATAACATGGACCTTTCGAAGGAACTTGGAACAAGACACCGTGCCGGTGTTGGTATATCAGAAGTAACAGATACGTTTACGATAATCGTTTCCGAGGAAACGGGTTATGTATCCGTTGCGTATGGCGGAGAGCTGTACAGAAATGTTGATTCAGATTACCTTAGGGAACGCATGGAGATGCTTCAAAATAAGCCTAACGAAGATTCGCGAAAGTTTCGTCTTTGGCATCAGAAAGGGAGGGCTGGGAAATGACCACATTGAAAGCTTTCCTGAAAAAAATAACTGAAAATTTTTCGTTAAAATTATTGTCACTTGGGCTTGCTGTGCTGCTTTGGATCGTAGTTGTAAGCATTGATAATCCGGTGATGACGCTTCCGTTTTCTCCAATTACCGTAGATGTTGTAAATGCTGATATAATGGAAAGTGATGGTAAAGCTTTTGAACTTTCAGATTCCTCGCGTTCTATAGGTATCAGCGTTAAGGCAGAAAGGTCTGTCCTTTCAGAACTTTCAAGGGATGATTTTGTAGCAACTGTAGATATGGAGAATATTGAAGGCAACAGGGTGCCGATAGAGGTCAAAGCTACTCGTTACGCGGATAAAATTCAAAGTATCACTCCAAGGCAGAAGTATGCAACGGTGATGGTTGAGAATCTTAAGTCACAGCAGTATAAGATTCAGGTAGTTACTACAGGAGAGGCTCCAGATGGGTATGCTGTTGGAAATTCATCACTTACGACTAATGTTGTAAGAGTATCCGGTCCAGAATCAATAGTTTCTACCATCGACAGAGCCGAAGTGCATGTTAATGTTTCAAACATGACAAGTGAGATACATTCTATTGAGAAGATAATACTTTACGATAAGAATGGCAGTACTGTAGATGCTTCTACACTGACGTTTTCCATAACGGAGACAGAAGTTAAGGTTGAAATGTGGAAGACAAAAGAGATTTCTGTTAAGGCAGGGTATACCGGAAATCCGGCAGCGGGTTATGCGGTGTCGGGAACACTTAAACAGTCTTTCTCTTCTATATTGGTAAAGGGCACAGATTCAGCTCTGGATGAGATATCGTCTATTACAGTGCCTTCAAATCTGGTCAATATTGACGGTGCTACAAGCAAAGTAACAAAGACTGTCAGTATTGCGGGGTACCTGCCTTCGGGAATTTATCTTGTTGATTCTGATGAGGATACGGAACTGGCGCTTACGGTCAATGTTGAAGCGCTTCAGGCCAAAGAAATTGAGGTACCTGTTTCGAATATTGCATTTGTAAATGTTCCGGAAGGCCTGACGGCATCATTTGCTGATAATACGGCATCAGTTAAGGTGGCTGTGACAGGATTGGCAGCTGATATTGCCAATATAAATGCGGCAGCAGTTACCGGTACAGTAGATATAACAGCTTTGAAACAGCAAAAAGGTGTTGACACGCTAACGGCAAATGTTTATGATTCGAGTGTTGTCTTTAGTTTACCGACCGGTGTTACACAGGGGACAAATCCGACAGTTTCTGTTTTGATCCAGGGAGAGGAAAAGGTAGAGGTCTCTGATAATAATGCCGATACTGCTGAGAGTGAGAATGATTCATCAGAGGAGACTTCAGATCATAGTAATGAAAACTCAGAAAATAATTCTGAAGAAAAATCGGATGACGGTGCTCAGGAAGCAGATGCCGAAGAGGCAAATTCAGACGCTGACAGCGAATAAAATTTAATTAATTATAGAGTATGTGCGTTATGCAGTATACGGAAGGAGTATAATGGCTAGGTTATTTGGAACGGACGGAGTAAGAGGTGTAGCAAATCAGGAGCTTACACCACTTCTTGCGATGCAGCTTGGTGCAGCAGGTGCTTATGTACTTACGGAGCAGAATGATTATCGTCCGACAATTATGGTAGGATGTGATACACGAGTTTCCGGAGACATGCTTGCAAATGCATTAATGGCAGGTATCTGTTCCGTTGGGGCAAATGCGGTTTATGTTGGGGTCATTCCAACTCCGGCAGTTGCTTATCTTACTCGTAAGTATAAGGTTGATGCAGGTGTTGTAATTTCTGCATCACATAATCCTGTAGAATTCAATGGTATCAAGTTCTTTAACGGTGATGGTTATAAACTTTCAGATGAACTTGAGGATAAAATTGAATCTTATATCAGAAATGGTAATAAGGATCTTCCGCACCCGACCGGTTCAGGAGTAGGTAAGATCAAATATCGCCGTGATGCGCGTGAAGAGTATATCAATCACTCAATGAAGCAGATCAGTACAAGCCTTCGTGGACTTAAGATAGTTGTAGACTGTGCTGAAGGTGCATCTTCTTATACGTCAGTAGAGACACTTAAGGAGCTTGGTGCGGATGTTATAGCAATTCATAACAATCCTGACGGCACAAATATTAATGCAAACTGTGGTTCTACACATATGGAAGAGCTTTGTGCCAGAGTTGTAATGGAAAAGGCTGACCTTGGTCTTGCTTTTGATGGTGATGCAGATCGTCTTCTTGCTGCGGATGAAAACGGTAAAATCGTTAACGGTGATGAGATCATGGCTATTATCGGAACACACATGAAGGAAAAAGGAGAGCTTAGCAATAATACTATTGTAGTAACTGTTATGACTAATCTTGGCTTTATACTCATGTGTAAAGATAAGGGTATTAAGGTAGATCAGACAAAGGTCGGAGACCGTTATGTTCTTGAGCATATGAGAGAGATAGGCGGTGCGATCGGTGGAGAGCAGTCAGGACATATTATTTTCCTTAAGGAAAATACTACCGGGGATGGCCTCCTTTCAGCACTTCATCTTTTGGAGGTAGTAAAGGAAAGTGGTAAGAAGCTTTCAGAACTTTCTAAAGTAATGCAGGTCCTTCCACAGGCTCTTTATAATGCAACGGTTCCGAACCATAAAAAGGATAAGTATCTTGAGTATCCTGAAATCAAGCAGGCAATTGAAGATCTAGAGGCTAAGTATGCCGGAGAGGGAAGAGTTTTGATTCGCCCTTCAGGTACTGAACCGCTTGTTCGTGTCATGATCGAGGGTAAAGATCAGAAGGTCATTGATGATGATGCGAAGAAACTTGCTGAGTTGATCGAGAAAACTGTGATTTAACTCAGTCGTGGTAAACTCTGACTGAGTTAAAGCGCTCCGCGAGGATGCGCACGGGTTCGGGAAGAAAGTGTGTCTTCACGGCAAGCCCGAATTCTATACGCAAGACTCGCAAGCGAGTCATGACGTTTAAGTTTTTTAAAGGAGTAGGGATGGTTAGTAAGAGAGTTGTTGTTAAAAATCCTACTGGACTTCACCTTCGTCCCGCAGGCATCCTGTGTCAGGAGGCAATGAAATTTAGTTCACTTATTACCTTCAGATTCAGAGAGAATACGGCAAATGCGAAAAGTGTTCTTAGTGTTTTGGGTGCATGCGTAAAAAGTGGGGATGAGATTGAGCTTATGTGTGAAGGTGCAGACGAACAGGAAGCACTGGACGCCTTGGTGGGAATAATAGAAGACGGATTAGGCGAATAAGAGAGGCATAATTATAATGAAAAAGCTTTTAATAACAGGAAGTAACGGTCAGCTTGGCCGTGCGATTAATCTTGAACTTGCAGGAAGCAGTGAGTTTGAGCTTTATAACACTGATGTAGCTGAGGGAGATGGTATTCATTCTCTTGATATCACAGATGTAGATGCTGTAACATCACTTGCACGTGAGATCAAGCCATATGCAATTATTAACTGTGCAGCATACACAGCAGTAGATGCGCAGGAAAAAGATAGAGATCTTTCTTATAAGATCAATGCAATTGGACCTAGAAATCTTGCAATAGCTGCAACTGATACAGGAGCAAAGCTTGTGCATGTTTCTACTGATTATGTGTTCCCGGGAAATGCTTCAAAACCATATACAGAGTTTGATGAGGTTGGACCTGTCAGTGCGTATGGTATCACAAAGCTTGCAGGAGAAAATTTTGTCAAGCAGTTTGCTAAAGATTTCTTCATTCTTAGAACAGCATGGCTTTATGGCGATGGTAAGAATTTTGTAAAAACAATGCTCAGACTTTCTGAGAATCATTCAGAAGTCAGCGTAGTAAAGGATCAGCTTGGAACACCTACAAGCACTAAGGAGCTTGCGAGAGCAATTCATACATTGCTTCCGACTGAGAATTACGGGCTCTTCCATGCAACATGTGAGGGCGATACTAACTGGGCTGATTTTACGGAAGAGATTTTCAGACTTGCCGGTAAGGATACAAAGGTTAACCATGTAACTACAGCTGAGTATACGGCAAAGAATCCACAGAGTGCTCCAAGACCGGCATATTCTATTCTTGATAACTATATGCTTCGTCTTACAGGCAGCTATACTTTTGCTGACTGGCACGATGCAATTGCAGACTATATTAAAAATCTTAATATTTAAGTAGAGGACTAAATATGATTTTCCGTGCAGGACTGATTCTAATCGGAATAATCCTCATTCTGACGCGAAAGCATACTGCGCCGCTGCTCGACAGGCTGGCGGCGCTTTTTTTGTCTGGCGGTGTAGAATTAGAGGTAAAAGATATAACAGCGGAGGATGACATCTTGAACAACAAGACGAAGTGGAGAATGATCGTTATCGGCTATGTGATTTTTATTTTATTTGCCGTATTTTCAATCGTATCCATATTTACGCTGAACAGCAAAATTAATACACTTTATGGCAGTGTGCAGAATCTTGAAGAAACAGTTCAGGAAATGCAGGCAGTAAGGGAGAGCACGGATTAAGTGACACTTCAGATGTTAATGGGTATCATGATGATACCTGCCAATTTAATTTTATATTTTTTATTTGGTTCGCTTATCACAGCAAGGCGTGGAAATAAAGATTTTTCAATATCCATGACTGTTTTGACAGGCTTTTTTGTGTATTATTGTTTATTTGATATACCTTGTCTCGTGATCATGCTGAACTGGCGCCCGTTAAGCTGGCTTGGAAATCTCTGGGGAGTTTTAATGGGTATCATTTGCATAATTTCATGTATATTTAACCATAAGGTATGGAAAGATAAGTTTTCTCGGCTCATTGTGCTTCTAGCAAAGCATAAGGCATTTGCAGCTGCAGTTATTGTAATTGTTGCGGCGCAGCTTGCCATTATTTTGAATGCGTATCAGTTTACCCTTGATGCAGCGTATTATGTTGCAAATGTTACAACGTCGCTTCAGACCAATACGATGAATATCTATGATCCGTATACAGGTGATTGGCTCAATCATTTTGAAATGAGATATTTGTTTGCAACATATCCGATGAATGATGCGGTATGGTGCTATTTGACGGGAATTCATCCGCTGCTTTGGACAAAGACGATCATGGCAGGTACTGCGCTGGTCATAAGTAATATCATATATTATCGAATTGCATTAGAGCTGTTTGGAAGGAAAACTTCAGCGATAGGCTCAATGTTATTTTTTGCAGGAGTTGTTAACTTTTTTTATATATCAATATTTACAAGCTCAAACTTCATGCTTACAAGAACATACGAAGGCAAGTCTTTGATAGGAAATATTGTCATGCCTATGATAATTTATATTTTCATCAAGCTTAATGAAGAACATATAAGCCGCAGATTCTGGAGATTGCTGTTTCTGGTGTGCCTAGGATCAACAATACTTTCGAATTCGGCAAACATGCTTGTTCCGGCAATGGTTGGAGTATTTGGACTTCCCCTCGCGATTAGAAAGCGGAGTATAAAGGTAATTGTTAATTGCCTGATATGTATTATTCCGTGTGTGATACTTTTACTTGCGTATGTAGGATACGTTAAGGGATTGTTCGTCTTTTATACATACCCGCCACTTTTTGGAAAGCATTGATAGGGAAATAGATTATGCAGACGTTAACTGTCGCGGAAAGCGGCTTTTTATATATTTTTAAGTGTATAGAATATTATAGCAGTGGTTGTTTTTATCTGCTCCTTTATGCTGCAGCACTTGCTTTTATATTTTTTAAAGGAACAGAAAAAGAAAAAGCTGTTTTTTTGTGGCCGGGTATCGTCACATTATTAACAGTATTTAATCCTTTGACTCCGGTTGTTATTAACAGCATTTTTGATATCAACAAGGAATATTATAGATTTTTGTGGATCGCACCTGTTACATTGGTACTTGCGTATATATCTGCAAGGTTTGTGGCACAGATGAATACGACCGGTGAAAGAATCATTGCTGCTGCAGGTATATGTTTGATACTTGCAGGGAGTGGAGTTTATCTTTATTCATCCGGATATACTAAAGCTGCTAATATTTATAAAATGCCTGAAGAAGTTATTCAGGTTGCGGATATTATTCATAAAGATAGTGATCACGAATATCCCAGAGCAGTATGCGATTACAATATGAATATGGAGCTGAGACAGTATGATGCTTCGATAATGCTCACGGTAGATCGTGAAGCGTATATGAATGCTGTAGCCGGAGGAATCACAGATGATATGCTCAAATATGATGAAAATCCTGTAAACAGAATACTTGGAGTAGTAGTTATGGGAAGACAGATTCCTAAAGAGGATTTCATCAAAGCAATGGACGACAGCAATACCGAATATATCGTGCTCGATCATTATAGTTCGATGCAGTATTACTTAAAAAAAGCCGGCCTTAAAAAAATTGGTGAGACCGGGACAAGGGTGATATATCGTTATACTTCAAAAAATACGGAGGTATTTACTCTGCCTGATTACAGCGAAGTCTGGAAACAGCAGAAGTTTTTAAGTTTATGGCAGCATTAACAGTATTTACACCTACATATAACAGAGCGGGACTTTTACAAAGAGTCTATGATAGTTTAGCAGAACAGACGAATCATGATTTCGAATGGCTCATTGTTGATGATGGATCAACAGATTCAACAGAGAGTGTAGTAAAGAGATTTATAGCAGAAAATAAGATAGAAATACACTATTTCCACCGTGAAAACGGTGGGAAGATGCGTTCGCATAACGACGGAGTTAAAAATGCAGCTTCGCCGCTTTTTGTGTGTCTTGATTCAGATGATTGTTTTACAAAGACAGCAGTTGATGATATATTGAATGCATGGAAAAAGTGCAGAGAAGATAAAAAGTGTGCCGGTATTGTAGCACATAAGGGTGTTAGTGAAACAGAGATCCTGTACAATGAAGAGTTTCCGGAGGTTGAGAAAACTTCGCTTTTGGATCTGAGAATAAGAGGATTCAATGGAGAAACAACGCTGGTGTTCAGGACGGAAGTTCTTAAAGATAATCTTTTTCCTGAAATTGATTATGAAAAGTACGTTCCGGAGGATTATGTATATGATCTTATCGGACAAAAATATTATCTTAAGGTGTTGCCTAAAATTTTGACAATATGCGAGCTTGTAGAAGAGGGTTATACTGCAAAAGTGGATGAGTTAAGATGGAATAATCCTACAGCATGGTACTTATACTATGTGAATAGAGCAAAGTTTACTCCGTGGTCTGCACTTAAGCTGAAATATGCAGCACATTGTCTTAGATTTGCGTTGATGGCAGAAAGTGATTATAAGCAGAAAAATCGACTTCCCTTTTTGTTAATTCTAGCGGGAGTGCCGGGATTTTTACTGCTTTCATTGAGAAGAAAGCTATAAATGAGACGAATAAAATCAGAAGAGGCGCTTAAGCGCTTATATACTTTAGCGGCATGTACGGTAATGATAGCAGTGGATGCGTTATTAGCACTGTATGTGCTTCATAATGTTTATAATAATGAATTCAGAACACAGCTGTACTTTAGAGGACATCTCTTTGTAATGACGATGTATGTAGGAGTTGTCCTTTTTCTGGGACAGGTATTTGGAGGCTTGCTGGTCGGAGTAAGGCGAGCGGGTGAAGTGATGTTTTCCTTTGTATTTACAGCAGTTATGTCAGATGCCTTTTTTTATCTGATAGCAATGTTGTTGTCATATAAGGTTCCTAACCCGTTTCCGTTGATATTGGTCTTTGGATTACAGATCTTATTTAGTTGTGGCTGGATTTCTGCTACGGCAGCTTTTTATAGGAACAGATTTAAGCCGTATGATGTGCTGCTTATATATGGTGGAGAGTCGATACATAATTTTGTCGAAAAACTTGCCACAAGAAGGGATCAGTTTCATATAGCCGAGTCAGTCAGTGCTTCTGAGGAAGAGAAGAAGATACAGGCGCTTATAGATTCATATAATACAATAATGTTGTGGGATATTCCGACAGATCAGAGAAATCCTATCTATAAGTATTGTTATGAACGTTCGAAACGTATATATGTAATGCCAAAAATATCAGATATCATACTGAATGGTTCTGAACCGGTGCATTTGTTTGATACGCCATTACTGCTTACGGATTCTAATCCTTTACAGTATGAGGAACGTGTTATTAAACGATTGATGGATATAGTGATAGCTTCTATATTGCTGGTGCTTACTTCTCCATTTATGATAATTACAGCGCTTGCAGTCAAGCTTTACGATGGTGGGCCGGCTCTGTACAAACAGGTCAGGTGTACGGTCAATGGACGAAAATTTTATATATATAAATTCAGAAGTATGATCATGAATGCTGAAAAGGCTGGTGTGGCAGTGCTTGCAGCAGAATCAGATCCAAGAATCACTCCGGTAGGACGATTCATCAGAGCATGTAGACTGGATGAGCTTCCGCAGCTTATAAATGTGCTGAAAGGTGATATGTCTTTCGTAGGCCCCAGACCTGAAAGACCTGAATTTATAGAAAAATATTCGGAAACAATGCCTGAATTTACTTATAGAATGAAGGTAAGAGCGGGTATTACGGGTTATGCGCAGTTATATGGTAAATATAATACATTGCCATACGACAAGCTTAAATTTGATTTGTACTATATTGAGCAGTATTCATTATGGCTCGATATAAAGCTTATGATTCTTACAGTAAAAATACTATTCATGAAAGAAAGCACAGAAGGTGCTCATGAAAAAGTAACTGCAGGGGTGCAGAAAAATTCTTCCAGTGAAGAAGATTAACCCGGAGGGTACAGAGAATGGCAGAAGTTTCGGTAATTATTCCTGTTCATAATGCAGGACGTTTTATAGAAGATACGGTTCGTTCTGTAATGGCAGAGACGTATAGTGACTGGGAAATATTGCTGGTCGAGGATCACTCGACTGATAACAGTCTGAAATGTATAGGCTATATAATGGAGGAATTCCAGACAAAAGGGCTTGAAGGCAGAATCCGGTTATTGATGACCGGTGAGAAAAGAGGCGCGGCTGCGGCCAGGAATGTAGGTATAGAGGCAGCAGAAGGAAGATATATAACTTTTCTTGATGCAGATGATCTATGGGAACCGCCAAAGCTTAAAATGCAGCTTGATTTTATGCATAAGATGAATGCAGCGTTTTCCTTCACAGGCTATGAGTTTGCAGATGAGACAGGCGTGGGAATCGATAAGATAGTCAGAGTTCCGCAAAAGATGAGTTACAAAGATGCTTTGAAGAATACTACTATTTTCACCAGCACAGTTATGTTTGATACGGCAAAGATAGATAAAGACATTATAATGATGCCGGATGTTCCGAGTGAAGATACAGCTACATGGTGGAAAGTGCTTAAGGAAGGCTATACTGCATATGGACTTAACAGACCGCTTACGCTTTATCGCAGAAGCAGTGGAACTCTTTCTTCTAATAAAAACGAGGCCATTAAAAGAATTTGGAATTTATATCGAAACGTTGAAGGTATGGGGATATTAAGAAGTGCCTGGTGCTTTTCTTTCTATGCACTGCATGCAGTCTGGAGACGTTTATGAATAATAGTAACAGCGTCAGCCGTCTGGAGGTTTTGCTTTCATGCATGCATCTGGACGGCTGGAATTATATAAACCACCTGAATATCAAAGGAAATGTGACTTTGATAAATCAATGTGATCATGATTCTGAAGAATATATTGAGGACGGTTCTAGAAAAATCAATTATATATCGACGGTTGAGAGAGGACTTTCTAAAAGCAGAAATATGGCTTTGAAGAAGGCATCTTCTGAGTTTTGCATATTCGCGGATAACGACGTATGTTATGTTGATGATTATGAGGAAATAATCACCAGAAGTTTTGATGAAAATCCGGAAGCTGATATAATTGCCTTCTTTATAGAAAGACCGGAGAGACATCAGCCAATATATGATAAAGTACGTTTTATGGAACGCTTTCATACGATGAAGATTTTTTCGCCTGAAGTTGCATTTAGGCTTGATACGGTCAGAAAAAAGGGGCTCTGTATGGATGAAGCATTTGGAGCAGGAGCCGAATTTTCAATGGGGGAAGAAAATATTTTTTTGTTTGATGCCATGAGAGCAGGGCTTAAAATATTATATGTTCCAATTAAAATTGCGGGTTTACTTGATACAGAATCAACCTGGTTTAAGGGATATACGGAGAAATTTTTCAGAGATCGCGGTGCGGGATATTATAGAATGTGGAAGTGGGGGCATCACTTATTAATATGGCAGTTCGCGATCAGGAAATATAAAGTTTATAAAAACGATATGTCACTTTTAAAGGCAATCGGATGCATGTATAAGGGGGTAGCGGAGTATGAGCGATGTAAGAGTTTTTCTTATAGGGGATGATTGGTCAGGAACAGGACCGGCAAATGTAACAAGGGCATATCGAGACCATTTGCCTGAAAATACGCTGTATCTTAAAGAAAAAAATAAAGTAAAGCGTGCTATAGAGCTGGCAGTTAAAATGAAGAAGGCTGATTGTGCATTTTTTTCAGGGCACTCAAGACAAAATATACTGGGAATGAAGCTTGCAGCTATGAAGGGGATTCCGAGTATTTATCTGATGCATGGATGTGTCGAGTATGAAAACATGCTTAACCGTGTTCCTAATGACAGGATGGCTGATGACGAGAAGGAAATGATGGAAAGAGCTGATCTTCTTCTTGCTGTTTCAAGACAGTTTGAGACATGGCTTAAGGAACATTATCCTAAGTATAAGGATAAGATCAGTCATCTGACTAATGGTATAGATTGGGACAGCTTAAAGGTAAACGAAAATGTTGAGAAGCATGGAGAATTTTCAATAATTTCAGTTGGCGGAGGTATGCCAAGAAAGAAGATTATAAATATCTGTAAGGCAATTGATATACTCAGAAAGTCAGGGGTCAGCGGCATAACGCTTACAGTGGCAGGTGCTGATGGCGCTGATACAGAAGAAATCAACAAGTACGAATTTGTAAACAATGTTGGGCTTGTTAGAGCAGATAAAATGCTTGAGTTATATAGTAAGTCGAGAATTTTTGTGCAAAATAGTGTTTTTGAGACATTTGGTCTGGCACCTGTAGAAGCTTTGCTTTCAGGATGCGATATATTATTGTCGCGTAAATGCGGCGTTTTATCAAGTCTTGGAGGCATAAATGATACGGACCTGATAAATGATTATGAGGATGTTGATGAAATCGCATCTAAACTTAGAGAAATATTGCTTAAAGGCAATAATGCCAGAATTCTCTCTAATACAAATAAGGAGCATACATCATGGGAAAATCGATCGAAAGAACTTATGACGATCGCAGAGAAAATGGTAAGTCAAGGTCAATCCTGACTTGGGCAGCATTAATTATTTTAATGATTTTTTATATGGGAACGTGGACGTTTCCGCTTTTTTATCACTACACAGAGAAATTTAATACGCTGATAGTATTCGTTTCTCTTGGAATGCTTTTTTTAGCACATGTGGATATTATAGAAAAGTTAAAAAGCAGAGAACCACAGTTTATAGTTCTTGCGGCTACGCTGGTTCTGGCAGCTGTAAATCTATTTATAATAGGTTCAAATAAAGGCTGCATACTGATTCTTGCCAATTTTTTGATAATATGGTATCTTGCGCCGTTCGTAAAATTTGACAGCAGGCAGCAAAAGGCTTTAGAAGTGTTCTTTTTAATTATGTTTGCTTCATGGTTTGTTTATGACAGAGCTTTTTCGTACAATTCCAATACCGGAGCTACAGTAACTGTATTTACATTTCTTGGCGCTATGATACTTCTTACAAAGCTGACGGCCAAAAAAGAAATCTACGGATTTTTCATAGTACTTGCTTCAATTCGTGTTGTTACATTGGTGCTCTGGCATTTGGCCAGGGGTGCATTTATAGCATTTGCGCTGTATATGACATTTTATTATATTGTTCCAAAGAAATGGTGGAGCGGAAGAAAGCGTTATTTAGCCTTAACACTTTTTGCGACCTTTGGATCGATTGGGTTTGTTATATTTTACGTTGCTCTTGCATCTACAGGATTTAATATGCAGCTCCCTTTCTTTTATAAGAGTATCTTTTCGGGAAGAGAGCAGATATGGCTGGAAGTTTGGGACATACTGAAGAATAATATATTGACAGGAATTGGTTCCGGAAGACAGCTCAAGTCTTTTGTAGAATACAATATGCATAATGCAATGTATGATATCCTCGCAGTTCATGGCCTGCCGGTATTTCTGCTTTCCATGTATCTGATAGTATCAAGGCTTAGATTACTTCAGACCGGACTTGAGAACATGGACAAGATCAGAATATGCGCTGCTGCAGCTATATTTGCAATATTTATAGAATCATTTATCGATATGGATCTTATGTGGGCTGATTATTCGCCATTGTTAATATTCCTTACAACTACTGCATTTTCTGGAAGAGAGGAAAGCAATGGTTGAAGGAAAATATAAATATCTGTTTAAGAATATGGCGCTTTTTACCATAAGCAGTTTTGTTTCAAAGCTGCTGGTATTTTTGCTGGTGCCATTTTATACTTCTGTACTTACAGAGGCTGAATATGGTATTGCTGATGTAATGCAGACAACCTTGCTGTTGCTTGTACCGCTTTTAACATTAAATGCAGGAGAGGCAGCGCTCAGGTTTGGATTAGATCCGGATTCCAATAAAGGCGAGATACTTAGATCCGGAATCAATCGTGTATTAAGATCAGATGTGATCGTTGTTGTGATTAGTGCTTTTGCGATAATTCTATCGGGAATAGGTTTTATAGATATAGAGCAGCAATATATTTTATTTTTTATATTGCTGTTTATTTGTGATAGTTTTTATGAGTATATGCTTCTTTATTGTCAGGGAACAGAAAGAGTTCAGATAATGATAATGGGAAGTGTTTCATGTACATTTTTTGTAATAGTGTCAAACCTGATTTTTCTTTTAGGCCTTAATCTGGGACTGTATGGATATCTTATAGCGCAGATGATAGCATATGTTGGATCTGGGGTATTGATGTTCAATCTTTCAGAGGGACCGAAGTTATTAAGAGAAAATTCGGTTAATAGGCGGCTTGACGGAGAGATGAAAGAATATGGATCGTCAATGCTGCTTTACTCGACTTCGAGTTGGATAAACAATGCGCTGGATAGATATTATATACTGGCTTTACTCGGAGCAAGTCAAAATGGATTATATGGTGCGGCATATAAAATCCCTGCAATCCTACAGGTGTTCCAGGGGATTTTTGCCCAGGCATGGCAGATGTCAGCTGCTAAAGAGTATCAAAGAGAACAGCGTGATAAATTCTTTTCTAACATGTATCGTGTTTATAATGCATGTCTGGTCGTAGGATGTGCGGGATTGATATGGCTATTAAAAATCATAGCTGGGTTTATGTTCCAGAAATCTTTTTTTGAAGCATGGGTGCTTGTTCCTCCGCTGCTTATTTCGGTAATATTCGGTGCGTTGGAAGGATTTCTCGGAAGTATATGTCTTGCGTTTAAGGATGGAAAAAGTATAGGAAGAGCTACGGGCGCAGGTGCGATCGTTAACATAGTATTGAATTATTTCTTTATTTTAGAGTTCAGTACTATGGGAGCAGCAATGGCTACACTTGCTTCATATTTTACAATGTTTATACTGGCATTGATCATGGTGAGAAAATATGTAAAATTACGAATACATTTATTTAGAGATATCGTAGCATATGCATTATTGATTATAGAAGCGCTGCTGGTCATATTTAATATGAAGAATTATATGACATTAAACGGGATGATCGTGGTTATCCTTTCGGCTATGTATATCCAGGAGTTGACGGAAATGGTGAAAAAATGTCTGAAAAAATGAAAAGATTATCGAATTACTTTTTTGGAATAATATTTATCTGGTTCATTTTATCTTCTTTTATTACTCAAAAATTTTATGGTGAGACCACTAAGTATGCAACGCTGATTGTGTTTATGGCATTTGCGGCAATCATAATAATAAGTGTCGATAAAAGCAGGGTTTCTAAGACAGAGATGTTGGCGGCCATACTAACTATTATAATATCAGGAGCTAATCTCGTGCTTATAGGATCAAATAAAGGAGCGATGCTTGTTCCGTCTGATATGGCACTGATGCTGGCCGCGCTTCCCTTTATCCCTAAGGACCTTCCTATAAATAAAATCATGATGGGCGCCGGGGCAATGTTGATGATGTGGTGGTATGCCTGGATACACTGGGAATATGGATTCAACATGTCGGGACTCGCATTTATTACATTTATGACATGCGGCGAACTTTTTTTTGAATATCTGAAACGCGATCTTGAAATAGATGAGATCAAGTATATACAACTATTATTCTGGATAGTTACAATACTTTTCTGCATATGTTATCATGCAAGATCAGCGGCTATGAGCTGCATAGCGTATGGAATTCTGTGGATGATAATGCCTAAGGTCTGCACTTCTAAATTTTTGTCATGGCTGCTCATTCTTGGAAGCACCATTGGGAGTTTACTTTTTACCGGTCTTTATATAATACTGGGAAAGACGGGTATAGATATTAATATTTTATATAAAAGTATTCTTTCAGGCAGACAGGATATCTGGAGTGAACTGTGGGAAGAGTTCTTAAAGCATCCGGTTACAGGAATCGGTTCATCGTATCATATGAAAAGCTTTTTTATATTTGAAGTTCACAATGGTATGCTTGATATACTTGTCGTACACGGTATCATAGTATTTCTGCTGGTTGGCTATTTACTTATTAAAAGGTTAAGAGAACGTACATATATTAATAGGAATTGTACGGAAATAGAAAGGCTTGCAATGGCAGGCGTATATACCTGGCTTGCTGCCTCCTTTTTTGAAAATGGATTTATAGTACCTCCATATTGTGTTATATTTATTGCATTGCTTAATCAGTCTGGAGATTTAAACGATTGAAAAGCATATAAATTTATACAAAAAAATGTCACAAAAATCCGTAGAAAATTCGGAATTTTTGTACAAAATTATTTTTTAAAATTTGTAAAAAGTGCTTGAAAATGTAGGGAATTACATGTATAATAGCACTTGCTGTGACATTGATAGCGTAGAAGCGTGAAGTTGCTGACATGGTCAGGTATCTCCGTGGAGCGAATGTCAAGTTAGGAAACTGGCGACAAGTCACTGTACGTAATTTAGTTCACTTAGTTGGAGAACGGCCGTTTTGTGTCTATTGCAGCAAGGACACACACGGGAACGTGTACAGTCACCGCTTGTCGTACTTAAAAAAGTGCGAAAAGGAGGCGACTTTTTTTATGGCAAATCAGGTTATGAGAATCACATTAAAAGCCTATGATCATCAGTTAGTTGATGCATCAGCCAGAAAAATCATCGAAACAGTCAAGAAGAACGGATCTGAGGTCAGCGGACCAGTACCCCTTCCTACAAAGAAAGAGGTAGTTACAATCCTTCGTGCTGTACATAAGTACAAGGATAGCCGTGAGCAGTTCGAGCAGAGAACTCATAAGAGACTCATCGACATCATTGCTCCGACACAGAAGACAGTAGATGTTCTTTCAAGACTGGAGATGCCCGCAGGTGTCTATATTGACATCAAGATGAAGAACAAGTAATTAAGATTAATGTATGAACGTATCTCGGGCGATATGTTCCAATGCAGAAAGGTGAAAAGATGACAAAAGCTATCTTAGCAAAGAAAATCGGTATGACACAGATTTTCGATGAGAACGGAGTAGTAACACCTGTAACTGTTCTCGAAGCTGGTCCATGTGTAGTTACACAGATCAAGACAGAAGAGAACGACGGATACAACGCAGTTCAGGTTGGATTCGGCGAAAGCAAAGACAAGGTTGTTGAGAAGGATGCAAGCGGCAAGGTTAAAGTTGCACACGCTCACGGAACAACAAAGCCACTCGCTGGCCACTTCAAAAAGGCTGGTGTTGAGTCTAAGAAATTCGTTAAGGAATTCCGTTTTGATAATGCAGCTGAGTATCAGCTTGCACAGGAAATCAAGGCTGATATCTTCGCAGCCGGCGACATGATCGACGCAACTGCTATCTCAAAGGGTAAAGGTTTCCAGGGTGCAATCAAGAAGAATGGTCAGCACAGAGGACCTATGATGCACGGTTCTAAGTTCCACAGACATCAGGGTTCAAACGGCGCAAGCTCATATCCTTCAAGAGTATTCAAGGGTAAGGGAATGCCTGGTCACATGGGTGCTAAGCAGATCACTGTTCAGAATCTTGAAGTTGTACGTGTAGATGCCGAGAAGAACCTCATCCTCGTTAAGGGATGCGTTCCGGGTGCAAAGAAGGCACTTGTTACCATCAAAGAGACATGCAAGAAGAATAAATAATATTCGAAGGAAGGAGGATTCAGATAATGGCTAACGTATCAGTTTATAATATGACAGGAAGCGAAGTTGGAACACTTGAGCTGAATGACGAGATTTTCGGTATTGAAGTTAACGAAAACCTTGTACACCAGGCAGTTCTCCAGCAGCTTGCTGATAATCGTCAGGGAACACAGAAAGCTAAGACTCGCTCTGAAGTAAGAGGCGGCGGAAGAAAGCCTTGGAAGCAGAAGGGAACAGGCCATGCACGTCAGGGATCAACAAGATCTCCACAGTGGACACATGGTGGTGTTGTATTTGCTCCAGTACCAAGAGATTATTCTTTCAAGATGAACAAGAAAGAAAAGAGAATCGCTCTTAAGAGTGCTCTTACATCTCGTGTTCAGGACAACAAGTTCATCGTACTTGACGAGCTTAAGTTCGAAGGCATTAAGACAAAGAAATTCCAGGAGGTGCTTGATGCACTCAAGGTTAACAAGGCTCTTGTAATCCTTGATGAGATGGATCAGAATGCAATCCTTTCTGCTAGAAATATTCCTAATGTCATCACAGCTCAGATCAACACGATCAACACATATGACATTATGAAATACAGCACAGTTATTGCTACAAAGGCAGCTGTTGCAAAGATTGAGGAGGTATACGCATAATGGCAACTCTTAATTATTATGATGTTATCCTTAAGCCAGTAGTTACTGAGAAGTCAATGAATGGCATGGCTGATAAGAAGTATACATTCCTCGTTCACCCTGAAGCTAACAAGACTCAGATCAAAGAGGCTGTTGAGAAGATGTTCGATACAAAGGTTGCTAAGGTCAACACAATGAACATCCAGGGCAAGAAGAAGAGAAGAGGAATGGTTGTTGGAACAACTGCTAAGCAGAAGAAGGCAATCGTTACACTTGCAGCTGATAGCAAAGATATCGAAGTATTCGCAGGACTTTAATTCTAAGTAATGCGATAACACCGCGTACAGGACAAAATTAAAATTATCTGTATGTGAGAAATAAAGGAGAAAAAAATGGGAATCAAAACTTATAACCCATATACACCTTCCAGAAGGAATATGACAGGTTCTGATTTCAGCGAGATTACAAAGAGCACTCCTGAGAAGTCTCTTGTTGTAAGACTTGCAAATAAGTCAGGACGTAACAACCAGGGTAAGATCACTGTTCGTCATAAGGGCGGCGGAAACAAGGCTAAGTATAGAATTATCGATTTCAAGAGAAACGATAAGGATGGAATGGCTGCTAAGGTTATTGGTATCGAGTACGATCCAAACAGAACAGCTAACATCGCTCTTGTTTGCTACGAAGATGGTGAGAAGAGATACATCCTTGCACCTCAGGGTCTTACAGATGGTATGAAGATCATGAACGGACCAGAAGCTGAAGTACGTGTTGGTAACTGCCTTCCACTTTCAGCAATTCCAGTTGGTTCAAGCATCCATAACATCGAGCTTCATCCTGGTAAGGGCGGACAGATGGTTCGTTCAGCAGGCGTAAGCGCACAGCTTATGGCTAAAGAAGGTAAGTACGCTACAGTTAAGCTTCCTTCAGGCGAAATGAGAATGGTTCCGATCGAGTGCAGAGCTACAATCGGTACAATCGGAAATATTGATCATAACCTTATTAACTATGGTAAGGCTGGTCGTATTCGTCACATGGGCATTCGTCCTACAGTTCGTGGTTCTGTTATGAACCCTAACGATCACCCACACGGTGGTGGTGAAGGTCGTGCACCTATCGGACGTCCAGGCCCGAGCACACCTTGGGGCAAGCCGGCTCTTGGTCTTAAGACTAGAAAGAGAAAGAAGGCTTCAAACAAGCTCATCGTAAGAAGAAGAAACGGCAAAGCTCTTAGCGTATAAGGAGGATTAATATGTCACGTTCACTTAAAAAGGGACCGTTCGCTGACGAGAGCCTTCTGAAGAAGGTTGATGCGATGAATCAGAGCGGCAGTAAAGAAGTCATTAAGACTTGGTCACGTCGTTCAACAATCTTCCCATCATTCGTTGGTCACACCATCGCAGTACATGATGGAAGAAAGCACGTTCCGGTTTACATTACAGAAGATATGGTTGGACATAAGCTTGGTGAATTTGTTGGTACACGTACTTACAAAGGACATGCTTCAGTTTCAACTGTTAAATAATAGGATAATCTGAAAGGAGGTTTTATCCATGGCAAGAGGACATCGTTCCCATATTAAAAGAGAAAGAAATGCAGTTAAGGATACCAGACCGTCAGCAAAGTTATCCTATGCTAGAATTCCGGTACAGAAGGCATGCTTCGTACTGGATGCTATCAGAGGCAAGAGCTATACTGAAGCAAAAGGTATTCTGATGTACAATCCGAGATACGCTTCTAGCGTTATTCTGAAGCTCCTCGAATCTGCTGCAGCAAATGCTGAAAACAACAATGGTCTTAATAAGGCTGGTCTTTACATCGCTGAGTGCTATGCAAGCCAGGGACCGATCATGAAGCGTATTCAGCCTCGTGCACAGGGCAGAGCTTACAGAATTGAGAAGAGAATGAGCCACATTACTCTCATTCTTGACGAGAAGAACTAAGGCGTAGAAAGGAGATCATTCAATGGGTCAGAAAGTAAATCCCCACGGCTTAAGAGTCGGTGTTATTAAGGATTGGGATTCTAAATGGTATGCAGAAGGCGACTTCGCAGATTACCTTGTAGAAGATTACAAGATCAGAACATATTTGAAGAAGAAGCTTTACTCAGCAGGTATCTCCAAGATCGAAATCGAGAGATCAGCTGGTAAGGTTAGAGCTACAGTTCTTACATCTAGACCTGGTATCATCATCGGTAAAGGTGGTAAGGACATCGAAGCTACAAAGAAGCAGCTTGCAAAAGAGACAGGCAAGAACGTAGATATCGAAATCAAGCAGATTAAGCGCCCAGATATGGATGCTCAGCTTGTCGCTGAGAACATCGCTAACCAGCTTGAGAACCGTGTATCATTCAGACGTGCTATGAAGTCTGCTATGCAGAGAACACTTAAGAATGGTGCTAAGGGTATCAAGGCATCTTGTTCAGGACGTCTTGGCGGTGCTGATATCGCTCGTCGTGAGTTCTATTCAGAGGGTACTATTCCTCTTCAGACTCTTCGTGCTGATATCGACTATGGTTTCGCTGAGGCAAACACAACTTATGGTAAAGTCGGTGTTAAAGTATGGATCTATAAGGGTGAAGTACTTCCCGGAAAAAAACAGACTGCTGATCGCAAGGCAGCTAAGGAAGGGAGCGATAAATAACTATGTTAATGCCAAAGAGAGTTAAGCATCGTAAGCAGATGCGTGGTTCACTTAGAGGTAAGGCTAACAGTGGTAACAGAGTTACTTACGGTGAGTTCGGTATGGTTGCTCTTGAGCCTTGCTGGATCAGATCTAATCAGATCGAAGCAGCCCGTGTTGCTATGACTAGATACGTAAAGCGTGGTGGTCAGGTATGGATCAAGATCTTCCCTGACAAGCCAGTTACAACAAAGCCCCTCGGAACTCGTATGGGATCTGGTAAGGGTGCTGTTGATCACTGGGTAGCAGTAGTAAAACCAGGCCGTGTAATGTTTGAAATCGCAGGCGTTCCGGAAGAGACAGCAAGAGAAGCACTTCGTCTTGCTTCACACAAGCTTCCGTGCAAGGTTAAGATCGTGTCCAAGGCTGATTTAGATGCAGCCGTAGCAGCTAAAGAAGGCGGTGAAGCATAATGAAGACTGATAAGTATGTTGCAGATTTAAGAGCAAAGTCAGTTTCTGAGCTTTCAGAAGAGCTGACAGCAGCAAAGAAAGAGCTTTTCAATTTAAGATTCCAGAATGCGACAAACCAGCTTGACAACACCAGCAGAATCAGAGAAGTGAGAAAGAATATCGCAAGAATTCAGACAGTCCTCACTGAGAATGCTGCGAAGGCCTAAGGCGTCGGGAAGGAGATAAAATGGCAGAAAGAAATCTCAGAAAGACACGTACCGGTAAGGTTGTCAGCAACAAGATGGACAAGACCATCACGGTAGCGGTTGTCGATAATGTTAAGCATCCTCTTTACAAGAAGATCGTAAAGAAGACATATAAACTTAGAGCTCAGGATGAGAATAACGAGTGCAATATTGGTGATACAGTAAGAGTAATGGAGACAAGACCTCTTTCAAAAACCAAGAGATGGAGACTCGTAGAGATCATCGAGAGAGCTAAATAACTCAGGTGAAAGGAGAATTGTCAGCATGGTACAGCAGGAAACAAGATTAAAAGTCGCAGATAATACCGGCGCCAAGGAAATCCTTTGCATCAGAGTTTTAGGCGGCTCAACCAGAAGATATGCAAGTATCGGCGATGTTATCGTTGCTTCTGTTAAAGATGCAACACCAGGCGGTGTTGTAAAAAAGGGTGACGTAGTTAAGGCTGTTGTAGTACGTACAGTAAAGAGCGTTCGTCGTAAGGATGGTTCATATATCAGATTTGATGAAAACGCAGCAGTTGTTATCAAAGATGATAAAACACCAAGAGGAACTCGTATCTTTGGACCGGTTGCTCGTGAACTTCGTGATAAAGGCTTCATGAAGATCGTTTCACTTGCACCGGAAGTATTATAAGGAGGTGTCACCAAATGGCAATGTCAAAGATCAAGAAGGGTGATACCGTTCAGGTAATCGCCGGCAAAGATAAAGGCAAGAGCGGAAAGGTTCTTTCCGTTGATGTAAAGAAGAATAAGGTTGTAGTTGAAGGTGTTAACATGATTTCTAAGCATGAGAAGCCTTCAGCAGTTAACCCTGATGGTGGTATCGTACACAGAGAAGCAGCATTTGACCTTTCTAACGTTATGTATCTTGCAAACGGAAAGCCTACCAGAATTGGTTTCAAGGTTGAAGGTGATAAGAAGGTACGTTTCGCTAAGTCAACAGGCGAAGTAATTGACTGAGGAAAGGAGGAAATAAATGAGCAGACTTAAAGATCAGTATAAGAGCGAAATCGTCGATGCAATGACGAAGAAGTTCGGATATAAGAATATTATGGAAGTCCCGAAGATCGTTAAGATTGTCGTTAACATGGGTGTTGGTGAAGCTAAGGAGAACGCAAAGGTTCTTGACAGCGCAGTATCAGACCTTGAGACAATCACAGGTCAGAAGGCAGTAACAACAAAGGCAAAGAAGGCCGTTGCTAACTTCAAGATCAGAGAGGGTATGCCGATCGGATGTAAGGTTACTCTTCGTGGCGAGAAAATGTATGAGTTCCTTGATCGTCTCGTAAACCTTGCTCTTCCTCGAGTACGTGACTTCCACGGAGTAAACGCTAACTCATTTGATGGCAGAGGTAACTATGCCCTTGGTATCAAAGAGCAGCTTATCTTCCCGGAAATCGAGTACGATAAGATCGATAAGGTAAGAGGTATGGACATCATTGTTGTCACAACTGCAAAGACAGACGAAGAAGCACGTGAGCTTCTTAGACTGTTCAATATGCCTTTCCAGAAATAAGGAGGATTAATTCATGGCTAAGTTATCTATGAAGCTGAAGCAGCAGCGCAAACCTAAGTTTTCTACAAGGGCATATACACGCTGCAGAATCTGTGGCCGTCCGCACTCAGTTCTTCGTAAGTATGGTATCTGCAGAGTATGCTTCCGCGAACTTGCATATAAGGGACAGATTCCTGGCGTTAAAAAAGCGTCTTGGTAAGTTCGATAAGTACTGACAGATCATAAGGAGGTTAAAATGACAACAAATGATCCGATTGCAGATATGCTTACAAGAATTCGTAATGCAAATACTGCAAAACACGATACAGTTGATATTCCTTCATCTAAGATGAAGGTTGCTATAGCTGATATCCTTGTTGATGAAGGTTACATCAAGAAGTATGAGATGGTAGACAACAACGGTTTTAAGGATATCCGCATCACTTTGAAGTATGCTGATGACAAGCAGAAGAGAATCATCACAGGACTTAAGAGAATCTCTAAGCCTGGTCTTCGTATTTACGCAGGCAAGGATAAGCTTCCTAGAGTTCTTGGTGGACTTGGTATCGCTATCATCTCTACTAACCAGGGTGTTGTTACTGATAAAAAAGCAAGAGAACTCAATGTTGGCGGCGAAGTACTCGCCTTTGTTTGGTAATTAATTAGGAGGTAGCGGGCATGTCACGAATCGGAAAAATGCCTATCGCAATTCCTGCTGGTGTAACAGTAGAAGTTGCAGAAAATAATAAAGTGACTGTTAAAGGACCAAAGGGAACTCTGGAAAGAGTTCTTCCTTCAGTTCTTACAATTAAGGTTGAAGACGGTCATGTCGTTGTAGAGAGACCTAATGATGAGAAAGAGACCAAGGCTCTGCACGGTCTTACAAGATCCCTCATCAATAACATGGTTGTTGGTGTCCATGAAGGTTATAAGAAGGTTCTTGAAATCAACGGTGTTGGTTTCAGAGCTCAGAAGCAGGGTAAGAAACTGACAATGTCTCTTGGATTCTCTCATCCAGTAATTATGGAAGATCCAGAAGGAATTGAGACAAAGGTCGTTGATAATAAAATCGAAGTCGAAGGTATCGACAAAGAAAAAGTCGGTCAGTATGCGGCTGTAATCAGAGATAAGAAGAGACCTGAACCATATAAGGGTAAGGGTATTAAGTATATCGATGAAACTATCAGACGTAAAGTCGGCAAGACAGGTAAGAAGTAAGGAGGAGCGATAGGAAATGATTAGCAAGAAATCAAGAACTGAAGTTCGTGAAAAGAAGCACCTTAAAGTTCGCAATCGTTTCAGCGGCACACCTGAGAGACCACGTCTGTCAGTTTTCAGAAGCAATAAGCACATGTATGCTCAGATCATCGATGATGTTGCTGGAAAGACACTGGTTGCTGCTTCTACTGTTGAAAAGGCTGTAAGTTCTGAGCTTAAGTTCACAGACAATGTTGAAGCTGCTACATATCTTGGATCAGTAATCGGCAAGAGAGCAATCGAAAAGGGTATCAAGCAGGTTGTCTTCGACAGAGGCGGTTTCATTTACCAGGGTAAGATTAAGGCACTGGCAGATGCAGCAAGAGAAGCCGGACTCGAATTCTAATACGAAAGGAGAAGACAATGAATCACTCTAAAATCGATGCAAGCAGCCTTGAGCTGATTGACAGAGTAGTAACCATCAAGCGTGTTACCAAGGTTGTAAAAGGTGGACGTAACATGCGTTTTTCAGCTCTCGTTGTAGTAGGCGATGGCAACGGTCACGTTGGTGTTGGCCTTGGTAAAGCAGCTGAAATTCCTGAAGCAATCCGTAAGGGAAGAGAAGATGCATCTAAGAAGCTTATCAGCGTAACACTTGATAAGAATGGATCAATCTCTCACGATTTCATCGGCAAGTTCGGTGGAGCTTCCATCCTTCTTAAGAAGGCTCCGGAAGGTACTGGTATCATCGCTGGCGGTCCTGCACGTATCGTTTGCGAAGTAGCAGGTATCAGAAACATCCGTACTAAGTCACTTGGTTCAAACAACAAGCAGAACGTAGTTCTTGCAACTATCGACGCTTTATCACAGCTTAAGACTCCGGAAGAAGTTGCAGCTAACCGTGGTAAGTCCGTTGAAGAAGTACTGAGCTAAGTTCTTACGAGATGGAGGTTACAATGGCTGACAAGAAATTAAAAGTTACATTAGTTAAATCAACAATCGGTGCAATTCCGAAGCACAGAAAGACTGTAGAAGCTCTCGGACTGCACAAGACTTACAATTCGGTTGAGCTGCCTGATAACGATGCTGTTCGCGGCATGGTTAATGCTGTTCGCCACCTTGTAAAGGTTGAAGAAATCTAATTATAGGAGGTGTAGAGATGGAATTAAATAATTTAAGACCAGCTCCTGGCAACAAGCACACAGCTAACTTCAGAAAAGGCCGTGGTCATGCTTCAGGAAACGGAAAGACTGCTGGATATGGCCACAAGGGTCAGAAGGCACGTTCAGGCGCTCCTCGTCTTGGATTCGAAGGTGGTCAGATGCCACTGTACAGAAGACTTCCTAAGAGAGGCTTCACAGATCCTAACTCTAAAGAAATCGTTGCTATTAATCTTAGCACACTTGAGTATTTCTATGAGGATGGCGAGACTGTAACAGTTGAGAATCTTCTTGAAAAGGGCGTTATCAAGAAAGTTAATGATGGCGTTAAGGTTCTTGGCAATGGTGAGCTTACAAAGAAGCTTACTGTTCAGGTAAATGCTTTTTCAGCATCTGCTAAAGAGAAAATTGAAGCTGTAGGTGGGAAAGCTGAGGTGATCTGATGTTTCAGTCGGTTCGTAATGCTTTCAAGATAAAGGACGTTAGAGACAGAATACTCTTTACGTTTGTAATGCTGATTTTTATAAGAGTAGGATGTCAGCTTCCGATTCCGGGTGTGAACCGTGAGTACTTTTCTCAGTGGTTTTCAAACCTGACAGGAGATACATTTACATTCTTTAATGCATTTACAGGCGGTTCATTTGAGAACATGTCCATTTTTGCTTTGAACATCACGCCGTACATTACATCATCTATCATCATTGAGCTACTTACTATAGCTATTCCATATTTGGAAGAAAAACAGCGTGATGGTGAGGAGGGCCGTAAGGTTCTCATCTCCATCACGCGTTATGTAACAGTAGGACTTGCGCTGATTGAATCTGCTGCAATGGCTATTGGATTTTACAATCAGGGAATTTTCGATGGTACTATGAATCCATGGCTTACAGGTTTCATGATTGTGACAGGACTTACTGCTGGTTCCGCATTACTTATGTGGATAGGTGAGCAGATTACGGAAAACGGTGTGGGAAATGGTATATCAATTGTTTTGGTTATAAACATCATTTCTAGAATGCCTTCAGATCTTTGGAGCCTTTTCAATATGTTTGTAAAGAGCAACTTTGATTCAGGCAAAGCACTTATGGGCGTCGTAGCTGCAGTTGTAATAATAGCTATTATTCTTGCAACAGTTGTTCTGACTCTGATTCTTAATGGAGCAGAAAGACGTATTCCGGTACAGTATGCTAAAAAAGTTGCCGGAAGAAAAATGATCGGCGGTAATTCTACTAATATTCCGCTTAAGGTAAATACAGGTGGAGTTATTCCTATCATCTTTGCATCATCATTGATGCAGTTCCCAATTGTCATTTGCCAGCTTTTTGGTATTAATGGCGGTGATTCATTGGGAGGAATGGTCCTTCGTATGTTGAATTCCGGTAATTGGTGCAATCCAGCACAGCCGGTATATACAATAGGACTTCTTGTATATATTGTCCTGGTTATTTTCTTTGCTTACTTCTATACATCTATTACTTTCAATCCACTGGAGGTTTCAGATAATCTGAAGAAGCAGGGTGGCTTTATTCCTGGTATTCGTCCGGGTAAGCCTACCAATGAGTATCTGACAAATATATTGAATTATGTAATATTTATCGGTGCAGTAGGGCTTGTCATCGTTGCTGTTATTCCGATTTTCTTCAACGGTGTATTCGGTGCAGATGTTTCGTTTGGTGGAACTTCACTTATCATCATCGTTGGAGTTATCCTTGAAACATTGAACCAGGTTGAGTCAAGAATGCTCGTAAGAAGTTACAAAGGATTCCTTGGATAAGAATAAATTCAATGTTGGAGGATAAAATTAATGAAGATCATTATGCTTGGAGCGCCTGGAGCAGGTAAAGGTACACAGGCTTCCAGAATTGCTGAAAAATTTGGTATTCCGCATGTTTCTACAGGAGATATCTTCCGTGCAAACATTAAAAACGGAACTGAACTTGGCAAAGAAGCAAAAAAGTATATGGATCAGGGCCAGCTCGTTCCTGACGAGTTGACAGTTAAGATTCTGCTGGACAGAGTTGCACAGGATGATTGCAAGAACGGATATGTTCTTGACGGATTCCCACGTACGATTCCTCAGGCAGAGGTACTTGATTCTGAGCTGACAAAGCTTGGCACAAGCGTTGATTATGCAATAAATGTGGAAGTGCCTGATGACAACATCATAGGAAGAATGTCTGGCAGACGTGCTTGTCTCAAGTGCGGTGCAACATATCATATTGTTACTCTTAAACCTAAGAAAGAGGGAATCTGTGACAAATGTGGCAGTGAACTCGTTCTCAGAGATGACGATAAACCGGAAACTGTAAAAAATCGTCTGAGTGTATATCACGATCAGACACAGCCGCTCATCGATTATTATAATAAGAAGGGCGTGCTCAAAGAGGTTGATGGAACAATTGCTCCGGACGACGTATTCAAAGCAATCGAAGAGATATTAAAGTAATTGCTTGGCGGGAGCTGCAGCGCGGCTCCCGCAACTGACATGGAGGAGTTAATGTCAAAAGCAGATGTAATCGAAATTGAAGGCAGAGTAGTAGAAAAGCTTCCCAATGCCATGTTCCAGGTTGAATTGGAAAATGGTCATCAGGTGCTTGCTCATATCAGTGGAAAACTTAGAATGAACTTTATCAGAATCCTTCCGGGTGATAAGGTAACACTTGAGATGTCACCTTATGATCTTTCAAAAGGAAGAATTATCTGGAGAGATAAGTAATTCATTAAATTTTATTAAAATTACTTGCAGTAAAACACTGAATATGTTAGTATTAAATTCGGCTCTTTTCGGAGAACCGTATCCTCGTGTGCAGTTTTTTAAATGAGATTGGAGGAAGACAATGAAGGTAAGATCTTCAGTTAAACCTATGTGCGAGAAGTGCAAGGTTATCAAAAGAAAAGGCAAGATTAGAATTATCTGCGAGAACCCAAAGCATAAGCAGGTTCAGGGATAATATTTTTGCGTACTATATGTAGAAAGAAGGAGGTTCATACTCACTATGGCTCGTATCGCTGGTGTTGATTTACCAAGAGAAAAGCGTGTTGAGATCGGTCTTACATATATCTATGGTATTGGCAGATCTAGCTCAACAAGAATTCTGGCTGAGGCAGGAATTAATCCTGACACACGTGTAAGAGACCTTACAGAGGAAGAAGTAGCAAAGCTTCGTGATGTTATTGACAAAACACAGACTATCGAAGGTGATCTTCGTAGACAGATTGCAATGGACATCAAGAGACTGACAGAAATCGGTTGCTACAGAGGCGTTCGTCACAGAAAGTCACTTCCATGTCGTGGACAGAAGACAAAGACCAATGCAAGAACATGCAAGGGTCCAAGAAGAACAGTAGCAAATAAGAAGAAGTAATTCTCTTATCGGCGTAGTTACTTATTAACAAGATTAGAGAAAGTAGGTTAGTTTTAATATGGCTAAACAGCAGGCTAGCGCGAAAAAGGTTACAAAAAAGCGCGTTAAGAAAAACGTTGAACACGGACAGGCACATATTCAGTCATCTTTCAACAACACTATCGTTACTCTGACAGATGCACAGGGAAATGCCCTTTCATGGGCTAGTGCCGGCGGTCTTGGTTTTAGAGGTTCAAGGAAATCTACTCCATATGCAGCTCAGGTAGCAGCAGAGACAGCTACAAAGGCAGCTCTTATCCATGGTCTTAAGTCAGTTGACGTTATGGTTAAAGGTCCTGGATCAGGAAGAGAAGCAGCAATCCGTGCATTATCCGCAGCAGGTCTTCAGGTAACAAGCATTAAGGACGTAACTCCAGTTCCTCATAATGGATGCCGTCCACCTAAGAGAAGGAGAGTGTAAGCATATGGCAGTTAATAGAGTACCTGTTCTTAAGAGATGCAGATCCCTTGGTATGGAACCGGCATATCTTGGACTTAGTAAAACATCCAACAGAAACCTTACCAGAGCCAACAGAAAGGTAAGTGAGTACGGACTTCAGCTTCGCGAAAAGCAGAAGGCTAAGTTTATATATGGTGTTCTTGAGAAGCCTTTCCGTAATTACTACAAGAGAGCTGAGCGCATGAAGGGAATGACAGGTGAAAACCTTATGACTCTTCTTGAGCGCAGAATCGATAACGTAGTATTCCGCCTTGGTTTCGCTAGAACAAGAAGAGAAGCTCGTCAGATGGTTGCTCATAAGGCATTCACACTTAACGGAAAGATCGTAAACATCCCTTCTATCCTTGTTAAGCCTGGCGATGTTATCGAAATTAAAGAGAAGTCAAGAGCTTCTCAGCACATCAAGGACATCTTTGATGTTACAGCAGACAGAGCAGTTCCGGCATGGTTAACTGGTGATCATGACAACTTCAAGGGAACTGTTAATGAACTTCCTTCCAGGGACCAGATTGATGTTCCTGTAAATGAATTGGCTATCGTCGAGTTGTATTCTAAGTAAGATGTTATAATCAGGTACGCATACTATGCGTACCTGACATTGTTTTCTTAGAACCCCAAAGGAGGTACATAGTTTGTTTGAGTTTGAAAAACCTAAGATTGAGATTACAGATGTATCAGAAGATAGCAAATATGCAAGGTTTGTTGTAGAGCCTCTTGAGCGCGGTTACGGCATTACACTTGGAAATTCGCTCAGACGAATCATGCTTTCATCTTTACCTGGCGCAGCAGTAAGCCAGATTAAGATCGAGGGAGTTCTTCATGAGTTCAGTTCTATTCCTGGAGTTAAGGAAGATGTAACTGAAATCGTTCTTAACATCAAGAATCTTGCAATCAGAAACAACAGCTCTTCTGATGAACCTAAGACTGCTTATATTGATTTTAGCGGTGAAGGTGAAGTAACAGCTGCTGATATTCAGGTTGATCAGGATATTGAGATCATCAATCAGGACCAGCATATTGCTACACTTAATGGTGGCGCTGATTGCAGACTTTACATTGAATTGACTATCACAAAGGGTCGTGGATATGTAAGTGTTGACAAGAATAAGTCAGATGATCTTCCAATCGGTGTTATAGCTGTCGATTCTATCTACACACCTGTTGAGCGTGTAAACTTAAGCGTTGAGAATACACGTGTAGGTCAGGTGACAGATTACGATAAGCTCACACTTGATGTTTATACTAACGGTACATTGGCTCCACAGGAGGCAGTAAGCCTTGCAGCTAAGGTTCTTAGCGAGCATCTCAGTCTGTTTATCGATCTTTCAGATGCAGCAACTAAGGTTGATGTTATGGTTGATAAGCCGAATGATGAGGCAGCTAAGGTTCTTGAGATGAATATTGATGAACTTGAGCTTTCAGTTCGTTCTTATAACTGTCTCAAGAGAGCAGGAATCAATACTGTTGCAGAATTGATCAATCGTACTCCTGATGACATGATGAAGGTTCGTAATCTTGGTCGTAAGTCATTAGAAGAGGTTCTTGCTAAGCTTAATGAGCTTGGTCTTGAACTTAATAAAAGCGAAGAATAACTTATAAACGGTTTTCGCAGTAAGACCATTGGGCATGTGAACACCACTCACGCATGGACAGTAAGACCAATAGGCATGTTCGTGTATCTTAAATGAGAAAGAGGAAATAATTATGGCAATGTACAGAAAGCTTGGTCGTACAGCATCTCAGAGAAAGGCTCTTCTTAGAAGCCAGGTAACAGCTCTTATCGCTAACGGTAAGATTAAGACAACAGCAGCTAAGGCTGAAGAAGTTCAGAAGATCGCTGAGCGTCTTATCACAAAGGCAATCCGTGAAAAGGATAACTTTGAAACAGTTAAGGTTTCAGCTAAGGTTGCTAAGAAGGATAAGGACGGCCGTCGTGTAAAGCAGATCATCGACAAGGATACAAAGGCTGTTCTTTCTGAGACTCACCGTGATGAGAACGGTAAGGTAAAGAAGATCGAAAACGGTAAGACAGTTACTGTTTACGAGACAGTTGAGAAGGAAATCAAGAAGGATCTTCCTTCAAGACTTCACGCTAGACGTGAAATGCTTAAGGTTCTTTATCCTGTAGTTCAGGGTGAAGGCAAGAAGGCTAAGGAAGTTGATCTTGTTGCAAAGCTTTTTGATGAGATCGCTCCTAAGTATGCTGACCGTAAGGGTGGTTATACAAGAATCGTAAAGATCGGCCTTCGTAAGGGCGATGCAGCTATGGAAGTACTGCTTGAGCTTGTATAATTTTTTATGCACATTACTATGAGGAAGAGCTTCGGCTCTTCCTTTTTTTTATATGTCAATGTATAATGACGTGGTAGTAAAAAACAGGTTATTAATACTGCACACATCATAGCATGCTATGAGTGGGACAGGACGGGACATGGGAATAGTAGAGACAAAAGATTTAAGATTTGAATATATACGAAGAGATGAAGATGGCAATGTAGAAGGTATAACAAAAGCTATTGACGGTGTATCTCTTAGCATAAAAAAAGGTGACTTTGTTGCAGTTTTAGGTGGAAACGGTTCTGGTAAATCTACATTTGCAAAGCATATTAATGCTATTTTATACCCTACAGAAGGACGTGTTACGGTTGACGGGAAGGATACCTCTGCCGCTGAAAATACATGGAGTATAAGGCAGCTTGCGGGAATGATCTTTCAGAATCCGGACAATCAGATAATTGGTAATGTTGTTGAAGAGGATGTAGGTTTTGGACCTGAGAATATTGGTATCCCAACTGAAGATATTTGGAAAAGAGTTAAGGGTGCCTTAAAGACTGTTAAAATGGAGAGATATAGTAAGCATTCTCCAAATAGACTTTCAGGTGGACAGAAGCAGAGGGTTGCAATTGCCGGTGTGGTTGCAATGCAGCCTAAATGCATTATTATGGATGAACCGACTGCAATGCTTGATCCATCTGGAAGAAATGATGTTATTAATGCAGCAAGTGAGCTCAATAAAAACGAGAAAGTTACAGTTATTCTGATCACGCATTACATGGAAGAGGTAATACGTGCAAATCGTGTATTTGTAATGAATCATGGCAAACTTGCACTCGAAGGAACACCAAGAGAAATTTTTTCTGATGTTGATAAACTTAGAGAGTTGAGACTTGATGTACCGCAGGCTACATTACTTGCATGGTATCTTAAGAATGCAGGGATACCGATTAAAAATGCAATATTGAGCAAGGAAGAGCTTACTGAGGAGCTTAAGAGAATCAAGGCAGAATCCTTTAGGTTGAGTAATGCGGATAGCATAATTTCAAAATATATGAAGTCTGCAGGAAACAGAGAATCAGCAGTTAATAAGAATGAAAAGCCTTTGCTCATATTAGATCATGTGAGCTATACATACAGTAAAGGAACATCAGATGAGATAAAAGCACTTGATGATGTTTCGTTTACTATACGTAAGGGAGAGCTGATCGGTATTATCGGTCATACCGGTTCAGGAAAATCGACACTTGTGCAGCACTTGAACGGACTAAATAAGGCCACTTCGGGTACCGTATATTTTGATGGTAAAGATGTATATGACAAAGACTATGACATGAGGTCATTGAGATTTCACGTTGGACTTGTTTTCCAGTATCCTGAACACCAGCTTTTTGAAGAAACTGTATTTAAGGATGTATGCTTCGGACCTAAAAATATGGGGATGTCAGAGAAAGATGCTGAACTTGCAGCATATACGGCATTAAGAGCAGTTAAACTGCCGGAAGAATGTTACTATGCTTCGCCATTCGAACTTTCGGGTGGGCAGAAAAGAAGAGTAGCTATTGCAGGTGTACTTGCTATGAAGCCGGATATTCTTGTTTTGGATGAACCTACAGCTGGACTTGATCCTCAGGGAAGAGATGAGATATTGGGACTTGTAAGGGAATTGCACGATGAGCAGGGAATAACTGTAGTCCTTGTTTCTCATAGTATGGAGGATGTTGCAAATTACGTAAATAGAATCATGGTCGTTGATGATGGAAAGATATTTATGGACGGCACACCTCATGAAGTCTTCAGTCATTACGAAGAACTGGAAAATATAGGATTGGCTGCACCACAGGTAACTTATATTATGAACGATCTGAAAAAAGAGGGATTTGATCTCAGCACTGACGTTACAACAATAGATGAGGCAATTCCGGAAATTCTTAGGAGCTTTAAGTAAAATGCTGAGAGATATTACAATTGGACAATACTATCAGGCTGATTCAAATATACATAAGCTTGATCCAAGAACTAAGCTTATAGGTACGCTTGTATTTTTAATTTCACTTTTTCTTTTTAGGAATGTAACTGCTTTTGCGATAGCTACTGTTTTTCTTGCAGTTATGATAAAGATTTCAAAGGTGCCCTTCAGATTCATGATGCGAGGAATGAAGAGTATCTTTGTGATCATGTTGATCACGGTTATTTTTAATATGTTTATGACTCCCGGAGATGCACTGGTAAAGGTCTGGAAGTTTACGATCACTGTGCAGGGCGCGGAGAATGCGGCATATACTGCAGTGAGATTGATATATTTAATAATCGGAGCTTCGCTGATGACATTGACAACAACGCCAAACCAGCTTACAGATGGTTTGGAAAGTTTGATGGGACCATTCAAAATTTTTAAGCTTCCTGTGCATGAAATAGCTATGATGATGTCGATCGCATTGAGATTTATCCCGATCCTACTGGATGAGACAGATAAAATTATGAGAGCGCAGGCAGCCAGAGGAGCTGATTTTGAGCATGGAAATATCATTCAGCGTGCAAAAGCATTAGTTCCGATTCTTGTACCACTGTTCGTATCGGCATTCAGAAGAGCTAATGATCTTGCAATGGCCATGGAAGCCAGATGTTATCGAGGCGGAGAGGGAAGAACAAAAATGAAGCCTCTCAAATATTCATCCGGCGACAGGATAGCATTTCTTATACTTGTGATTTATCTCGCTGCAGTCATTGCAGCAGGCAGGTTTGGATTTATATGAAAAGAGTTTTGTTAAAGGTAGCTTATGATGGTACTAATTATCACGGATGGCAGGTTCAGGACGGGTCTGCCACGATTGAAAGTGAGCTCAATCGTGCAATAAATGAAATAACACATGAGCAGATTGAGGTAAGCGGTGCCAGCAGAACAGATGCAGGAGTCCATGCAAGAGGAAATCTGGCGGTATTTGATACAAATGCAAGAATGCCTGCAGAAAAATTTTCGTATGCGTTAAACACAAGGCTCCCGGAAGATATTCGTGTGGTTGAATCAAGTGAAGTTTCAATGGAATTTCATCCGAGGTTTGTAGATACTGAAAAGACTTATATGTATCGAATCTGTAATGCAGAATTTCCTGACCCGCTTAAGCGTTTATATACTTTTTTCTCGTATACAAAGTATGATGTGGATAAAATGCAGAAGGCTGCAGAGTATCTGACAGGTGAGCATGATTTTAAGAGCTTTGCGTCTATACACACTCAGGCGAAAACGACTGTAAGGGAAATAACAGGTATAAAAGTAGAGCGGGCAGATAATGAGATTCAGATCACCGTAAAAGGTTATGGATTCCTTTACAATATGGTTCGGATCATTGCAGGTACGCTATTAGAAATAGGGGCCGGTAAGTATGCGCCGGAGAGTATAAAAGATATTTTAGAGGCATGTGATAGATCAAAAGCCGGACCGACAGCTCCTGCCCAAGGATTAACATTGATTGAAATCAAGATATTGGATGGCACTGTGTGATATAATTGTTAAAAAGTTATCAATCAAGGAAAAGTTTGTATGTTAAAGTTAGCAATTTATGGAAAAGGCGGAATAGGAAAATCAACGACGACTGCGAACCTCGCGGCCGCCTTTTCTCTATTAGGGAAAAAAGTAATACAGATCGGATGTGATCCAAAGGCGGACTCTACAATGAATTTGCTTGGTGGAGAACCTGTTGGCTCAGTTATGGATTACATGAGAAAAAATGATGCTCTGCCGGAAGACTACCATGAAGTTGTAAAGGAAGGATTCGGTGGAGTTCTTTGTATAGAAACAGGAGGTCCTACACCGGGGCTTGGCTGTGCCGGAAGAGGAATCATTACAACATTTCATCTTCTGGATGATCTGGAGCTTTTTGAAAAGGAAAAGCCGGATGTGGTTTTGTATGATGTTTTGGGAGATGTTGTCTGCGGCGGCTTTGCAGCCCCTATAAGAGAGGGTTATGCAGAGCAGGTACTAATAGTCACATCAGGAGAAAAAATGGCTCTGTACGCTGCGAGAAATATCAATGAAGCGGTAAATAATTTCCAGGACAGGGGATATGCAAAGGTTCGAGGAATCATTTTGAACCATAGAAATGTTAAAGATGAAAATGCAAAAGTAGAAGCGTTTGCGAAGGAAAATGGGCTCAATGTGATCGGAGAGATCCCTCGAAGTGATGATATTATTTTTTATGAAGAAGCAGGAAAAACAGTAATAGAGGGAGATCCTGAGCTTGAAGTGAGCAGGCACTATATTGAGCTTGCAAAGAAATTATTGGCGGAGGATGCACAATGAGCAATGGAGCTGTCTGCTATACCGTAAAAGAGCTTTCAGAAAGAAATGATATTCCCTCAGAATTTACACTGTCATCGCATCTGATCTATAGTTCACCGGCCACACTTGCATATAATTCTCCGGGAGCAAAGGGGTTTGGCGTTAAAAGAGCAGGACTTTCTGTTCCGGATTCGGTGATGCTTATAATTTCTCCTGGATGCTGCGGACGAAATACATCAGAACTCAGTAATTTGCCGCAGTATAAAAACAGATTCTTTTATCTTACCATGAGTGAGACAGATCTTGTTACAGCAAGACATTTAACGAGTATCCCGAAAGCCGTAAAGGGAATACTGGAAAGTCTGAATAAAAAGCCTTCGGTTGTAATGCTTTGCGTTACCTGCGTAGATGCCCTGCTTGGCACAGATATGGATAGGGTTGCAAAGAAATGCGAGGAACAGTGCGGTGTCAGGGTAAGACCATGCTATATGTATGCGCTGACAAGAGAAGGGAGAAAACCGCCGATGGTGCATGTCAGAGCATCGATCTATTCGCTTTTGGAAAAGAGACGGCGTCGCAGTAATGCGGTCAATCTTCTCGGATTTTTTGCAAATCTTAATGACTCATCGGAATTATATGACCTTCTGAAAAGTTCAGGAGTTAAACATATTCGAGAGATCTCACGATGTGAAAATTATGAAGCCTTTGAGGAAATGGCTGAGGCAAGCTTTAACGTGGTCTTAAATCAGGAAGCACGGCATGCGGCGGATGAATTGTCAGAAAGACTTGGACAGCCTTATATAGAGCTGAAAAGGTTCTACAGTGCGGAACGTATACATCGCCAGTATAGAGCTTTTTTTAATGCGATAGGATCTCAGGTGAATGATGATGAATTTTTTGAAAAAGCTAAAGCAGCTGAGAAAGATTTTTCTGAAAAATATAAGGGATTGAAAGTATCGATCGGAGAAAGCGTCAATGCAGATCCTTTTGAACTTGCATTTTCGCTCGCCTGCCTAGGTGCTGAGGTCAGAGAGATCTTCGGCGTGGTTACAGGCGAAGCAATGGTATGGATAAATAAACTTGCGGAGATAAGTCCTGAAACAAAAGTATATTGTAATCAGGACCCGTCAATGCTGCATTACGAGTCGGGGAATTCAGAAGTTGATCTGACTATCGGTAAAGATGCATCGTACTATCACCCGGAAACAAAGCATCTTTTATGGAATGAAGATGAGCAGCCGTTTGGATTTGATGGTCTAGTCAGGCTTCTTAAAGCAATAGCTGATACTGTGAAAAGTTCCGCAAGCAAGGAAAAATCAAAGACTGAAACAGAAATAGAAGTAAAAGATGAATTAAAACTCACTGAAAGCGGAAATATAAGAGGCTTTAGAAGAGTTCTGACACCTTTTGCACCGGACCAGAGCGGCGCAGTCTCATATGTTTACAGTAAGGGCGGAATGATAGTTATCATTGACGCAGGAGGCTGCACAGGAAATATATGTGGGTTTGATGAGCATCGCTGGGTAAGTGCAGGAATGGGTGCGAGAACAGCAGTATTCAGCGCCGGTCTTAGGGATATGGATGCTATTCTCGGACGAGATAAGGAGCTTGTCGAAAAGCTCAGTTCAGCGGCGGAAGCTATAAAACCGAAATTCATAGCTTTGATCGGAACTCCGGTGCCTTCAGTGATCGCAACAGATTATATGGCGCTCAAACGTATGAGTGAAAAGTCATGCGGAGTTAAAACGATCACTATCCAGACAAATGGCATGGAGCTCTATGATAAGGGAATAGAGCGTGCTGCCGGGGCAATCGGGTCTGAAGCAATAAGCAGTGGAGATATGGTGGGGTTCACACCGATGGATTTTGCAGAATTCAGAGAGGATGATGTGAAAGAAGCGTGGAAGGCTGATAAAGCGGCAGATATTCTTGCATTGTCTCCTGCAGTACTGAAGGTTGTTCGTGAAGTTTGTAAAAATAAAGGACTTTCGTATGAATATGGATTTCCGAAGGCTGGTGAATGGCTCGAGAATGTGCCGGATTTATCCGGAAAGAAAGTTCTTATAGTGCATCAGCAGGCTGCAGCGCATTCTTTGAGAAAAGAGATCGAGAAAAGATATCGTGGAACGGATGTTACCGTGGCTTCATTTTTTATGATGGATAGTGAGTATAAGCGGGAACAGGATGTAAAACTGAAAGAAGAGTATGATCTAACGGACCTTGCAGGACGTGAAAATTACGATGTCATATTTGCAGACCCGATAATGAAACCCCTTGTGAAGACAGAATGTGAATGGATAGATATGATGCATTTTGCGGTTTCAGGGCAGAGACCGGAAGGAACGTGAGAAATGGAAACACGTAGATTAAGAGTTCATGGTATCGTTCAGGGAGTGGGATTCAGGCCTGCAGTAGCGCGTTTAGCTGCAAAATATAAATTAACCGGCAATGTAAGCAATAGAGGACCTTTCGTAGAAATTTTCCTACAGGGGGAAAGCAGTGCAATAGATGAGCTGAGCTTGGAGCTTCGTGAAAATTCCCCTGAAAGAGCTGAGATCATAAGAATCGAAGAAGAACATATAGAGGCTTCGAATGTTTATGATACTTTTTCTATAGTTGAAAGTGAAAAAACCACCGGAGAAATTTACATTCCGCCGGATATAGCTATATGTGAAAAGTGTGCAGAGGAACTTTTTGATCCAAAGGACCGGAGGTATCTTCATCCATTCATTAACTGTACTTCATGCGGGCCAAGGCTTACCATATTAGAGCATTTGCCATATGACAGGGAGAGGACTTCGATGAAGCATTTCCCCATGTGTGAGAAATGTGCAGAAGAGTATAGATCACCAAAATCTCGAAGATATGATGCGCAGCCTGTCTGCTGTAATGATTGTGGTCCGGAAGTATATGTGCTTGAAAAAAACGGAGATATAAAGATTAAAGGCTCTGCAGCGATCCTTAAGGTAAGAGAAGTTTTAAGAAATGGAGGAATAGCTGCTGTCAAAGGGATAGGCGGTTTTCATCTTTGCTGTGATGCTTCAGATGAGGCAGCGGTCAGGCTTTTAAGACAGAGAAAACATAGGCCGGTAAAGCCGTTTGCAGTTATGGCGGCAGATGAAAAAGCTGTAAGACGCATAGCAAGGGTAGAACCGGAAATGGAACCCGTTCTAAAAGGGCATCAGAAGCCGATAATTTTAATGCGGCGGCTTAAAGATTCCGGACTTGCAGATTCATTATGCCCGGGAAATCCCAAAATAGGTATAATGCTTCCGTATACACCGCTTCACATGCTGCTTTTTAAATACCCGGATGGTAAAACTTTTCCCGGGACTTTAGTTATGACAAGCGGAAATGTTTCAGGAGCACCGATATGCGTGAGTGATGATGAAGTACTTCGGGAACTGTCGGGATTTGTTGATATCATACTTTCACATGATAGAGAAATATTGACGCGTGCTGATGATTCCGTGATGGATTTTTACAGGAAAAAGCCATATATGATAAGGCGTTCGCGAGGGTATGCTCCGCTTCCGTATCAGATCTCATCCATAACTGAAGGTGAGGTTCTGGCCGTTGGAGGTGAGTTAAAAAATACGTTTTGCATCGGCAAAAATGGCTTGATGTATCCCTCGGCATATATAGGGGACCTTGCCGATGTAAGGTCTCTTAAGGTTTTAGAAAAGACTGCAGATAGAATGAAGGATATGCTTGAAAGCAATCCTGAGATCGTTGCCTGTGATCTTCATCCGGCATATCATTCCACAGAATTTGCAGAGAGTATCGGAAAAGAAGTTTTTAAGGTTCAGCATCATTATGCACATATTCTTTCGTGCATGGCTGAAAATGATGTTTCAGAAAAGGTGATCGGTGCGGCCTTTGACGGAACAGGATACGGAACGGACGGAAATATCTGGGGCGGTGAACTGCTGCTGGCAGATCCGTATGGCTTTAAGAGAGCCGGAAGTATTGTGCCGTTCAGGCAGGTCGGAGGAGATGGAGCTTCGAAAGCCGGATGGAAAATAGCAGCTTCGATGATAAGCTCACTTTACGGTAAGGAAGCAGCTTCAGAAATTGTAGAAAATCTGCATATTACGGATAGGGTACAGCTTAATGTTATAGCCAAAATGGCCGAAAAAGGACTTAACACAGTGACTTCGACCAGTGCAGGAAGGCTTTTTGACGCGGTCAGTGCTGTGCTTGGAATAGTGAGAGAATCTACTTTCGAAGGAGAAGCTTCAACAGCACTTCAGTATACTGCAGAAAGATGCAAAAACCGTGATATAATTCAACTGCCGGAGCTTATTACTGAAAACAATGGATTTGTAAATATCAGGACAGATAATATTTTCAGGCAGATAGTGGAGGACAGATCGTCCGGTATGCCGATAGAAAAATGTGCGTATGAATTCCATGCATGGCTTGCAGAGGGAATTTCAGAAGCATTGATCAGAATAAGGAATTTGTCAGAGATAAATATTGCCGCTTTAAGCGGAGGAGTATTTCAGAATACGCTGCTGCTGGGACTTGTTGAAGCAAAGGCAGAGGCAGCGGGGCTTAAAGTGCTTAAGCATAGTCTTGTTCCGCCTAACGACGGAGGGATAGCTTTAGGACAGGCATTTGCGGCAGCAGCTAAGCTGCAGCAGAGAGCGGAAAGATAAGGAGAAAGATATGTGTGTCGGATTATCAGCAAGAGTATTAAAGGTCAGTAATGGAACAGCTATCATTGACGCATCAGGAGCTAAAAGAAGTGTTTCATCAGAACTTATCGCAGATCTTGAGCCGGGAGATTATGTTATGGTCCATGCAGGATCTGCAATTGCTAAAATAACGGATGATGATGTAAATGAATCAGATGAGTTGATGAAGGAGTTCATGAATTAATGACAGAAGAAGTAAAGAAAGGCATCGAGTTCCTTAAAAATTATGATGGTAAGAAGCTTAGGATAATGGAAGTGTGCGGAACCCATACGCATGAGATTTTTCGTCTTGGGATCAGAAAGCTTCTTTCTGACAAAATAGAACTCATTTCGGGACCGGGATGTCCGGTGTGCGTTACACCTGCAGGGTTTATCGACAGTGCGGTAGAGCTTGCGCTTGATCATGGTGTGACTATATGTACCTTTGGAGATCTTGTGCGTGTTCCGGGTTCTGAGACAAGCCTTCAGAAGGCAAGGGGGATTGGTGCAAAGGTCAAGGTGGTATATTCTCCGCAGGACGCCGAAAAGTACGCTGAGGAGCATCCTGAAGAGGAAGTGGCTTTCCTTTCAGTTGGCTTTGAAACGACCACGCCCTCTTCATGCATTGCTGTAAGGGATGCCGAGGCAGCGGGGATAAAGAATTTTTCTCTGGTCACAGCAAATAAGACCATGCCGGGGGCATATGAGGCCATGGCGGATTATACAGATATTTATTTATATCCGGGACATGTCCATGCGATAACAGGCCTTAAGGACTGTGAGGACATGCTTAAAAAAGGAATGAGTGGCGTTGTGGCCGGCTTTACGGCGTCTGAGCTTATTTCAGCACTTGCGATAGCTGTAAAGAAGTATCAGAGCGGAGAGCCGTTTCTTGTAAATGCATACCCAAGAGTTGTAACAGAAGAGGGAAGTCTGAAAGCAAAAGAACTGGTAGAGCATTACATGCAGCCTTGTGACGCTGAATGGCGTGGAATAGGCCTAATACCGGCTTCCGGAATGGAACTCAGAGAAGAATTTGCCCAATTCGATGCGCTGAAAAAATACGGTGTAGAGAAAACCTCAGGCCACAGCAATCCGGGCTGCAGGTGCGGAGAGGTGCTGCAGGGACAGTGCCAGCCTGAGCAATGCCCGCTGTTTGGAAAAGTTTGTACTCCTGAGCACCCTATCGGAGCATGTATGGTTTCAAATGAGGGAACATGTTCAGCGCACTATCTTTATGGCAGAAATTAAATATAGAGGATTTGAGAGGAAATAGAAATGACAGAAACAGTAACGCTTGCACACGGAGCAGGCGGAAAGCAGACCTCAGAACTCATAAATAAGGTTTTTAAGAGACATTTTTCGAATGAATTTTTTACTGCAGATGATGCGGCAGTTTTACCGAGACCGAATAGGAAAATTGCAATGTCTACAGACGGTTTCATAGTTTCACCGGCTTTCTTTAATGGCGGAAATATAGGAAAGCTTTCGATCTGCGGAACGGTAAACGATCTTTCGTGTATGGGAGCAAGACCTCTTTATCTTACATGCAGCTTTGTCATCGAAGAGGGATTTAAGCTGGACGATCTCGAGAAGATCGCGGCGGCAATGGAAGAGACAGCTGCAAAGGTTGGAGTAAAGATAGTTGCCGGAGATACGAAGGTAGCCGGAAAAGGGCAGGTAGACGGCGTATTTATAACAACAACAGGAGTAGGTGAGATCATAGAAGGAGCAGCTACTTCAGGTGCTTTTGCCAAGCCGGGCGATGCAGTGGTAGTTACAGGTGATGTAGGTCGTCATGGAACAGCTATTTTGCTGGCAAGAGATGATTATGGAATCGAGGCTGAAGTAAAAAGTGACTGTGCACCATTATGGCATCCTGTAGAAGCGGCACTTAAAAAGGTCGGAGATATCCATGTTATAAGAGATGCGACTCGAGGCGGAGTAGGAACTGTGCTTTATGAGATCACAAAAGAAGCCGGGGTCGGAGTTAAGCTTGATCAGACTGCTATACCGGTCGCACCTGAAGTAAAAGGTGTAACAGGAATGCTTGGACTTGAACCGCTTTATCTTGCCTGCGAAGGACGTCTTGTAATGATCCTTCCGGAGGATAAGGCAGATAAGCTTGTAGAAGTACTTAAGGGATTTCCGGATACTGCCGGAGCGGCAAAAATAGGCGTGATAACTGCTGAGAATACGGGAAGGGTCATCATGGAAACTGAAATTGGAACAGAGACTATCCTTCCGGAACCGGGGAATGAGCTGCTTCCGCGAATTTGCTGAAAATCAAAGGGTAGATGCCGGTTATGAACAATCATGAGAGAATATTAAAATTAAGAAACGATCAGACTCTTGAGCGAGAAGAGCTTAGAACACTTCTTCAGACGATAACTGCAGAAGACGAAGAATTTCTGTATAGCAATGCTCGTCAGGTAAGGGAGAAATATTACGGAAAAGATGTATATCTGAGAGGAATCATTGAATTCAGTAATTATTGTAGGAATGACTGTTACTATTGTGGTATTCGCAAGAGCAACGCTAATGCAGAGAGGTATCATCTGACGAAGGAAGAAGTCATAGCCTGTGCGGATCAGGGTTATGATCTTCAGTTCAGAACCTTTGTCCTGCAGAGTGGTGAGGATATGTCCTATAGTGATGAGGATATAGCTGATATAGTAAGAGAGATACGCCGCAGACATCCAGACACTGCAGTGACGCTTTCTATCGGAGAACGTTCGAGAGAAAGCTATCAGATGTGGTTTGATGCTGGAGCAGAGAGATATCTTTTAAGACAGGAGACTTCTGATCCAGAGCATTACAGAAAGCTGCATCCGGCTGAGCTCACCATAGAACACAGAAAGCATTGCCTTGATATGCTCAAGGAGATTGGATATCAGGTGGGCTGCGGGATCATGGTGGATTCTCCATATCAGACACTTGAAAATATTTTAGATGATCTTTATTACATGAAGGATTTCGGGGCGGATATGATAGGAATAGGCCCGTTCATTCCGCATAAGGATACAAGATTTAAGGATGAACCGGCGGGGACACTGGAACACACACTTCACCTGCTTGGAGTAATCCGGCTCATGCTTCCGGAAGTATTACTGCCGGCCACAACGGCTCTTGGAACGATCGACCCTAGGGGAAGAGAGAAGGGAATCCTTGCGGGAGCAAATGTTGTTATGCCGAATCTCTCACCGACTTCGGTCAGAAGTAAATATCTTTTATATGATGGAAAGATCTGTACAGGTGATGAAGCGGCAGAATGCAGAAGCTGTATGGAGAAAAGAATTTCCACTACGGGATATAATGTCAAAGTTAGTAAAGGGGATGCATTTCGTATTCAAAAAAATGCTTTAAAATCCCTTTAAAATCGGCCTTCGTGGCTTGACACACGCCCTGGTGTGCTGTAAAATATTACATGCTGCAAACCACAGCCCCGGTTTTGCGCAAATGTTACGATTAAAGAGATTTCTACTTTTATTTGGAGGAAAATAATGAATACATATATGGCTAGCCCAGCTACCATCGAAAGAAAATGGTATGTTGTTGACGCCGAGGGTCAGACACTTGGTCGTCTTGCTTCTCGTGTAGCATCTGTTTTAAGAGGAAAGAACAAGCCTACTTACACACCTTTCCTTGATTGTGGTGATAACGTTATCGTAATCAACGCTTCTAAGATTAAGGTTACAGGTAAGAAGCTTGAGCAGAAGATTTACAGAAGACACTCTGAGTATGTTGGTGGTCTTAAGGAAGAGACTCTTCGTCATAAGCTCGCTAATAAGCCGGAAGATGTATTCGAACTTGCAGTCAAGGGCATGCTTCCTAAGGGAACTCTTGGACGTCAGATGTTCAAGAAGCTTCACGTATACGCAGGCGCAGAGCACAATCAGGCAGCACAGCAGCCGGTTGAGCTTAAGTTTTAATTGATAGGAGGACAAAGCATTGGCTAAAGTAGCAAATAGATATTACGGCACAGGCAGAAGAAAGAGCTCAGTTGCTAGAGTATACCTCGTACCTGGTAAGGGCGAGATCAAAATCAACAAGAAGGGTATCGACGATTACTTCGGTCTTGAGACACTTAAGATGATCGTTCGTCAGCCACTTGTTGCAACACAGAACGAAGAGAAGTTTGACGTACTTGTTAATGTTTACGGTGGTGGTTACACAGGTCAGGCTGGAGCTATCCGTCACGGTATTTCACGTGCTCTTCTCGAGGTTGATGCTGAGTACAGACCAATCCTCAAGAAGGAAGGATTCCTTACACGTGATCCACGTATGAAGGAAAGAAAGAAGTACGGCTTAAAGGCAGCTCGTCGTGCTCCTCAGTTCTCAAAG
>JAILMH010000038.1 GCA_024692715.1 Lachnospiraceae bacterium
AAGAGTGCGATGGAGCTCACAGATCTTACAGAATTCCAGAAAGGACAGCTCTACTACTGGCGTCAGGAATATGACAGCGCAAAGGAGAGCTTTGAAACAGCACAGAAGACGGACAGTAATCCGGAGGTTGTGCTTTACCTTGGCAAGACCTATGAGGCTCTTGGTGATACTTCTTATGCGGCATCGCTTTATGAAAATTATCTTAAGTCTAATCCGGGAAATACAAATATATGTAATCAGCTCGGCGTATGCCAGATGACAAATAAAAATTACAAAAAAGCACTTGAGGCCTTTGAACAGGGACTTGAGGTAAAAAATAGTGAAAACGAACAGTCTTTACGATATAATCAGATAGTTGCTTATGAGTATCTTTCGGATTTTAAGAAGGCGACGGTTTTAATGGAGTCTTACTTAAAGGATTATCCGAATGATGAAAACGCTAAACGCGAATATGTTTTTCTTTCAACCAGATAATATTCCAGGAGGAACAAAGTAATGATTAGCAAGCTGATCAAAAAGATTCAGAAGACGGATGCGCCTATAGTGGTAGGACTTGATCCTAACCTCTCATTTGTACCGGAGAGCATTCAGAAAAAAGCGTTCGAAGAGTTTGGAGAAACTCTTGAGGGAGCAGCAGAAGCAATCTGGCAGTTTAATAAGCGCATTGTAGATGCTACGTATGATCTGATACCGGCAGTCAAGCCGCAGATCGCTATGTACGAGCAGTTCGGAATTCCGGGACTGCAGGCATTTAAGAAAACAGTTGACTACTGTCATGAAAAGGATCTTCTTGTGATCGGCGATGTAAAGAGAGGCGATATCGGTTCGACATCAGCTTCTTATGCAAAGGCGCATATAGGAACCATTAAGGTTGGAAACAGCACCTTTAAGCCTTTTGACGAGGATTTTGCAACAGTTAATCCTTACCTTGGTACAGACGGGATCAAACCTTTTACAGACGTCTGTGCAGAAAATGACAGAGGAATTTTTGTCCTTGTCAAGACCTCGAACCCTTCAAGCGGAGAGTTTCAGGACAGGATCATTGACGGCAGGCCGCTTTATGAGTGGGTTGCTGAAAAGGTCAATGAGTGGGGTGAAGCTTCTATGGATGGAGACTACAGCAATGTTGGATGTGTAGTCGGAGCAACATATCCTGAAATGGGAGCAGTATTGAGAAAGCTCATGCCAAAGGCATATATTCTGGTGCCGGGTTACGGTGCCCAGGGTGGCAAGGGTAAAGATCTTGTTAATTTCTTTAATAAAGACGGACTTGGCGCAATAGTAAATTCTTCCCGCGGCATAATCGCTGCATGGAAAAAGGAAGAATATGCGAAGTATACAGAAGAGCACTTTGAAGAAGCATCAAGAGCTGCAGTAGAAGACATGAAGAAAGACATCAGGGAGGCATTAAACTAATGGAAAAGTACAAAGAAGAGTTTATTGAATTTATGCTTGAGTGCAATGTTCTTAAGTTTGGAGATTTCACAACAAAGAGTGGAAGAAAGACACCTTTCTTTGTTAATACAGGCTTTTACCGTACAGGAAGTCAGCTCAGAAAACTTGGAGAGTATTATGCAAAGGCAATAAACGAAAAATTCGGTACAGATTTTGATGTTCTCTTTGGACCGGCATATAAGGGTATTCCACTTACAGTTGCAGCTACAATGGCTTTCAGCGAGGATTATGATAAGGATATCCGTTACTGCAGCAATCGTAAGGAAGTTAAGGATCATGGAGACAAGGGAATCCTTCTCGGAAGTCCTATCAATGATGGCGATAAGGTCGTTATCATCGAAGATGTTACAACAGCAGGTACTTCTATTGCTGAAACACTCCCTATAATCAAGGCTCAGGGTGACGTAGAGGTGCTTGGAATGTGCGTTTCTGTTGATCGTCAGGAAAGAGGAACAGGTTCAAAATCTGCTCTGGCTGAGATAGAAGAAAAATATGGATTTAAGACAACATCTATCGTAAAGATGAGTGATGTGATAGAATATCTTACAGAACATGAAGTAAATGGAAAGAAGATTATCGACGAAAAGTTAAAGAGCGCGATTGATGCATATTATGCTCAGTATGGCTCAGAAGATTGAGGAATTTGATTATGAATGATAATGAGAAAGTTTATAACAGCATGAGATTTTCATCTGTACTCAACATTGCAGTTGGTGTTGTAATGCTTGTTGTAGGTGTGGCAAGCGGTGTACTTCTGCTTGTTTCAGGTATCAGACTTCTCAAAAATAAGTCTAAGATTCTTTTCTGATAAGGAGCGGTTGTTTTGTTTCATTTCGGAAAGAGAAGATATTTATTTACCAGCAGTCGGCGTTCAGATAAGGGTATCCTGGCAACAGTTCTTGGTGCCCTTGCGCTGGCAGCATGTATCGGTGTTATATCAGCAGTTATGAAGGCAGGCGGAAATGCCAACAGCCATCTTGGAGCTGTTGGTCTTGTGTCCTGCCTTTTTGGCGTTGCAGGTCTTGTGGTTGGTATCATAAGTTTAGTTGAGAAAGATACCTATAGGTTTTTCCCAAGATTTGGTTTTGCGCTTTCGTTATTAACAATTTTAATGTGGGGAGGCATTTTGTATGCTGGATTTATACTCGCCTGAGGAAAAGGAACTTATCCTTGAGCGCCGTGAACTTAGCATTTCACGGATCAGAGAAATAGAAAATGAAAATGCGATTCCTGCATCATATATGGATTTTTTCAGAAAAGGAGCGAGATTTATTCTTGAGCCTTCTTATGATGCTGCGCTTCCCGAGAGGTATGAGAGCAGTTGGTTAAATCCTGTTTATGCAGTCGGGCAGTGCGGAAAAGAAATGGGAAGGATGCTTTCGTTTCTTGCCTATGAACTGCTTGGAATTATTGCGTTTAAGAAAGAAGGACGTCTTCTCGATGAAACTATTCTTGAAGAAGTCTTTGTTGAAGTCTACAGTGCGTTCACGGTGTCTTATGCTGAAGAAAAAGCTGAACCATCAATTGAAGAGATTCATGGAATTCTCTACTCATTTGTCAGTGATTATGCTGATTATACAGTTGCGTTCAGAACGAGAGAAATGCTTGATACTTCTCTGAATTTTGCAAAAGATATTATTATGAACGCAGATTTGAGCGATATTTCATATCTTGATGAATTTGGAGAATATATCGATGAAGATACCAAAAAAGTAGCTTCATTTTTGAATTCTCTTGATGATGCGGATATTAAGGCTATGGCTGATACCTACACAGAAGGTTTCCGCATTGGATTTATAAATACAGGAAAAGATCTTTCAAAGAAAAAGTCTGTCAGCATTCACTACGTTCTGGGCTTTGAACGTGTTGTGAGAGAGGCTGTCAAGAATTTCAGGGCACTTGGCCTTGAACCGACGATTTATCGCCGTCAGCTCCATGCTGCTTCCAGAAATGGCATGCGAAGAAGCGGATTTCAGGGAGCCTGGGTGAATAAGCAGATGGATTTCGACCATCGTGAAGATAATGCCCTGTTTCTGGATAAGGCCTTTGTGACCCGTAAGCTTGAGGTCATGAAGAATACTTTCGAAGAATATAAGAAGGAAGCCCGTGAATATGCAGGTCCTGCTGTCATGGAGGTATTTGGTGAGGAACCATTTGAGCCTGAGACACATGAAGAAGCATATTCTCTTAGTGATGAGCAGCATAAGCTTGCTGTGGAACTTGCAGCTAAGAGCGGCACACTTACAAGTCAGTACATTCGCGGAGATGAAAGAAGCTTTACGATCATCTCATATCCTGTTCCGGCTATCGGAAAGGATTTTGAAGCAATATTCCGTGAAACGGTAAAGCTAAATACCCTAGATTATGAAAAATATAAAACTATGCAGCAGCATATTATCGATGTTCTTGAAATGGGAGATCACGTAGAGATCAAAGGAAAGGGTGCCAATAAGACAGATATGACTGTCCGGCTCCACGATCTTCCGGATAAGAAGACACAGACAGTATTTGAGAACTGTGTTGCTGATGTGAATATACCTGTGGGAGAGGTCTTTACCTCACCTAAGCTTTCAGGTACTAACGGCAGGCTTTTCGTTTCAGAGGTATATCTTTTTGGATTGCGCTATGAAAATCTTGAATTTACTTTTAAGGATGGATTTGTAACGGATTACAACTGTACAAACTTTGAAAGTGAAGAGAAAAATAAGAAGTATATCGAATCCGGTATTCTTCATCATCATAAAACGCTTACTCTTGGTGAGTTTGCGATCGGAACAAATACTACAGCGTATGCTATGGCAAAGAGGTATGATATTTTCTCAAGACTTGAGATACTGATAGCTGAGAAGACAGGGCCTCATTTCGCATTGGGAGACACCTGCTACAGCAGGGAAGAGGATGTGACAGTCCATAATCCTGATGGTAGAGAAATAATTGCCAAAGATAATGAGCATACATTAAAAAGAAAGAGTGATACAAACTTTACATATTATGAGTGCCATACGGACGTAACAATACCGTATGACGAGCTGGATACTATTACGGCAGTGGACAGCGATGGAAATCGCTATCCGATCATTGCAGGCGGAAGGTTCGTTGTGGAAGGCACAGAAGAACTGAATAAACCGCTTGACGAGTTTTAACCAATTTACGAGCTCCATCTATTACCAGATTAAAGATATAGGCGTACAAAAGAGTACGACCGCCATGAAAAGGAGAGACTAATCTAATGGCAAAAGTAGGAATTGTAATGGGATCTGATTCAGACATGGCTGTAATGTCAAAGGCAGCAGAACTGCTTGACGAATTCGGCATTGAGTATGAAATGAATATCATTTCAGCTCACAGAGAGCCGAATGAGTTCTTTGAATGGGCAGGCAATGCAGAGAAGAACGGCATTAAGGTTATTATTGCAGGTGCAGGTATGGCAGCACACCTTCCGGGTATGTGCGCAGCTATATTTCCACTCCCTGTTATAGGTGTACCGATGTACTCAAAGGCACTTGGAGGAAACGATGCGTTGTATTCTATCCTGCAGATGCCATCCGGAATTCCGGTAGCGACCGTAGCAATCGACGGTGCTAAGAATGCTGCAATTCTCGCAGCAAGGATCCTTGCGGTATCCGATGATGAACTTCTTGGAAAGCTTAAGAATTATAAAGAAAATCTTAAGGAACAGGTAGTAGAGAAAGATGCTAAGCTGAAGAAAGACGGCTGGAAAGAGTATCTTAAATCACAGAAATAACCCATTTGATTGGTACTATATATTATTAGCACAAAGCATAGAAATGCTGGAGGAGTAACATGGATTACAAGAGCGCTGGAGTAGATGTAGAAGCAGGATACAAGGCTGTCGAGCTTATGAAGAAGCACGTCAAAGAGACGATGCGTCCGGAAGTCCTTGGTGGACTTGGCGGATTCAGTGGAGCATTTTCACTGAAGAACTTCATGACTATGAAGAATCCGACACTGGTTTCAGGAACAGATGGTGTTGGAACTAAGCTTAAGCTTGCTTTTATTCTTGATAAGCATGACACTGTCGGAATCGACTGTGTTGCAATGTGTGTTAATGATATCGCATGTGCAGGCGGAGAACCACTGTTCTTCCTTGATTACATCGCATGCGGTAAGAATTATCCTGAAAAGATCGCAACTATCGTAAAGGGAGTTGCTGATGGATGTAAGCAGAGTGATGCTGCCCTTATCGGTGGTGAGACTGCTGAGATGCCGGGCTTCTACCCTGAAAATGAGTATGATCTTGCAGGTTTTGCAGTAGGCATTGTTGATCAGGATAATTTAATCGATGGCTCCTCTATAAAGGATGGAGATGTACTGGTCGGAATAGGTTCTTCAGGTGTACATTCCAATGGATTTTCACTGGTAAGAAAAGTATTTGAAATGTCAGAGGCAAGTCTCAGCCGTCATTTCGATTCACTTGGATGTACTTTAGGTGAAGCACTTATCAGACCGACAAAGATTTATGTTAAGGCTTTAAGAGAGGTTAAGAATGCAGGAGTTACAATCAAGGGATGCAGCCACATCACAGGCGGCGGTTTCTACGAGAACATTCCAAGAATGCTCCCTGCTGACATAACTGCAGTTATCAATAAAAATTCCTATGAGATCCCTCCTATCTTTGAGATGATCGCAAAGGACGGCGGAATTGAAGAGCACATGATGTATAATACATATAACATGGGTATCGGAATGCTTCTTGCAGTAGATCCGGCTGATGCTGATAAGACAGTTGAGGCAGTAAGGAAGTCCGGAGAAAAGGCCTTCATCATCGGTCGTGCAGAGAGCGGTGAGAAGGGAGTTCGTTTATGCTGAGAACAGCGGTCCTCGTCTCAGGCGGGGGAACGAATCTGCAGGCTGTCATTGATGGTGTGAAGGAAGGAAAGATCACAAATACCGAGCTTGTTCGTGTAATAAGTAATAAGCCCGGTGTCAAGGCACTTGAAAGAGCTGAGAAGGCCGGTATTGCCACAGCAGTTGTTTCTAAAAAGGATTTTGCGTCGCTTGAGGAGTTCAACGACGCACTCCTTTCTGCTATAGATGAGGCTGAGCCTGATCTTATAGTACTTGCGGGATTTCTTGTGGTTCTGCCTGAAAAGCTCGTTAAGAAATATTCAAATAAGATCATAAACATTCATCCGTCGTTGATCCCGTCATTTTGCGGAGTGGGATACTATGGACTTAAGGTTCATGAAGAAGTGATAAAGCGCGGTGTTAAGGTAACAGGCGCGACGGTTCATTTTGTCGATGAAGGCTGTGACTCAGGCCCTATCATTTTACAGAAGGCTGTCGAGGTACAGCAGGATGATACGCCGGAGGTGCTTCAGAGGCGTGTCATGGAGCAGGCAGAATGGAAGATCATGCCGCAGGCGATCGATCTGATAGCAAACGGAAAAGTTACTGTAGTTGACAGAAAGGTGAAGGTGGATCTGAAATGAATGTACTTATTGTTGGAAGCGGCGGAAGAGAACATGCTATCGCAGAGGCTGTTTCAAGATCGAGCAGAGTAGATAAAATATATTGTGCACCGGGTAATGCGGGTATTGCTGAAATTGCAGAATGTGTCGATATAAAGGTAATGGAGTTTGACCGTATCGCAAAATTTGCGAAAAATCATGATATAGGTCTTACGATCGTCGGACCTGATGATCCGCTCGTCGGAGGTCTTGTGGATGTACTTGAGGAAGCCGGAATCAGAGCTTTCGGTCCGAGAAAAAATGCAGCTATCCTTGAGGGTTCAAAAGCATTTTCAAAAGATCTCATGAAGAAGTATAATATACCTACAGCACAGTATGAAGTATTCACTGATGCTGCTTCAGCACTGGCTTATCTGGATAATGCAAAATTACCGATAGTGCTCAAGGCTGACGGACTTGCACTTGGAAAGGGTGTGCTTATCTGTAATACTCTTGATGAGGCAAGAAACGGTGTCAAGGAGATCATGCTTGACAAGAAGTTTGGTACAGCCGGAAATAAGATGGTCATCGAGGAATTCATGACAGGACGTGAGGTTTCAGTTCTTACATTCTGTGATGGAAAAACTGTCAAGATCATGTCAAGTGCGCAGGATCACAAGCGTGCAGGTGACGGTGATACAGGACTTAATACAGGAGGAATGGGAACATTTTCACCTTCTCCTTTCTTTACAAAGAAAATTGAGGATTACTGCAAGAAGGAGATCTTCCAGCCTACAGTTGATGCAATGAAGGCTGAAGGCAGAGAGTTTAAGGGAGTTATCTTCTTTGGACTTATGCTTACAGAAGAAGGTCCTAAGGTGCTTGAGTATAATGCGAGATTTGGTGATCCGGAAGCACAGGTAGTACTTCCTCGTATGAAGAATGACATAATTGATGTTATGGAAGCCTGCGTAGATGGAAAGCTCGGAAAGATCAAGCTTGAGTTCGAGGATAATGCAGCCGTATGCGTGATCCTTGCATCAGATGGATATCCGGTTTCTTATACCAAGGGACATGTTGTCACAGGACTTGAAGAGTTTGACAAGCATCCCGGATATTATTGTTTCCATGCCGGAACCAGAAAGAGCAGTACCCGTGGCGTAGTTACAAACGGAGGAAGAGTATTAGGTGTAACAGCTGTCGGTGAAAACTTGAGACAGGCAAGAGCCAATGCTTATGAGGCTGTTCAGTGGGTGAAGTTTGAAAACAAATACTACAGAAAAGATATTGGTAAAGCAATTGATGAAGCGTGATCTGATGCGTTAGCACCGGATTTGAGATAAAGTACTTTTGAGGGGGTACAAAGTATGAGATCATCAAAAAATGCTCAAATGTATCTGAAAAATAAGTTCGAGAACATCTACCATGCTCCGGATCGATGTCCGGACTGTGAGGTAATGCTCGAATATAATGGACTGGGTGAATATAAGTGTCCTAAATGCGGTAAGATATACAAGGACGACTTTGGACGTGTCCGGGAATATCTGGATGAGCACAGAGGAGCTACCGTAACAGAGATCGCTTCAGTGACGGGAGTACAGGAAACCCTGATAACCAGGATGCTTAGGGATGAGCGTCTGGAGGTTGCGGAGGGATCAAAGACATTTCTTGCATGCGAAGCATGTGGAAAGCCTATCCGAAGCGGCTATTACTGTGATGAATGTGCACAGATAGCGGCTGCAGCAAAGAAAAAACGGGATAAGGAGAATGAAATCCTCGACAGAAAGGATCTTATTCGTGGCCTTGGTAAGGCTATGAATGAAGACGATGGAAAAAAGAGATTCGAGAGGCGTTGATTCAGGATATGTTGTTTTTACTGCAGTGGAGGATAGAGCAGATTTACCAGAAATGATGGCACAGGCTGGTATTGAAAACATAAGAAGCATTGATATAAAGATATGTAAATGCGGACTTTATGGACATGCCGGTCTATATTGAATTTATCAGGTACTAATAAAGGATCGATCAGATTATCCGAACTGGGGGGGCAAGACCCGTCAAGCGGATAATCTTATGATCAGATCCCGGAATCATACGATCATAAAATATTTCGGTGTCTCAGTTTTAAAATTATAAGAATTTTAACAAGGGCTGATAGTTAAAAGACATAGCCGTGAGCACTGAAAACAGGGCAAAACCACGCGAATTATAAAAGGTGGTATTTATCTTTCTGAAATTTTATACAATGCATTTGTTATGCGCGTGACACATAAGATAATCGCTGTTTATTTATCGTTATGTGCCAATAAGCCATCAGCGTATGATAAAATTCAGGTATAATTATCTGGAGGGAAGATATTTTATGCAGAATTAAGAAAAAAAGGATTATAATAAACTATTATAATTTTCTGTTCTGGTTTTGATGATAGTCCAGAAAGTTCTGCAAAAAAATAAGATAACATGTGAGGACATTATGAAACTTTTAACAGCATTGAAGAGAGTATCAATCGGGCTGCTTACAGCAGCAGTACTTATAGGATCAGTACCTACAGCATCATTTGCTGCAGAGGAAACAGAGACTGAGTCCACTGAAGCTGCTACAGCCGCAGAGGGTGAAGAGACATCAGAAGAGGGTGCATCCTCAGGTACAGTTACACCGAGTAACATAGCAACTAATATCGATGGCAAGTACATAGCACTTACATTTCCGGATAGTGAAGTACCTTCCGGATTCACAACGACAACTGTAGATTACAATGGATCACAGGTAGAGCTTGCACAGATGACAGCGAAGAGCTCAACACTTGGAGCAGAAGGTCTGACAGTCACACTGGCATATCTTACAGATGCAGATGGTTCCAATGGAGAGTTTTATGTCTGTGATACAGCCAATAACGCAAAGATGTCCGATATGATCAAGATCAACGGCATCAATGGCCATTACATCATTGTTTTAAGCCCTGGAGATAATGTTGTAGGACCTGACGGATTTACAAAAAAAGATCTTAAATGGGGAAGTAAGAGTGCGACAGCATGGTCACTTCCGCCAGAAGTAAGTACAGATGATGATTCTTCGGAAGAATCAAGCGAAGGTTCTGAAACAGCATCAGCTTTCAAGCTTACAGAAACAGTATATGCTGCAGATGATATTCTCAGCGCCGGTGTAGAAAATAGCGATACTTCATCTACAGCAGCGACAGAAACCGAGGGAGAAGCAGCAACAGCAGCTACAACAGCAGCAGGCTCAACAGAGTTAGATGAATCAGCACAGGAAGCAGCTATGCTCGCACTTGATGAGCTTTCGCACACAAATGCTTCAGGATTTATCGAAGCTCAGCCGGATGAGTTCTGCCTGCTCTATGCAATTGATGATCAGACTAATCTTGGATTCTATCTTTACGATATAAAGAATGAAACATATCAGAGATATATTGACATCAATCATGGTGAGACAGATACTACTAAAAAGTATCGTAAGCTTTCAAGAACAAGACTTTTCATTATCATAGTTCTTGTGGCTATCATCGTTATCATGCTCTTTGTACTCATCAATATGCTCGTTGGACGCAGAGGCGATGACGGATATGAGGAAGAGGAAGAACTTCCTAAGAAGAGGAAACGTCCTGCAAAGAGGGTAAGAGATTATGAAGAGGATGAAGAGGAAGAACGTCCGATCCGCAGAAAGAAAGCAGCTCCGAAAAAGAGAGTTGCAGAGGATGATGAAGAACCTGTAAAACCTAGAAAGAAAAAGACTGTCAGAAGAACTGAAGATGATGTTCCGATGGAGAGAAACCGTGCAGAATCCGAAGTTGACTGGGAAAATATGGAAATTACAGCTGGTATACCTGTAAAGAAGGTAAATAAAGCAGCTGCAGCAGCTAAGAAATCAAAGGCAAGAAACGTTGATATGGACGAGGATGAGCGTCCGGTAAGACGTAAGACAAGAAAACGCCAGGATTATGATTTTGATGAGGATTTTGATTTCGAGTTCCTCGATATTAAGAAATAATCTCAACTGGGGGAATAACTGTATATGGAATATACGACAAAAGCTTTGGAAGTAATGCGACTTGCAAAAGAAGCAGCCAAAGAGATGAAACAGAATTATCTCGGAACCGAGCATATTTTGATCGGACTTCTGAGAGAGGGAACGGGAGTTGCAGCTCTTGTTCTCAGAGAGAATAATGTTCAGGAATCTCAGATTCTTGAACTTATCGATCAGCTTATCGCTCCGGGAACAGATGTGGTGCTCAAGGAGCATGACGGTCTCACACCAAGAGCTCAGAAGATACTTGAGCTTGCAGAGGAGACCGCAGAACGTTTTGAATGTGATAAGATCGGAACTGAGCATATTCTTCTTTCTCTTATCAGAGAAGGAGACAGTGCGGGTATCCGACTTATGAATACACTCGGAATAAATCTTATGAAGGTTTATTCCGATACACTTCAGGCAATCGGAGAAGATCCAAATCTTGCAAGAGAGGACCTGAAGGTTTCAAGGCAGACCAGCAGCAGAGAAGAAGGCGCCGGAAACAGCAGCACACCTATGCTTGATAAGTATAGTCGTGATCTTACAGAAATGGCTCGTGAAGGAAGACTCGATCCTGTTATAGGACGTGAGGAAGAGATCATGAGAGTTGTTCAGATTCTTTCCAGAAGAACGAAGAACAATCCATGTCTTGTAGGTGAACCCGGCGTCGGTAAGACTGCGATTGCTGAAGGTCTTGCTGTTAAGATCGTTGAAGGAAATGTTCCTCCGACAATAATTGGAAAGAGAGTTGTTTCACTTGATATTTCCGGAATGGTCGCAGGAAGTAAATATCGTGGTGAATTTGAAGAAAGAATCAAGAGAACAATAGCTGAGGTCGAGAGCGATGGAAATATCCTTCTTTTTATGGATGAGATCCATACACTTATCGGTGCAGGTGGAGCAGAGGGTGCGATCGATGCTTCAAATATTCTGAAGCCATCGCTTGCCCGTGGTGAGCTTCAGCTTATCGGTGCCACTACTCTTGAAGAGTATCGTAAATACATCGAAAAAGATGCAGCTCTTGAAAGAAGATTCCAGCCAGTAACAGTAGAGGAGCCGGATGAGGAAGAAGCAATAAGGATCCTTCTTGGAATAAAAGATAAATATGAAGAACATCATGGAATAATTATTTCTGATGAAGCTGTAGAGGCAGCAGTTAAGCTTTCTGCACGTTATATCAATGACAGATTCCTTCCGGACAAGGCTATAGACGTCATGGATGAAGCATCCAGCCATCTCCGTATCACGAATATGAATGTTGATCCTAAGCTTGCAGAAATGAAAGCTGAGATCGATGAACTTGAAAATGATAAAGAGAAAGCTATTGTTGACGGTGACATCGAAGAGGCGAAGCGTGTACGAGAGGAACAGCAGAAACTCAAGAAGAAGCTTGAACGTGCCGAGTCAAGGAAAAAGAAAAAGGACGAGGAAAACAAGCTTGTTCTTGATGCCAATGCAATAGCTGATGTGGTTGCCAGATGGACAAAGATCCCTGTTGGTAAGCTCACAGAGAAGGAAAATGACCGTCTTATGAATCTCGAAAAGATACTTCATAAGAGAGTCATCGGTCAGGAAGAAGCTGTTACAACGATCTCTAAAGCTATCAGAAGAGGAAGAGTCGGACTTAAAGATCCAAAGAGACCTGTTGGCTCGTTCCTTTTCCTTGGACCTACCGGTGTCGGTAAAACAGAGCTTTCAAAAGCACTTGCTGAAGCAATGTTCGGTTCAGAAAATTCGCTTATACGTGTAGATATGTCTGAGTATATGGAACCTCATTCCGTAGCAAAGATGATCGGAGCGCCTCCTGGATATGTAGGACATGATGAGGGCGGACAGCTTGCAGAAAAGATCAGGAGAAATCCTTATTCGGTAATACTTTTTGATGAGATCGAGAAAGCTCATCCGGATGTATTTAATGTATTGCTGCAGGTCCTTGATGATGGTCATATTACAGATTCAAAGGGACGTAAGGTAAGCTTTAAAAATGCGATCATAATCATGACAAGTAATGCCGGTGCCCAGGCGATAGTTGAGCCAAAGCATTTAGGTTTCGGTGCAGGTTCTAATGCAGAAGCTGAGTATAAAAACATGAAGGGCAATGTAATGGCGGAGGTCAAACGCCTTTTCAAGCCTGAGTTTATAAACAGAATTGATGATATCATCGTATTCCATCAGTTAACGAAGGATAACATGAAGGATATTGTTACACTTCTGGCTAAGGGACTTCAGAAACGTGCTCTTGATCAGATGAATATAAACCTTAGAATTTCCGGTAAGGTTAAGGAACACATAATTGAAAAAGGTTCTGATCAGAAATATGGTGCAAGACCACTGCGCCGTGCAATTCAGAATATGATTGAAGATCCTCTTGCCGAGGAGCTTCTCAGCGGTCACTGTAAAGCCGGAGATCAGGTTCATGTAAATATTTCGAATGGAAAGATAGTCTTTAAGACATCTTGAATTTAACAAGTTTGGTTTATTATAACGGTTGTTAGATGCTCCGAAGTATAGACACGAATTTGACCGGATCTATTATACGGTATGCTTAACAGTGCTGAACTAATAGTGTATTACTTGAGGAGCTTTGACCATATATATGCTTTAAGCATCTAAGAAACAGGAGGAAATGAAATGTCAGCAGTTAAGGAATTGTTGCGCAATGAGGCAGACGGAAGCATCAGCTTCGGAAATCACACACTGGCAGCAAAGGAGAAGCTTGAAGACTTCAAGCATGATGGAGACCTTTATAAGGTCAAGACCTTTGGTGAGATGACAAAGCTTGAGAAAAACGGTATGTTTGTCTATGAGTCAGTGCCGGGAACAAGCGTTAACAATTTCAAAGAGACAGAGACAGGAGTCTCTTTCAAGGCAGAAGGCGCAGAGGATGCACAGATCACACTTGGTCTTGCAGATGAAACTGAGTATGAGGTTTTTGTAGCTGGTGAAAGTGCAGGAAAGATGAAGACCAACCTTGGCGGTAAGCTTTCAGTAAGTGTTGAACTTGCAGGAGCCGGACAGGTTGAAGTAGAAGTTAAAAAAGCATGAAAAAGAAAACAGCATTCTTCTGTCAGAATTGCGGATATGAAGCATCCAAATGGATGGGACAGTGTCCGGTCTGTCATGAATGGAATACAATGGTTGAAGAAACCGTACAGAAGTCGTCGGGAAGTACTAAAGACCGCATCGCCGCAGCAGGTGGTGCAGCGAGAGTCCGCCCGGCGACTCTTGCATCTATAGAGATGTATGCAGAGGATAAGGTCTCAAGCGGAATAGATGAGCTGGACAGAGTGCTTGGCGGCGGCATAGTTAAGGGTTCGATGCTGCTTGTAGGCGGTGATCCGGGAATCGGTAAGTCGACCCTGCTGCTTCAGGTTTGCAGGAATGTCAGTGAAGCAGGACATGAGCTTTTATATGTCTCCGGAGAGGAATCACTTAAGCAGATAAAGCTCAGAGCGGCCAGGCTTGGGGAATTTACAGAGCATCTTAAATTATTGTCCGAGACAAATCTTGATACTATAGCGGATATCATTACAGAGACTAAACCTGAAATGGTGGTCATAGACTCTATACAGACGATGTTCAATGAAAACGTGCAGGCAGCTCCGGGATCGGTATCACAGGTAAGAGAGACTACAGGAGTATTGCTCAAGGTCGCAAAGACTTTAGGCATAAGCGTATTTATCATAGGTCATGTGACAAAAGAGGGTGCGGTGGCAGGCCCCAGAGTCCTTGAGCATATGGTTGATACTGTGCTTTACTTTGAAGGAGATACAAAAGCAAATTACAGGATCCTTCGCGGTGTAAAAAACCGATTCGGCTCGACTGATGAGATCGGTGTTTTCGAGATGAATGAAGATGGATTGCGAGAAGTAAAAAATCCTTCGGAGTTTATGCTAAGCGGACGCCCGGAAAATGCGTCCGGCAGTGTCGTTACATGCTGCATGGAGGGAACCAGACCGCTTCTTGTGGAGATACAGGCACTTGTCTGTGATACTAATTTTGGATTTCCGAGGCGACAGGCCACCGGTACAGATTACAATAGAGTAAATCTACTCATGGCAGTTCTCGAAAAGAGAGTTGGAATGAGACTTTCAAATTCGGACGCCTATGTAAATATCGCCGGTGGAATGAAGGTCGGAGAACCGGCAGTGGATCTTGGGATAGTCATGGCTGTTGCGTCCTCATTTAAGAATAGAGCGATCGATCCGAAGCTGGTATGCTTTGGAGAGGTAGGCCTTTCCGGTGAAGTACGTGCAGTGAGTCAGGCAAATAACAGGGTGAGTGAGGCCAAGAGACTTGGATTTACTACGGTTGTTATGCCGGAGTCCTCGATATCTCAGGTGAGAGATGTTAAAGGAGTTAAATTAATAGGAGTGAAGTCTGTGGCAGATGCTATGGAACTGATATGATATGCAAGGTTAGCCCTGCCATACGTGAAGTGTGGCAGGGCTTTTTAATACGATAAAATGGAACATGATATTAAATTGAATAATTTCGGCATAGAATAGAAATTAAAATAATTTTGCCTAAGGATAATGTATAAAAAAGTTGGATTAGGCATATACATGAAAAATAAGAATTGTAGGCTGCAAAAATGTAAAAAGTGGGTTTGTAATAAAGTGAAAATTTACTATATGCCCAAAAGGATGAAAAATACATTGAAAAGGGCAAGTTTTTAGAATATTTTTGCTGATTTTTTTATATATGCCTACGCACACAAAAGAAGATAACAAAAAAGAATACAATAAAAAACCTCGCAGGTTATACCTACGAGGTTAAATAGCAGGGGAAGAGGGATTCGAACCCCCATGAGCGGTTTTGGAGACCGGCATACTGCCATTGTATGATTCCCCTATGAAATTAGATGATCTATAATTAAATAAATAGCAGGGGAAGAGGGATTCGAACCCCCATGAGCGGTTTTGGAGACCGGCATACTGCCATTGTATGATTCCCCTACGGATTGTATTAATTTTAGTTCAATCGCTGTAAGCGACTATTTATTTATACCACAGTAAGAGGTATGATGTCAACGATTATTTTCAACTTATTGGTTTTAGCCGTAAATGAGAGAAGATAAAAACAATTTGGTATAATTATACATTATGCGGTATAATGTTAAAAAATCAAAGTAAGATAGTTTAACTATAGGGCTTTGTAAGAATGAGAGTTTCGGAGGAACGTAATGGAAACATCTATTTTTATCGGTACATGGGCTGCCTTACTGCCGCCTGTAATTGCTATAGTACTGGCTTTTATTACAAAGGAAGTATACAGTTCTTTGTTCGTAGGAATACTTGCAGGTGCGCTTCTTTATGCACAATTCAATCCATGGATGACTTTTAAGGCAATATTCACAGTTATGCAGGAAAATCTGGATATGCAGATCTTAATATTCCTTGTCATGCTTGGAATGATCGTTATCCTTATGGAAAAATCAGGAGGTTCGGCTGCATACGGACGCTGGGCAGGCAAAAAGATCAAGTCTAAAAGGCTTGCTATGCTTTCAACAACATTTCTTGGAATACTTATTTTCGTTGATGATTATTTTAACTGTCTTACAGTTGGTTCTGTAATGAGACCGATCACTGACAGACATAAGGTTTCAAGGGCAAAGCTCGCATATATCATAGATGCGACTGCTGCACCGGTATGTATCATAGCTCCTATTTCAAGCTGGGCAGCTGCTGTTAATTCATATGTGCCGGAAGGCGCCGGTATTACCGGATTTCAGCTTTTCTTAAGCACTATCCCGTTTAATTTATATGCATTATTTACTTTGTTCATGGTATTTTATACGAGCTTTACAGGACTCGATTATGGAACAATGAAAACTCATGAGATGAATGCGGCAAAGGGAGATCTTTTTACAGATCATGAGGGTGATTTTGATGAATCAGAGAAAGTGACCGTTAACGAGCACGGAACAGTGGCAGATCTTATCGCACCGACGCTGGTACTTATTGGTGCAGCAGTTGGAGCAATGATCTATACAGGTTTCTTAAACGGCGGAGTAAATATTCAGGATGCTTTTGCAAATTGTAGTTCTTCAGAAAGCCTTATATTCTCTACATTTGTAACGCTTATTTTTATGCTGATCCTCTATGTTCCAAGGAAGGTCGTTTCTTTTAAGGAATATACAGAAAGTTTTGTAGAAGGTTTTAAGCTTATGATCCCTGCAATTTCGATACTTACTTTCGCATGGACACTAAAGGGTATGACTTCTGCACTTGGAATTACTGATTACGTTACAACATGGGTGAGCAGTGGCTCATTTATCGAAATACTTATTCCGGCTATCATGTTTGTGATCGCAGTATTTATTTCGTTCTCAACAGGTACATCATGGGGAACATTTGCGATCCTTGTACCGATCGTTGTCTCAGTATTCAGCGGTCAGCTTGAAATGATGATCATTTCTGTATCTGCAGTACTTGCAGGTGCTGTTGCAGGAGACCATATTTCTCCTATATCAGATACGACTATCATGTCTTCGGCGGGTGCACAGTGCTATCACATGAATCACGTGTCAACACAGCTTCAGTATGCACTGCCGCCTATGATCGCGAGCGTGATAGGATTTATAGTGGCTGGTTTCACACAGAATGTTGCTATTACATTGATCGTTGGATTTGTGGTGCTCATTGTTGAGCTTCAGATACTTAAAATAAGATCAAAATGAAAAACGATTTAAAAAGACTTTTTGAAAAAGAAAAGTGCAGAATACAGCATTCCGGAGATGGCGCAGGTGGAATCGGGACTCTTGGGGAAAAATCACTGCATCATATGATAAAAAATGTTTTGATGCCGGATGAGACTTTTCAGGAGGTCCCTATAGGTAAATTTGTAGCTGATATATATGATGGGAAGAAGATCGTAGAGATACAATCCAAGTCATTTCATGTGCTTAAAAGAAAACTTGATACTTTTCTTAAGATAGCACCGGTCACTATAGTATATCCCATACCGGTGAAGAAATACCTTAACTGGATCGATCCGCTGACCGGGGAGATCAAAGAGACCAGAGTTTCATCAAAGCATGGTAAAATTCAGGATGCTGCAGTTGAGATCATTCGGATAAAATCATACTTAAAGGAGCCTGGACTGAGTTTCAGGCTCCTTTTCTTTGAAGTTGATGAGTATAAGCTGTTGGATGGCTATGGAGAAAAGCAGAAGCTCCATGCGACAAAATACGACAGAACGGCGAGAAGTTTTCTAAAAGAGGTAAGACTTGAAAAATCAGAGGACTATAGAGCTTTTCTGCCGGATGGACTTGGAGAAACGTTTACCAGTAAAGATTTCAAAAAGTGCGCAGGCATTGCATTAAAAACAGCACAAAGCACCCTAAATTTGCTTACAACCCTTGAAATTACAAGGATTGAGGGGAAATGCGGAAGAATGAATTTATATTGCATCAACCAGAAATAAAAGCTATGATGTAAAGTAAGGAAACTTGCAAGGCTTACTGTGATAAATAAGTCTTGATACGGATAAGGGGAAGAGTTATTAACAGCATATTGGGGGGTCACTATGGCAAAACAGGAATTCCAAAAGGGGAGTATTATTCATGTTGTTGGCGACACGGCAGATACTGTCGATATCCTGCTCAAGGGCAAGGTCGGCATAGGTATTGGAGACAATATCACGATATCTGCGGGTAACGGAACTATTCTGGATGTATTCATGAGTCCGGGTGAGACTTATGATTATCCATATGTGGCATATGATGACTGCACGATCTATTCGTATGACTTCAGAAATGAAAGCGATATAATCAAGATCATTAAAATCAATGCTTCAATGGCGCCTGTGCTTGCATCGGCAAATATCAGATTTGCGAAGCAGGTCCTGGACAATCTTGCATTAACCCATAAAAAGGGATTCGAAGTTTATCAGAATATTAAAAAACTTTATAAAGAGTATGAAGATCTCTGTGATTCATTGGGAGAGGAACCGGATCAGTTTGAATCGGTGGACAGACTTCCTGAGCCTCCGGAAAATGATTCTGAGTGGATAAAAGAAATTCTTGATGCCTGCGCGGCAAAGGATGCAGTCCTTAGAAAAAGCTTTTACGGATTAGATGTAAGCTTTTGCGTAGCGGCTATAATGACATGTGGAAATGTGGTCAGAAAGACGCGTAAAGAACTTGAAAAAGCTGACATGTATATTGAGCTTGCAAATGAATCTACAGCTGATTTTATGAAGGCATATAATAGGGTCAAGAAGAGGACAGAGGCCAGAGAAAACGGAGAGGCTGATGTTGTAGATGAGGATATCTCAGATGCACTTGAAGATATCATAAGTTATTCAGGAGTTGAAGGAGAGGTTGCTGACCGCTTCAGAGATTCAGTGCTTGAATTTCGATCGATCACTGACAAAAATGATACCTCGGATGATATGAGAAAGCTCAGAAGGACTATTACGAAGGACTTCTATACGATTTATGAGAGTGCATTTTTCAAGGCTCAGGAAGATTCAAAGCTTCCGCTTGTTATGAAGATGTTCTTTATGTATGGCTTCGTAGACACAGAGCTTGCAGGGAAAGAAAATGCCGAAGAGCTTAAGCGGCTTGCTATCAGATGGAAGAGCGATCCTGAAGGCAGGATATTGACAGCCTATGAATGGCTGCAGCGTATCTATAAACTTGAGGATGCTCCGTCAAAGAATGAATTTGACAATGACTGGCCGGCTTATCTCAGAGAAGAAAAACGAAGCGGGAACCTTTCTGACAGTGATGTCAACAGTATGCTTGATGATCCGAAGGCCAGAGCAGCTTTTGAGCTCAACAATATGATCCAGTCGGCCAACAGGATGACTTCCGGTACGATAACGACTTTTGTACCTGTTTTCCATGCAGGTGAGGTCATTCGCCCGCTTGATGCCACGATCGTTACACCGAAAAAGGCAAAAGAGCAGATGGCTGCGGTTACAAATATAGACTTTGGCTGTTTTTATCGTGAAACTGTTACGAGCTACCCTGAGCTTAAGATGAATCAGTTCAGATACAGCACAGAAGTGCTTCCATATCTGATACTCATGCCAAATTGCGGAAGCAGAGTTCAGATGTGGCAGGAGATTGAAGGTCGTAAGAGGACTACCAGAGGAAGGATGGTCATGTCGCTGTACTATATGGACGATATCGAAACTGCAATGATAGAGCTTTGCGGGCAGTTCAGATGGGAAATGTGCAAGACCATTCAGGGTGTTCACTGGAATGATGTAACAGATCCTTCACTTACAGCTGAGTACAGTGATTACCTTCAGTTTTATAAGAAAAATCATGATATTTCGCCTGATACAAGAGAGAAGATCAAAAATCAGCTCCAGAAGGCAAGGAATAATTCGCGAGGAGTATTTGTACAGGATTATCTTTCATATATCAGAAATGAGTCAAAGGGTCAGTCGAAATTAAATAAAGTGGCACGTGAGATGCTCTTTAAATACTGTACCTTTGGAAAAGATATCAGATCTTCAATGGCACAGAATCCGCAATACCAGAGCTTTATAGAGAGATATGAGATAAAGAATAAGCAGGAGCTTCATTCACTGGCTCTTATCATTCATAAGGTCGAAGGCATGACGGAGGATATTCCGGAGGAGATACTTAAGCAGAAAGATTATCTGCAGCTTTAAGAAAGATAAAAAACAAATAAAAATAAAATTCCTAACAGCCGCAAAGTATGATATACTAGTTTGCGGCTGTAAACTGTACGCCGATAAATACATTAGACAGGAGGTACCTTCACACATGGCAGCTGAGACTGAAAATACCGTTGCAGAAGCATTTCTTAGAGAATATAAAGACGATATACTGGCTCTTTCAGTGTATATTCCATATTTCACATCGAAGGGAGCTAAAGATGTGGCGAAGGCCTATGACGGAGAATACGGGCAGTCATCCCTTAATTTTCCTGTTTTTGACAGTACACTTCTTGGTTTTGTAAAAAAGGCACAGAAAACAAAATTGATGGATAGGAATTATCCGTATATCTATTCCAGAAATAATATCCATACTCACGATGATGAGAGAAAGGTAATTGCCTTCGCTACAATTCGTGATATCGGGAAGCTCAAAGGAATCTTCAGCCGTTATATCCTTGAAGGAAACCGGATCGCAAGCCGGTGGTCGGAAGGAGCGGAAGAAAGGATCTATCTTGAGATTCTCGAGAAACTTAAAGAGCTTGTGGATTTTTACAGCTAGTTAATTAAATATTTTTTATCTTCAACAGTACTAACTTATTTATCTTCAAAGAGGAGAATTTGCGAAATGGTCAGACGTATCTATGTTGAGAAAAAGGCACCCTATGCAACAAAGGCTCATGAGCTTGCAGAAGAGATCAAGAATTACATAGGGGTTAAGGGCGAAATCAGTGTCAGGCACCTGATCCGCTATGATGTTGAGAATATCAGTGATGATATTTTTAAAAAAGCGGAAAGAAGTGTCTTTTCCGAGCCCCCTGTTGACATCCTTTATGAGGAAGATTTCAAGCGAAACAGTGATGACATCGTTTTCTCAGTTGAATTCCTTCCCGGACAGTTTGATCAGAGAGCAGATTCCGCAGTTCAGTGTATCAATTTCCTGAATGAAAGCGAGAATCCTGTTATTAAAACTGCAGAAGTATACTGTATAACAGGAAAACTTACTGAAGACGAGATCAATGCAATCAAGTCCTATGTAGTAAATCCGGTCGATTCACGTCTTATCGGCCTTGAAAAGCCAAACACATTGGTTACAGAGTATGAAGAACCTGAAGACATTAAAACATTTGATGGCTTCATTAATTTGAGTGACACAATGCTCAAAAAGCTTTATACATCGCTGGGTCTGGCTATGACCTTTAAGGATTTCAAACATATCCAGAATTATTTCAAAAATGATGAAAAGCGTGATCCATTTGTTACCGAGATACGTGTTCTCGATACTTACTGGTCAGATCACTGCAGACACACAACTTTCCTGACAGAGCTTAAGGATGTTAAGTTCTCTAACGGATATTACAAGAAGCCTATCGAATCAGCATGGAAAGAATATCTTGAAAAGAGAGATTCGGTTTATGGAGACAGAGTTTCAGAAAAGGGTGGAGACAAGTTCGTAAGCCTTATGGATGTGGCTCTTCTTGGAATGAAGGCACTTAAGAAGGAAGGCAAGCTCAATGATCTTGAGAAATCTGATGAGATCAATGCCTGCTCAATTGTAGTACCTATCGATGTTGTCGATGAAAAGGGAAAGAAAAAGAAGGAAAACTGGCTCGTTATGTTTAAGAACGAGACACACAATCATCCGACAGAGATCGAGCCTTTCGGAGGCGCAGCAACCTGCCTTGGCGGTGCTATCCGTGATCCGCTTTCAGGACGTGCCTATGTATATCAGGCAATGAGAATCACAGGTGCGGCTGATCCTACAGTCCCTGTTTCAGAGACTATCGAGGGTAAGCTTCCTCAGAAGAAGCTCGTTCGCGAAGCTGCACACGGATATTCATCATACGGTAATCAGATCGGCCTTGCCACAGGATATGTACACGAGATCTATCATCCTGACTATGTTGCAAAGAGGATGGAAATCGGTGCTGTTATGGCGGCAGTTCCGCAGGATCAGGTAGTCAGAAAGACAGCAGATCCGGGAGATATCATCATTCTTCTCGGAGGACGTACAGGACGCGATGGTATCGGTGGAGCTACAGGCTCATCAAAGGTTCATACAACAGCATCTATTGAAAAATGCGGCGCAGAGGTTCAGAAGGGTAATGCTCCTACAGAGCGTAAGCTTCAGAGACTTTTCAGACGTCCTGAAGTAAGCCTTCTTGTAAAGGTCTGCAATGACTTTGGTGCAGGCGGAGTTTCAGTAGCTATCGGTGAGCTTGCAGACGGTCTTGAGGTCAATCTTGACAAGGTTCCGAAGAAATACGCAGGTCTTGACGGAACAGAACTCGCCATCTCTGAGTCACAGGAAAGAATGGCTGTAGTAGTTGCAAAGAAGGATGCGAAGAAATTCCTTAAATATGCTGCAGAAGAGAATCTTGAAGCAACAGAGGTTGCAGTTGTAACAGAGGAGCCAAGACTTGTTCTTAAGTGGAGAGGAAGAGCTGTTGTAGATATCAGCCGTGAATTCCTTAACACAAACGGAGCACACCAGGAGACAGATGTAGAGGTAAAGGTACCTTCTGACAAGAATTCATACTTTGGACAGAAGGTTGAGATAAAGGATGAGAAGAAGGCATGGATCGATACGATCAGCGACCTCAATGAGTGCTCACAGAAGGGCCTTGTTGAGATGTTTGATTCATCTATCGGTGCAGGCACTGTTGTTATGCCTTACGGCGGACGTTATCAGGAGACACCGATCCAGACAATGATAGCAAAGCTTCCGCTGCTTAAGGGCAAGACAGACAGCGTCACAATGATGAGTTATGGCTTTGATCCGTATGTTTCTTCATGGAGTCCGTTCCATGGAGCGGTTTATGCTGTAACAGAATCGATCGCAAAGATCGTTGCAGCAGGCGGAAATATGGATAAGATCCACTTCACATTCCAGGAGTACTTCCAGAGAATGACAGCCGATAAGAAGGGCTGGGGCGTTCCGCTTTCAGCACTGCTCGGTGCCTTTGATGCGCAGATGAAGTATGGTCTTGCTTCTATCGGTGGTAAGGATTCAATGTCCGGAACCTTTGAGAAGATAAATGTTCCTCCTACACTTGTATCATTTGCGGTAGATGTTGCTTCTGCAAAGAATGTGATAACTCCTGAGTTTAAGAAGGATGGAGATGTTATCGTTAAGTTTACTATCCCGGTAGATGAGTATGACCTTCCTGTATATGACAAGGTAATAGAGCTCTACCACGGTATTCACAAGGCTATCAGAAGCCAGGCTATCGTAAGTGCTTATGCGCTCGATGAAAAGGGTATGGCTCCGGCTATTGCAAAGATGGCCTTCGGAAACAGACTTGGTGCTGAGCTTTCAGATGCATATACAAGTGAGCAGATGTTCCTTTCAGAAACAGGCAACATCATTGCTGAAGTTGAAGATATTGAAGAACTCAATAAGATCGGCATTCCTTATGAGCTCGTGGGTCAGGTAACAGCTGACGCATATATAACACACGAAAACACAAGAATTTCTGTAGATGAGCTTCTTAAAGCAAGCAGAAGCACACTTGAGAAGGTATTCCCTTCAAAGTCAACAGACAGAGATGAAGTTGTTGACCTTAAGATCTACAACGAAAAGAATATTTATGTCTGCAAGAATAAGGTTGCAAAGCCTAAGGTATTCATTCCGGTCTTCCCTGGAACAAACTGCGAGTACGATTCTGCAAAGGCATTTGAGAGAGCAGGCGCAAACGTTGACGTCAGAGTATTCTCAAATCTTGATGCCAATGCGATCGTAGATTCAGTAAATTCCTTTAAGAAGGCAATCAACGATTCACAGATCGTTATGTTCCCGGGCGGATTCTCAGCAGGTGATGAGCCTGACGGATCAGCCAAGTTCTTTGCAACTGCATTCCGTAACGCAGAGATCAAGGATGCCATCATGGATCTTTTGAATAAGCGTGACGGACTTGTACTTGGTATCTGTAACGGCTTCCAGGCTCTTGTAAAGCTCGGACTTGTACCTTATGGAGAGATCATTGAGGCACAGAGAGAGGACAGCCCTACACTTACATTCAATACTATCAACAGACACATCAGTAAGATGGTCTATACAAAGGTGGTTTCTAACAAGTCTCCTTGGCTCAGAGAGGCATCTTTGGGCTCAGTATATGTAAATCCTGCATCACACGGTGAAGGAAGGTTTGTTGCCAGCACAGAGTGGCTTAAAAAGCTTGCCGATAATGGCCAGATCGCTACACAGTATTGTGATCCTGAAGGACTGGTTTCTATGGACGAGACATGGAATGTAAACGGTTCATTTGACTCAATCGAAGGAATCACAAGCGAAGACGGAAGAGTATTCGGTAAGATGGCTCATGCTGAGCGCCGCGGCGAATATGTAAATATGAATATCTATGGAGAGCAGGACATGAAGATATTCGAATCCGGTGTAAAGTACTTTAAGTAAGGAGAGTAGCTCTAAATGCAGGCATTTTTGATTTTGGAAGACGGAACTGTTTTCGAGGGTACATCGATCGGGGCAGTTAAGGACGTCATTAGTGAGATCGTTTTTAACACATCAATGACTGGATATCTTGAAATTCTTACAGATCCTTCATATGCGGGTCAGGCAGTTTGCCTGACCTACCCTTTAATAGGGAATTATGGGGTATGTGAGGATGATATGGAATCGCTGAAGGCATGGCCTGACGGATTCATAGTTCATGAACTTTCAAGAACAGAAAGCAATTTCCGTTCACAGGAGTCGATTCAGGATTTCCTTAAGAAAAATGACATTCCGGGAATCGCCGGTATAGATACAAGACAGCTTACAAAGATCCTTCGTGAGAAGGGAACCATGAATGGCATGATCACCTGCAACGCAGCATACAGCCTTGATGAGATCCTTCCGAAGCTCAAAGAATACCGCACAGGTGATGTTGTTTCGAAGGTGACATGTAAGGAAAAATACAGGGTTGCACCTTCATTTACGCTTGAAGATAACGGTGTACCTGCCGGAAAGGTCTCAGCAAAGACAGGTATCACAGAAAAACCTGAAACTCCGGAAAAGGTCCCTGCGATCGTTAAAGAGATAAACGGAGCAGGACTTAAGGTTGCGATACTTGATGTGGGAATGAAAAAGGATATCGCGCTGAACCTTGCAAGAAGAGGCTGTGATGTTACAGTATTCCCGGCTTCAACTTCTGCACAGGAAATTATTGATTTTGCACCGGATGGAATAATGATTTCGAATGGCCCTGGAGATCCTAAGGATTGCGGAGCCATTATTGATGAAGTGAGAAAACTTTATAATACAGAGATTCCGATCTTTGCTATCTGCCTTGGCCATCAGCTCATGGCGCTTGCAGCAGGCGGCGATACACATAAGCTTAAATATGGACATAGAGGTGCCAACCATCCGGTCAAGGATCTTTCAGACGGAAGAGTTTACATCTCATCACAGAACCATGGATATGTTGTTGATGCTGATAAGCTTGATGCATCGATCGCTGTTCCGGCATTCATCAACGTAAATGATGGAACTAATGAGGGAATGCGCTATGTAAACAAAAATATCTTCACTGTTCAGTTCCATCCGGAGGCATGTGCCGGACCGAACGATACAGCTTATTTATTCGACCGTTTTATTGAGATGATGAGAAAGGACAGAGTATAATGCCAAAGAATAATGATATACACAAGGTTCTTGTTATCGGTTCAGGCCCTATCGTAATAGGCCAGGCAGCTGAGTTTGACTATGCCGGCACACAGGCCTGCCGTTCGCTTAAAGAAGAGGGCATTGAAGTCTGTCTTGTTAATTCGAACCCGGCAACTATCATGACTGATAAAGAGATTGCCGACCAGGTATATATCGAGCCTCTTACAACAAAGATGCTCGAAGAGATAATAATCAAGGAAAAGCCTGACAGTATCCTTCCAAACATGGGAGGTCAGGCAGGACTTAACCTTGGTATGGAGCTTGCCGAGTCAGGCTTCCTTGCAGAGCATGGGGTGAAGCTTATCGGCTGTACTGCCGAGACTATCCGTAAGGCTGAGGACAGACTTGAGTTCAAAGAGACAATGGAAAAGATCGGAGAGCCCGTAGCACCTTCACTTGTGGTAAAAGATATAGAAACAGGTGTTGAATTTGCAGCTAAAATCGGTTATCCTGTAGTTCTTCGGCCTGCATATACACTTGGCGGTTCAGGCGGCGGAATTGCTGATAATGAGCACGAGCTCAGAGAGATCCTCGCAAACGGACTCAGACTTTCACGAGTTGGTGAGGTTCTTGTAGAGCGCTGTATCTCAGGCTGGAAGGAAATCGAGTATGAGGTAATGCGAGATGCAGCCGGTAACCGTATCACAGTCTGCAACATGGAAAACCTTGATCCCGTAGGTGTTCATACCGGTGACTCTATCGTAGTGGCACCGAGCCAGACACTTTCAGATAAGGAATACCAGATGCTTCGTTCATCAGCACTTAATATTATTGATGAGCTTAAGATCACAGGCGGATGTAACGTACAGTTCGCACTTCATCCGAATTCATTTGAATATTGTGTAATTGAGGTAAATCCACGAGTTTCAAGATCATCAGCGCTTGCATCAAAGGCAACAGGTTATCCTATTGCAAAGGTTGCAGCAAAGATCGCACTTGGTTATACTCTTGATGAGATAAAGAATGCAATTACAAAGAAGACATGCGCATGCTTTGAGCCTGCGCTCGATTATTGTGTAGTAAAGATACCGAGACTTCCGTTTGATAAATTTACTACAGCCCAGAGAACTCTCTCAACTCAGATGAAGGCTACCGGTGAAGTAATGTCTATCTGCAACAGCTTTGAAGGTGCGCTTATGAAAGCCATCCGTTCGCTTGAGCAGCATGTTGACAGCCTTTCAAGCTATGACTTTACAGATCTTTCTGTAAATCAGCTCCTTAAGCGTCTTGAGATAGTAGATGACCAGCGTATCTATGTCATAGCTGAAGCACTGAGAAAGGGCATCAAACCGGCGCAGATCCATGAGATCACAAAGATCGATCTCTGGTTTATCGATAAGATTAAGATCCTTACCGAGATGGAGAATCGCCTTCGCTCAGAAAAGCTCACACCTGAGCTGCTTAGAGAGGCAAAGCGTCTCGAGTTCCCTGACAATGTCATAGCGCAGTATTCAGGCAAAGAGGTCAATGAGGTCAGAGCGGCCAGAGTTCAGAATAATATTCTCGCATCATTTAAGATGGTTGATACCTGTGCGGCAGAGTTCGCAGCATCTACACCGTATTTTTACTCAGTATACGGCGGAGAGGACGAAAGTACAGAGCTTCAGCCGGTTGAGACGAAAAAGAAGATTCTTATTCTTGGTTCAGGTCCTATCCGTATAGGACAGGGTATCGAGTTTGACTTCTGCTCAGTTCATGCTACATGGGCATTTGCAAAGGCAGGCTATGAGACAGTTATCATAAACAATAACCCTGAGACAGTATCAACTGACTTTGATATTGCGGATAAGCTTTATTTTGAGCCTCTTACAGAGGAAGATGTTGAAAATGTAGTTAATACAGAGCATCCTGACGGAGCTGTGGTACAGTTCGGAGGCCAGACAGCTATCAAGCTTACGGAAGCTCTTATGAACATGGGAGTCCCGATCCTTGGAACATCTGCTGAAAATGTAGATAAGGCTGAAGACAGAGAGCTCTTTGATGAAGTACTGGCAGAGACAGGTATCAAGCGTCCTGCAGGTAAGACGGTATTTACTGCTGAAGAGGCGGTAGAAGCCGCACATGAGCTGGGTTATCCGGTTCTTGTACGTCCGTCATATGTACTTGGCGGTCAGGGTATGAGAATTGCTTTCAACGATGATGAGATCCATGAATTCATCGATATGATCAACCAGTTTGCCCAGGAGCATCCTATTCTTGTAGATAAATACATGATGGGTAAGGAAGTTGAGGTAGATGCGGTCTGTGATGGCGAGGATATACTGATCCCCGGTATAATGGAACACGTTGAGAGGGCAGGTATCCACTCCGGCGACTCTATCTCTGTATATCCGGCGCAGACACTTTCTGCCAAGGTAAAAGAAACTATCGGGGAATATACAAGACGCCTTGCAAAGGCGCTGAACGTTGTAGGTATGATAAATATCCAGTTCATCGCCATGAATGAAGAGGTTTACTGTATCGAGGTAAACCCGAGATCTTCAAGAACTGTGCCTTATATCAGTAAAGTTACAGGAATACCTATTGTAGATCTTGCTGCAAGGGTTATAATGGGTGAGACGATTCGTTCACTTGGTTATGAACCCGGACTTCAGAAAGAGGCGGATTACTTTGCAATCAAGATGCCGGTATTCTCCTTTGAGAAGATCAATGGAGCTGAGATCAGTCTTGGACCTGAGATGAAATCAACAGGTGAGTGCCTTGGTATTTCAAGGGACTACAACGAGGCTCTCTATAAAGCTTTCATTGGTGCAGGTATACGTCTGCCTAAATATAAGCAGGTGATCATAACAGTCAAGGACTCTGATAAGCACGAGATCATCGATATCGGACGACGCTTTGAGAAGCTTGGATATATAATCTATGCAACAAGATCTACAGCAAAGGTTCTCCTGGACAATGGCGTTCATGCCCGTAAGGTAAATAAGATCTCGCAGGAAAGTCCTACAGTAATGGATCTTATCCTTGGACATAAGATCGATCTTGTCATCGATACTCCTACCCAGGGATTTGATAGAAACCGCGATGGATTCCTTATCCGTCGTACTGCTATCGAGACAGGCATCAATGTTATCACGGCGCTTGATACAGCGTCTGCACTGCTTTCAAGTATGGAGCATGAGATGCAGAATAACGTTATAGATCCTATCGACATAGCTAAGGTCGATAGAAGAGGAAATGCCTGAAAATTAATTATTCAGAGGTTTTTTAGTGAATAAGAGAAATTTTAGTAAAGAATTGGATGAGCTTGTGGCAAAGCTCGATCCTTCGGCACCGAAGCCAAAGCTTTTGCTTCATGCCTGCTGCGCACCCTGCTCGAGCGGTTGTCTCGAGCGGCTGGTGCCTTATTTCGACGTTACGGTATTTTTCTATAATCCAAACATGGATTCAGAAGATGAGTACGTAAAGAGAGCCGTTGAGCTTCGCAGATTTGTGAAGGAGGCTGAACTTCCTGTGGATGTGATAGTCTGCAAATATGATTCGGCCCCATTTTATGAAATGGCGAGAGGGCTTGAAAACGTCCCTGAGGGCGGAGAGCGCTGCTTTAAGTGCTATGAGCTTCGAATGAGAGAGGCTGCAAAATTTGCAGTGGAAAACGGGTACGATTATTTTACGACCACGCTTTCACTGAGTCCGTTGAAAAATTCGCAGAAGATAAATGAGATAGGTGAAATGCTTGGAAGCTTTTACTCTGTTAAGCACCTTCCGTCGGATTTCAAGAAAAAGGATGGTTATAAACGATCCATTGAGCTGTCCCATGAATACGGACTTTATCGCCAGAATTATTGCGGATGCGTTTATTCCAAGAGGAACGAACCCGCATAAGGACAATAAATAGTTAGGAAAAAGGTTTTATGAAGAATTTAATTGATCTGTTAACAGAAGAAGTAAGTAAGGCGTTTGAAGAAGCCGGACTTGATGCGGAGCTTGGACGTGTCGGTGTTTCCAACCGTCCGGATCTCTGTGAATTTCAGTGCAATGGCGCAATGGCCGGTGCCAAGAAGTATCACAAGAATCCGTTTGAGATAGCTGAAAATGTAGCGGCTAAGCTTCAGGACTCTAAGTGTTTCGAGTCAGTAGAGGCTGTACGCCCGGGATTCCTCAATATGAAGATCGCCCCTGCATTTCTCAATGATTTTCTTAAGGAAATGAATGAGTCAGAGGTTCTTGGAATCGAGAAGAACACAGATAATAAGACGATCATGGTCGATTATGGCGGACCGAATGTTGCAAAGCCGCTTCATATCGGACATCTGCGTTCTGCGATCATCGGAGAGAGCGTAAAGAGAATGGGCCGTCTTATGGGCTATAACATGATCGGTGATGTACACCTCGGTGACTGGGGACTTCAGATGGGTCTCATTATCACAGAGCTTAAGAATCGTAAACCGGATCTTGTTTACTTTGATGAGAGCTACACCGGGGATTATCCGGAAGAGGCTCCTTTTACACTTTCAGAGCTTGAGGAGATCTATCCGGCAGCATCTGCAAAGTCAAAGGAGGATGAGGCTTTCAAGGCAGCAGCAATGGACGCAACATTTAAGCTTCAGAATGGCAACAGAGGCTATACAGCTATCTGGAAGCACATTATGAGAATTTCTGTTGCAGATCTTAAGAAGAATTACGAAAACCTTAATGTGTCATTTGAGCTCTGGAAGGGCGAATCTGATGCAGATCCATACATCGGACCTATGGTTGAGAAGATGAAGAAGGACGGCTTTGCCTACGAAAGTCAGGGAGCTCTTGTTGTTGACGTAAATGAAGAGACTGATGCAAAGGAAGTTCCGCCATGTATGATCCTTAAGTCAGACGGAGCTGCACTTTACACAACAACAGACCTTGCAACTATCGTTGAGCGAGTTGAAGATTATGATCCGGACCAGATCATCTACGTCGTAGATAAGAGACAGCAGCTTCACTTTGTACAGGTATTCCGTGCAGCAAAGAAGACAGGAATCGTTCCTGAGTCTACTAAGCTCAGCTTCCTTGGCTTCGGTACAATGAACGGCAAGGACGGAAAGCCTTTCAAGACAAGAGAAGGCGGAGTTATGCGTCTGGAGCGTCTTATCAGTGATGTAAATGATGAGATGTATCGTAAGATGACAGAAAATGACAGTATCGCCCTTACAGAGGAAGAAGCTAAAGCTACTGCAAGGATGGTTGCACTTTCTGCTATCAAGTATGGTGATCTTTCTAATCAGGCTTCAAAGGACTATGTATTTGATATAGATAAATTCACATCATTCGAGGGAAATACAGGCCCATACATCATGTACACAATGGTAAGGATCAAGTCGATCCTTCGTAAATACATGGAAGCAGGCGGAAAAGAAGATACAGGTGCTCTCCAGATGCCTGAAAATGCAGAGGAACGTGCACTTATGCTCAGACTTGCTGAGTACAATGCAACTATGAAGAACGCATTTGAGGAGCTTGCACCTCATAGGATCTGCGCTTATATTTATGAGCTTGCAAATTGTTTCAATAGGTTTTATCATGAAACTAAGATTCTTTCCGAAGAAGATGAAACTAAAAAGTGTGGTTGGATAACACTTCTCAAGTTTGCATTAAGAGTACTCGAATCTTGTATAGAAGTACTCGGTATGGAAGCACCGGAAAAAATGTAATTGTATTTCACTATATGGATCCAGGTTTCTGAGACCTGGATCTATATAGATGATATAAAGCAGTACAAACCTGTTTTGGGGAAAACAGGGATAGCGTATTATACGCATGGGAGAGTATGAAGGGGAGCTAAATAATGTGTCTAAAATGGCTGTTTGTGGAGGAATGGTCAAGGACACTTTTTCTAGATCAGAAGTTCTTTCTGATAGGAATCCTCTTAAAAATCAAATTGAATATTGACTGACGAGAATGGCCTGAAATTGATTTTGACTACTCTGTTTTAGTATTTTGCTAAATGTTTTTTGATGCTTTTACATCAAAAGGTATGATAAGGAGGATATTAAATGGGTCAAAAGGCTGGGTTATTGAAAGGACCTAAGAAGAAAATTGTGACAAAAGTTATTGCCGGAGTGGTGGTAGTGGCTTTAGTTGGCGGAGGTGCTTACTATTTTGTTCAAAAGAACAAAGCAGCAGGTACTGTTATTTCTACGCAGATTTTTCAGGAAGTCAGCAAACAAAACTTAAGTAATTCCGTAGCAGTCACAGGAACTATAGAATCTAATGATTCGAGAACTGTTACAACCCTGGTTTCTCAGACAAAGGTACTTTCAGTATCTGTGGATATTGGAGATTATGTCGAAGCGGGTGATCCGATATGTACCTTTGACACTACTACTATTCAGGATAAGATAGATCGTCTTGAAAAGAAAATGAATATTCAGGATCAGCAGGACGCTCTGGAGGAAAAAACTGCCGATGATGCACTGAATGATGCTACAGAGGACTACTTTACACATGTTTCTGAGAATCAGATCGACATCACTGCTGCGACAAGAGCTTATCAGGATGCGGAAAGAGATGTTGCTGATGCAGAAAGAAATCTTTCGCAGGCAGCACAGGACCTGGCTGATGCAAAGGAAGATTACCAGGATGCAGAAGATGACTACGAGGACTCAAAGGATGAGTATGATGAACTCAAGTCTATCTATAAGAAATGCTTTGAAACTGCTGATGAGGGCAAACGTACGGAGATACTTAAAGGCTCAGGGTATGATGATGTGGATAGCTTGAAGGAAGCTATGGAAGAGGCGGAGGATCAGAAGGATACAGATAAGAAATCCCGTGATACTGCTGAAGATACGGTGACCACAGATGAGAGAACCGTTATCGATAAGCAGAGCGCTCTTGAATCTGCAAAGAGTTCTCTTACAAGTGCGTCAGAAACATATCAGAAGGCTTTGAATACATCTAATGATGCGGTCACCTCAGACAGCCGTACTATCAGAGATAAGCAGGATGCGATCACATCTGTCGACCTTGGTAACGCCACGACAAATGATGACAATCAGACTACATTGGATGATTACTATGATCAGCTGGAAGACTGCTATGTAACAGCTCCGATCTCAGGTCTTATAACAGCGCTGGAAGTTGAAGTAGGTGATGAGTACAATACAAGTGAATCAACACAGACGGTATGTACGATTCAGGATGATACGATCTATAAGGTAACAGGAACTGTCGATCAGTATGATATCGCATCTATTTCAGAAAATATGACGGCAAGTATCAAGACAGATGCTACAGGTGATGATACCTTTGACGGAGTCGTAACTTTTGTTTCACCGGTTCCGGAGTCAAGTTCATCCAGTTCGTCAAGCTCATCAAGCTCATCAAGTTCATCAAGCTCATCAAGCTCTTCAACAGAGTATGAGATAGAGATAACACTTAAGGATAAGGATCCAAGGATCAGGATCGGTATGACTGCTGAGACTTCTATACTTTTGGAATCCAAAGCTGATGCACTTGCAGTTCCTTATGACTGCGTAGGAGAGGATGCAGAGGGCAACAGCTATGTAATGGTTGCAGAAGGTCAGGCTGACGAAACAGGTAATAGAGCTACCAAGAAGGTTGCAGTTGAAAAAGGTCTCGAAACAGATTATTACACAGAGATAGTTTCCGATGAGATAAGCGAAGGCGATGAGGTGCTTTCTATCGATGATGAGTCAAGTGATGATACTGAAAGTACTGAAAGCAGTGATGATCCCGGCATGGGCGGAGGCCCAGGCGGCGGTGGCGGTCAGGGTGGAGGCCCGGGCGGCGGAGGCGGAGGTCCTAGATAACCGTCGAGTGCTTTGCAACCGGAAGGAGAGTCGGATATGAGCAAAGAGAAGGAACTGATCATAGATGCAAAGAACATCTATAAAAGATATTATATAGGGCAGCCAAACGAACTTGAGATCCTTCATGGGATAAGCCTTAAAGTGTATAAAGGGGAGTTTGTGGCGATAGTCGGTGCCTCCGGTTCAGGAAAGTCTACCCTGATGAATATAATAGGCGCTCTTGACAAGCCTACAGAAGGTGAATATATGCTGGATGGGGTCGATATTATGAAAGCTAAGGATAAAGAGCTTTCAGCCATCAGAAATCAGAAGATCGGATTTGTATTTCAGACTTATAATCTGATCTCGAGGACATCGGCACTAAAAAATGTTGAACTTCCTATGCTTTATAATGGAGTCCCGTCAAAGGAGAGAATCGAAAGAGCTAAAAAGCTCATGGCAATGGTGGATATGGACGAGAGAATGCATCACACCCCGGATGAACTTTCCGGCGGACAAAAGCAGAGAGTCGCCATAGCGAGGGCAATGGCTAATGATCCGGCGATCCTTCTTTGTGATGAGCCGACAGGTGCGCTGGACAGCCATACAGGTCGTGTGGTCATGGATATATTCCATAAGTTAAATGAGGAGCAGGGTAAGACTATTGTTTTCATCACTCATTCGCCGGAACTTGCTGAGGAATGTCAGAGGATACTGACTCTTTCAGATGGAATGTTCATTGGAGAAAGGGAGGGAAAAGTAAATGCTCCTGCTTGAAAATATTCTAATGGCGCTTAGCGGTCTTAAGGCCAATAAAATGCGCTCTCTTTTGACAATGCTCGGTATAATCATAGGTATTGCCTCTGTTATAGCCATAAATACGGTTGGTAATTCCATGACATCATCGATACAGAGTGAATTCGAGGAAATGGGAGCAAACAATATATCGATCGGTGTTTCACAGAAGTCATCGTCTTCTGAGACTGATGAATGGGGAATGACCTTTAACGAAGGGCCGCATTCGACTACGATGAGTGATGAGGACTATCTCAATGATGATATTCTTACGGACATTTCTGAAAAATGGCCCGAGGACATAAAGGGTATCATGAGGGAAGCGTCTGCGGGCAGCGGTACTGTTACGATAAACGATGATTATGCATATGTCAGTGTGAAAGGAGAAAATGATTTTGGCCTGGATGATGCGATCGATGATGATAAGCTTCTTTCAGGAAGGAAATTCAAGAACAGGGATTATACCGAGGCAAGGAAGGTATGCATCGTATCAGACTATTTTTGTAATAATCTTTACGCAGGAGATACTTCTGCAGCTATCGGGCAGAATGTAAAGGTTGTCATAAGTAATAAAAATTATTACTTTACAATAGTTGGCGTATATGAATACGAGGACAGCGAATATTCTTCAACATCAGAAGCTGATACTGAGACATCAATGTATGTACCGGTAGATACAGCCTTTGATCTGCTGCATAAGGACTCACAGTATTCGGAGGTTACGCTTGCAACTGCGTCAGGCGTTAATGTTGATAGTTTCATGGAGGAGGTTCAGGATTATATCAATAAACGCTATTACAGGAACAATGAAAGCTTCGAGGTTTCAACATTTTCAATGTCGTCTATACTGGAAAGTATGACTTCACAGCTTACTATGATGTCACTAGCGATATCCATAATTGCAGGAATCTCACTTCTTGTCGGAGGAATCGGTGTTATGAATATCATGCTGGTTTCCATTCAGGAGCGTACACGTGAGATCGGTACCAGAAAAGCACTTGGAGCGACGAATACATCCATAAGACTTCAGTTCATAGTAGAGTCGATAGTCTTATGTATTGTGGGTGGAATCATTGGAATGTTCTTAGGACTCATACTTGGTGCTGTGGGTTCTGAGAAGTTGGGATATGCGGCAAGAGCTTCAACGGGAAGTATTATTTTTGCTATCGTATTCTCAATGGTGATAGGCGTGTTCTTTGGATATTATCCGGCAAATAAAGCAGCCCAGATGAACCCTATAGATGCTCTTAGATATGAATAATTTATAAAAAATTAAGATAATAATAAGGTGATTTTTCTTGACAATTTAGGAAAAATCACCTTTTTTTCGCTTTAAAGTCACAGGTTGAACACCAAATCAACAGAAAAAACTCAAAATTCTTTAATATCATTAAGTACGTTCAGGCAAAGCAAAAAAGTAGGGCAGAGAAGGAGATTTGTTGTGAAACTAGGTTTAGGACAAAAAAAATCCGAACAAAGTACTTCGCCGTCGGTGATTTCGGCGAAGCGGAGAAATCCCAAAAAAATCAAAATCATAATCGCAATAGTGCTCGTGATCGCTATTGCAGGCGGCGCGACACTTGCCTACATGCACTTTAATAAGCGTAAGGCAAGAGTAGGAAGTACTCAGACATTCCAGACTGTCACAAAGATGGATATAAGTAATTCCATTGCTGTTACAGGAACTATCGAAGCAAATGATTCGAGAACAGTTTCAACACTTGTATCTGATACAAAGGTACTCAGTGTTTCTGTAAATGTCGGAGATTACGTAGAGGCAGGAGATCCGATCTGTACATTCGATACAACATCGATCCAGGATAAGATAGATCGACTTGTAAAGAAAATGGATATCGCAGAGCAGCAGGATGCGCTTGAGGAAGCTATGGCAAAGACAGCGCTCGAGCAGGCGCAGGAAGATTACAACACAAATGTTTCTGAGAATGCTCTCGATGTAACAGGCTCTGCAAGATCATATTCTGACTCAGAAAGAAGTGTTTCAGATGCAGAGAGAACACTCAGCGAGGCTGAAGCGGACCTTGCAAGTGCAAAGTCGGACTACGAGGATGCAAAGGATGATTACGAAGATGCAAAGGATGATTACGAGGATCTGAAGGACATCTATGAGGAATATTATGAGACTACAGATTCTGAAAAACGTGAAAGCATCCTTAGCGGAAGCGGATATTCAAGCATCGAAGACTTAGAGGATGCCATGGACGAGGCAGAAGACGAAAAGGATTCTTATAAGTCGACCATGGAAAGTAAAGAAGATGCGGTAACTTCAGCAGAACGTACTGTTTCGAGTGCAGAGAGCTCTCTTGCAAGTGCGCAGAGTTCACTTGAAAGCGCAGGAGATTCTTATCAGAAATCTGTAAATTCTTCAACTGATGAAGCAACTTCGGATTCAAGAACTATTCAGGATAAGGAAAATTCACTGAAGCAGACAGAACTCAACAATGCTACAACTAATGATGATAGTCAGGAACAGCTCGAAGAGTACTACGAAGAACTGGAAGACTGCTATGTTACAGCTCCTATTTCCGGAATCGTTACAAGCCTCAGCGTTGAGGAGGGTGATGAGTACAATACAAGCAGCAGTACCCAGGAAATCTGTGTCATTCAGGATGATACATCATTCAAGGTAACAGGAACTGTAGATCAGTATGATATTGCTTCTGTTTCTGAAAATATGACAGCGGTGATCAAGACTGATGCCACAGGAGATGACGAGTTTGACGGAATAGTTTCATTTGTTGCACCTACACCTGAGGACAGCTCATCATCAAGCTCTTCTTCATCATCAAGCTCATCAACAGAGTACGAGGTTGAGATCTCACTCCTTGAGAAGGATTCAAGACTTCGCCTTGGTATGACAGCAGAGACATCTATCCTTACAGAATCAAGAAAGGGTGTACTTGCAGTTCCTTATGACTGTATCGAAGAGGATGATGACGGCAATAGCTATATCTATATAGCATCATCAGGAAGCGGTAAGACATCTTCTGCTTCAGGAAATGAATCTGTAAGTTCAGATAAAAAGCCTGGAAACGGAGAGAAACCGTCAGGAGCATCTTCTTCTGAAGATTCCGGTGAGATCGCAACTAAGAAAGTAGCGGTTGAAACAGGACTTGAGACTGACTACTATACTGAAATCATCTCTGACGAAGTATCTGAAGGAGATAAAGTACTTGTTCCAAATTCAATATCAAGCGGCAGCTCTGACAGCGATAGCTCTAAAGAGTCATCCATGCTCGGCGGCATGGGCGGCATGGGCGGCCAAGGCGGTGGCGGCGGCGCTCCGGGCGGCGGTGGCGGCGGTGGCCCTATGTAAAGCGTGGGTAATACCCACCTTTACAGAAAGGTTGCAGCGACGCCAATTCGTGTAGAAAGGAGACTGAAATGGCAGAAAAAGAAATAATAATTGATGCGCGGGATATTTATAAACGTTTCTACATCGGACAGCCTAACGAACTTGAAATTCTACATGGAATAAGTTTAAAGGTATATAAGGGTGAGTTTGTTGCTATAGTTGGTGCATCAGGCTCAGGTAAATCAACGCTCATGAATATTATAGGCGTGCTTGATAAGCCTACTGAAGGGGTGTACAGCCTTGACGGAGTCGACATTATGGCAGCCCGCGATGCGGAGCTTTCAGATATCAGAAATCAGAAGATAGGTTTCGTTTTCCAGACCTATAATCTGATCTCGAGGACATCAGCACTTAAAAACGTGGAGCTTCCTATGCTTTACGCAGGAATAGACAAGAAGACCAGAGAGGAACGTGCAAAGGAGCTCATGGCAATGGTCGGTATGGAAGGAAGAATGCACCATACACCTGATGAGCTTTCCGGAGGACAGAAACAGAGGGTCGCGATCGCCAGAGCTATGGCAAATGATCCGGCAATCCTGCTTTGTGATGAGCCTACAGGTGCTCTTGATACTAAGACCGGACGAATGGTTATGGATATTTTCCATAAACTTAATGAAGAACAAGGTAAGACCATCGTCTTCATTACCCATTCGCCTGAACTGGCAGAGGAGTGTCAGCGGGTTCTGACGCTTTCTGATGGACAGTTCATCGGAGAAAGAGAGGGCGCCGGCTGTGCTGCTGTTTGAAAACATAATTCTTGCGCTTAACGGGCTTAGAGCCAATAAAATGCGTTCTCTTCTGACTATGCTCGGTATCATCATCGGTATTGCATCTGTTATCGCTATCAATACCGTTGGTAATTCAATGACTACCTCTATCGAGGACTCGATGTCGAGCATGGGTGCGACTAACGTAACCTTGGGAGTTTCGCAGAAATCAAGTTCTACAGAGACGAGCAGTTCCGGAATGACATTTAATTTCGGACCACATCGTACAGAGATGACAGACGATGATTATCTTACAGATTCCATGCTCGATGATCTTGAGGAAAAGTGGCCTGATGATATCGAAGGAATCGAGAAGACCGAATCTGTCGGAACAGGTATCGTAGAAGACGGGGATGCTTATGCAAACGTGTCAATAACAGGTGTGAATGATACTGCTTTTACAAATGAAGATCTGACTATCCTTTCTGGAAGAATTTTTACTGACAGAGATTATGAGGAAGGGAAAAAGGTTGCTCTGGTATCGGATTATTTCTGTAATAACCTTTATAATGGCGATACCAGTGATGTAATAGGTCAGCAGATCACCGTTACATATAATAATAAGTTCTATCACTATACTGTTGTGGGTGTTTATGAATATGATGCAGATTCCAACTATAGTTCTTCATCAGAGTATGAGGTGGCAACTTCACTTTATCTGCCGCTTCAGACAGCGTTTGACTCAGAACATGAAGACCCGCAGTACAGCAGTGTAACACTTGTTACATCCACAAGTACTGATGTCGATAACTTTATGGACGAGATAGAAGACTATGTAAATGGCAGATACTACAGAAATAATGACAATTTCGAGGTTTCCTGCTCATCAATGTCTACTATGCTTGAGTCAATGACATCAATGCTTTCGACAATTTCAATAGCAATATCGATAATCGCCGGAATCTCACTTCTGGTAGGTGGTATCGGAGTTATGAACATCATGCTCGTATCGATCCAGGAGCGTACCCGCGAGATCGGTACCAGAAAGGCTCTTGGAGCGAGAAATGCCTCTATCCGTACACAGTTCATCGTGGAATCAATGGTACTGTGTCTGGTGGGAGGCTTGATAGGTGTGATCCTTGGTATAGTCATAGGTGCGGTGGCTGCCCACCAGATGGGCTACGACGCATCGCCTTCCACAGGAGGAATAATATTCGCAATTACCTTCTCAATGGCCATTGGAATATTCTTTGGATATTATCCTGCAAACAAGGCAGCAAAGATGAATCCTATCGATGCTTTAAGATATGAATAATATGAGATTTTACTTAAAAGACTCGCAGCATATTTGTGCTGCGGGCCTTCTTTTGTTTTAAAAGTAAAATCTTTCTTTACTTTATTAATAAAAAAATTTATAAAATTTATAAAATTGTCGATACATATTACAGAGAAACAGGTGCTGTCGGATACACGTATGCAATAGAAAAAATCTCTTTGTAAATGTCCTGATACGCGGAAAAAGGTTCTTTGTTGATCTGAATTTTAGCTGTCGAATTACCCTAAAAGGCGGTGCGGAAGCGTAGAAATTCAAATATAGAGAATGAGATATTTATTAGAATCTGAAGAAATTTTGTTGATTATTTTTAAGGATTCTTGTGAGTTGATGTATTTTACCCACTTGATTAAATTTGTTATTTTGCGTTGACAAAGACTTTATTCGGGCATAGAATTTTAACTAAATTTAAGAAATGTTTTACAGTATACAGGTATTTGCATACACAAATGTGTCCGCGGAGCAAAGACGTCAGACATTTCTGGTGAGAGGATCAGGGAGGAAAAAATCATGAAATTATTTAAGAAAGTAGTTAGTGTAGCAGCAGCGTCGGCAATGGCTGTAAGCCTTCTTTCAGGCTGTGGTTCTAGTGCACCGTCTGATACTTATAAGATCGGTTCTATCGGACCTGCGACAGGCGGCGGAGCTGCATATGGAACATGTGTAAAGAACTCTATCCAGATCGCAGTTGATGAGATCAATCAGGCCGGTGGAATCAACGGTAAAAAGATCGAATATAAATTTGAAGATGATGAGCTCAATGCAGAAAAGGCTGTAAACGCTTATAACTCTCTTAAGGACTGGGGAATGCAGTTCCTGCTTGGAACAGTAACAAGTGCGAGCTCTATCGCTGTTTCAGAAAAGACAAAGGAAGACAATATGTTCCAGCTTACACCTTCAGGCTCTGCTGCTGACTGTGTAAAATATGAAAATGTTTTCCGCGTATGCTTCTCAGATCCTAACCAGGGAATCGCTTCAGCAGACTATATTGCAGATAACGGTCTTGCTACAAAGATTGGTATCATCTACGACAGCTCAGATGTTTACTCATCAGGAATTTATCAGAAATTCGCTGAAGAAGCAGCTTTAAAGGGACTTGAGATCGTTTCTGCCGAAGCTTTCAATGCAGACAATAAGACAGACTTTTCAGTACACATCCAGAAAGCAAAGGACAACGGAGCAGAGCTTGTATTCCTCCCTATATACTATCAGGAGGCTTCATTAGTTCTTTCGCAGGCAGCTACAATGGATTATTCACCTAAGTTCTTTGGATGCGATGGTCTTGACGGACTTACAGCAGTTAAGAATTTTGATGAGTCACTTGCTGAAGGCGTAATGCTTCTTACACCATTTGCTGCAGATGCAACTGATGACCTTACAGTTAATTTTGTTACAAAGTATAAGGAACAGTTCGGTGAAGTTCCAAACCAGTTCGGTGCTGATGCTTATGATGCAGTTTATGCAGTAAAGGCAGCAATCGAGAAGGAAGGCATCACTCCTGACATGAGTGTTTCTGATATTTGTGAAAAGATGAAGAAAGGTATGACAGAGATCGAAGTTGCCGGACTTACAGGAACTATCACATGGGACGCTTCCGGTGAGCCTACAAAGGAACCTAAGGCAGTAGTTATCGAAAATGGTTCTTATAAATCAATGCAGTAACAACTGATTTATGAAAAAAGGCGAGGAGGCCTTCCACTTCAGGGTCTCCTCGTATTTTTAACTTTAGAAAGATGAAAGGAAATATAGGACTATGAGTTTTCTTACATATTTTATCAACGGACTCAGTCTTGGAAGCATATATGCGATCATCGCCCTTGGGTATACGATGGTTTATGGTATTGCGAAGATGCTGAATTTTGCACACGGAGACTTCATTATGGTCGGCTGCTATGTGGTATTTACAGTGGTTTCGACAATGGGACTGAATCCAGTCGTGGGAATCGTGGTGTCGATCGTGATATGTACTCTCCTTGGTGTTACAACGGAGAAGGTCGCATATAAGCCTCTAAGGAATGCGGGTTCGCCGCTCGCAGTCCTTATTACAGCGATCGGTGTCAGCTATTTCCTTGAAAATGCAGCACTTTTGATATTTGGAGCAGATACTAAGGCATTTACTTCAGTCATCCCGTGGGAGGGCATTATTCTTGCCGGAGGAGCACTTAAGATCCAGGGAGTTACGATCATTACAATAGCAGTGAGCCTCGTTATTCTGATAGTGCTTCAGACATTTATATACAAGACAAAGGCCGGACAGGCCATGCTCGCAGTATCTGAGGATAAAGGCGCCGCTTCATTGATGGGAATCGATGTAAATAAGACTATTTCACTTACCTTTGCAATAGGCTCTGCGCTGGCAGCGATAGCAGGTGTGCTCATGTGCTCTGCATATCCTTCACTTACTCCATATACCGGAGCAATGCCCGGAATCAAAGCCTTTGTGGCAGCGGTTCTTGGAGGTATCGGCTCGATCCCGGGAGCAATGATCGGAGGACTTATTCTTGGAATCATAGAGATCCTTGGAAAAACCTATGTTTCATCACAGCTCAGTGATGCCATTGTATTTGGAATTCTTGTAATAGTGCTTCTTGTAAAGCCGACAGGAATACTTGGTAAGAATGTTCAGGAGAAGGTATGACCATGAAAAAAATTCAGGATAAATATATAACATACGGCATGGTTGTAATTGCATATGTTCTCTGTGAGATCCTTATGAGAACAGGGATCATGTCGAGCCATATAAAGGGACTTCTGGTTCCTATGTGTTACTATGCGATAGTTGCAGTAGGACTTAACCTCTGCGTTGGTATTTTAGGCGAGCTCAGCCTTGGACATGCAGGTTTCATGTGTGTCGGCGCATATACATCAGCACTTTTTTCGTTTGCAATGGAAGATGTGATCCCGACAGTGCCAAGATTTATCATGGCGCTGATCATCGGCGTTGCTTTTTCGACTCTTTTTGGATTCCTTATCGGAATTCCGGTTTTAAGACTTAAAGGCGATTACCTCGCGATCGTTACACTTGCATTCGGCGAGATCATTAAGAATATCTTTAATGCGGTATATCTTGGAATCGATGATGCAGGACTTCATATTTCACTTAAAGATATGTCGTCTATGGGAATGGACCCTTCCGGAAAAATTCTCATCAACGGAGCCCAGGGAATCACAGGAACGCCTTCTGATGCAAATTTTACTATAGCTGCATTCCTTCTTTTGGCATCGCTTTTTGTCGTACAGAATCTGATAAATTCAAGAGACGGACGAGCTATAATGGCTATCCGAGATAATCGTATCGCAGCAGAGTCAAATGGTATCAACATCACAAAGTATAAGATGTTTGCTTTTACCATCTCAGCAGCTATTGCCGGAACTGCGGGAGTCCTTTTCTCACACAATATTTCGACACTTACAGCTACAAGCCAGTATTTTGGCTACAATGCTTCAATTCTTATCCTTGTTTACGTGGTACTTGGCGGAATCGGAAATATCCGTGGATCTGTGATTGCAGCAGTTATCCTTTATCTGCTCCCTGAGCTTCTCAGAGGACTTTCTGATTACAGAATGCTCATTTACTCTATAGTACTTATCGTGATGATGCTGTTTAACTGGGCTCCGAAGGCTCGCGAATTCCGTGAAAAGCACTTCGCTTTCCTTAATAAGAGAAAGGAGGCCAGATAATGGCAACTATGCTTGATGCAAAGAATCTTTCGATATCCTTCGGAGGACTCCGCGCAGTAGATGATTTTACTATAAAAATTGAAGAGGGCGAGCTTTATGGTCTCATAGGCCCGAACGGAGCCGGAAAGACAACGGTCTTCAATCTTCTTACAGGGGTTTATAAACCGGACGAAGGCAGGATAATTCTTGGAGGAAAGGATATCACAAGGCTTGACCCGGTTCATAAAAATAAGTCAGGAATTGCAAGAACTTTTCAGAATATCAGACTTTACAGTAAACTTTCAGTTATAGATAACGTAAAGGTCGGTCTGCACAATCAGTTTCATTACAGCACACTTGCGGGAATTCTTCATACTCCTTCATATAGAAAGGTTGAAAAGGAGATTGATGAACGTGCGAGAGATCTGCTTTCAGTGTTTAAGATGGAGCAGCATGCAGATGTACTTGCCTCAAATCTTCCGTATGGAGAGCAGAGAAAGCTCGAGATAGCGAGAGCCATGGCAACAGAACCGAAGCTTTTGCTCCTTGATGAGCCGGCAGCCGGAATGAACCCTAATGAAACGAAGGAACTCATGGAAACTATCAGCTTTATTCGTGAGAAATTCGGAATGACTATACTTCTTATCGAGCATGATATGAAGCTTGTTTCAGGAATCTGTGAAAAGCTTACTGTGCTCAATTTCGGAAGAATGCTGGCTGAGGGCGGTACGAAAGAGGTTCTCGGAAATCCTGAGGTCATTAAGGCATATCTTGGAGATGATTAATTGGGAGGTTGTTGTAAATAATGTCATTACTTGAGATAAAAAACTTAAATGTATATTATGGTGTGATCCAGGCATTGCACGACGTCTCTTTTCACGTTGATAAAGGAGAGGTAGTTGCGCTCATCGGAGCAAACGGCGCCGGTAAAACGACTACGCTTCATACCATTACCGGCCTTGTGCAGGCAGGTTCCGGCGAGATCACATATTCCGGAAAAGAGATAACGAAGGTTCCCGGTCATAAGATAGTATCTATGGGAATGGCGCATGTTCCCGAGGGGCGTCATGTTTTTGCCAATCTTACGGTTTATCAGAATTTAAAGCTTGGCGCTTATACCAGAAAAGATCCGAAAGAGATCGCGGATACTATTGAAATGGTATATCAGAGATTCCCGAGATTAAAGGAACGCAGGAATCAGTTTGCAGGGACGCTTTCAGGCGGAGAGCAGCAGATGCTTGCTATGGGACGCGCACTTATGAGCCACCCTGAAATTATTTTGATGGATGAGCCTTCTATGGGCCTTTCACCTATTTTCGTTAACGAAATATTTGATATAATAAAAGAGGTACATAAGACCGGTACGACTGTGCTGCTCGTTGAACAGAATGCCAAAAAGGCACTTTCAATAGCAGACAGAGCCTATGTCCTTGAAACAGGAAAGATAGTTAAAGAAGGTAAAGCTTCTGATCTTTTGAATGATGAGGACATTAGAAAAGCGTACCTTGGAGAGTAAATAAAAAAGGCTGGGGGTTGAGTGTTGATGAAGAATATTGTTGTTACGATCGAGCGACAGTATGGCAGCGGGGGCAGAACTATAGGTGAAATGCTCAGCAAGGAGCTTGGATGTCATTATTATAATAAAGAACTTACCAAGCTTGCGTCAGAAGACAGTGGTATTGCAGAAGAACTCTTTATCGAGAATGATGAGAAGATCGTTCAGAAATTCGGAAAAGGATTTTTCAGGAGAAATACTGATGTGTATCATGGTGATCTGATTTCTCCGAATAAAGGCGATTTTGTTTCACAGAAAAATCTCTTTAACTACATTGCGAAGACTATAAAGAAGCTGGCTGATGACGGCTCCTGTGTGCTCATCGGACGTGCGGCGGACTACGTGCTTAAGGATTATGAAAATGTAGTCAGGATCTTTGTATATGCACCGCATGATTTCCTGATGGAACAGGCCGGGAAAAAGCAGCCGCTTATGGGAAAAGAACTTGAAAAGTACTGCGAAAAAGTGGATGAGTGCCATGCGGCATATTATCATTACTACACAGGGCAGGACTGGATGGATATGCGAAACTATGATCTTTGCATAAACTCCGGAAAACTGGGCTTTGAGAAGTCTGTAGAAGAAATAAAAGCATATATAAGAACACGATTTGGCGAAGATGCCATTTAACAAAAGCACCCTGTGATCAGCTGGTCACAGGGTGTTTTGTATTGTATGTCAGCTGGCTTGCATGTGGTTTGGGCATATGTGTAAGAATTTTAAGAAAATGCCCAAAATTTGATAAAAAACAGGCTTAAAATCACTGTTTTGGGCAAATGGTGAAAAATCGTAAATTATAGGCTAAGAAAATGCCAAAACTGAGTCTATATTTGCCGGAAAATTTTCTATATGCCGAAAAGGAAATTTGCAATGTTATAAATTGGGCATAAACAATGATTTTTACAAAATAATGGAAAAAAGTGTTGACAAAAAGTGTATACAAGTTTATCATAAGTTTCGCATCAGGCGTTCTTGCCTGATATAGCAGTTACGTTCGTAGCTGTTTTTCCACTCTTTTTATAGATTATGCAGGTGCATAGTGGATTCCTCTAATGTCAGTGATTCTACTGCGTATTTTTTTGCCGCTATGTACTGCATAAAATGACAATTTAATAAGCAGAAACGGAGAAATTTAAAATGAAAGTTTGTGAACATTGTGGTAAGGAAATCTATCATGCAGCAGCAATCTGCCATCACTGTGGAAATAAGGTTGAAACGGAAACAGAAGTGATAGAAGAGAAGCCGGTTTCGGATGTAAGTGATAAGACACTGGGGATTATTGCATATATCACACTGATAGGGTTTATTCTTGCGCTTGTACTTAGTAATGGAAGAGAAAGATCAGAATTCCTTAAACTTCAGCTTAGTCAGGCGCTTATCATTACGCTCTGTCACATTGGTGGAATCATGGTTCCGCTGGTTGGATGGGTTCTTTTAATAGTAGTTTTCTTTGCCTGGGCATCAGCTTTGATCTTTGCCTGTCAGGGAAAAACAAAGCCGCTTCCTGTGATCGGAGAATTTAGAGTTTTCTAATATGACCAATGCATATGATCTGCTAAATAACCGGCTTTACTTTGTTAAAAAAGAAATAACTCAGATAAGTAAAGAACTTTTGGATTATCCTAAAGGGGACATTATATGTACAAGATCAAATAAGTACAGTAAGTGGTATAAAAAGACATCGAAGGGCCTTGTGTATATTCCCAAAAAAGAAATTAATGAAGCAAAAATATTGGCCAGAAAGAAATATCTAAGGCTTAGAAAAGAATTTCTGCAAGGGGAGGAGAGAGCCATAAGTTTATATTTGAGGCATCATCCGAAGGACAGGTCGCTCAGGTTATTGAGTACTGAAAAAGGGTATAGAGAGTTATTAAAGGATGATTTTCTGCCTGATGATGAAAAAATTATTGATTGGGTCAATAAAGAATATGAGACAAACCGGAGTCATCCGGAAAATCTCAGATATAGAGCTCACTCAGGGCATCTGGTCAGGTCAAAATCCGAGTATATGATCGCAACATCTCTTTATATAAAGAAGATTCCATTTCGATATGAATGCAAACTTGAATTAAATGAAGGGATTTTTTATCCTGATTTTACGTTGTTGAATGTGAGCACAGGAAAAGAGGTTTATTGGGAGCATTTTGGCATGATAGACGATGATCTTTATCTGGATAAGTTTATACAAAAATTAAAAATATTTTCTGCTAATGGGATATATCCCGGAGTTAATCTGATAATGACGTTTGAGACGAGAGAACATCCGCTTACGCAGGAAACGATAGATGAAACTATAAGAAGTTTTCAGAAATTATAGAAAAGCGCAGTGCTGTCTTATGTGAAAAATAAGATTGGTGCTGCGCTTTTTTGATTTGGCATAATTCTTAAAAATACTGCAAATTGCCTAATATTAAAGTAGAAAATTGCAATGATTGGGCATATATGAAAAAAAGAAGAATTATAGACTCATTTTCGAGAAATCAGCAGCCTGTAAAAGAGAATTTTTTGATATATGCCTAAAACAGGTATGAATATGTGAGATTTTTGGAAAAATTGGGATATAAAGGCAAAGGAGACGGCTATATGCCTAAAAAAGCTGTCGGGTATATGAATAAGTATAAAAATCTAAACATTTTCGCCTTATGAATATGTACATTATCTTGACAAAAATCCCTGCAAAATCTACAATTATTTAGATTATGTGTCATCGTATGTTATTGGCTGGATTTGTAGGCAGAGGGAAATGCAATTCCTCGCTGAGATAATGAATTCAACTGTACGGTGCGCGATTGAAAGGAAAATTTGACCATTATGAGTAAGGAACTTGCTAAGAATTATGATCCTAAAGCAATGGAGGATCGAATTTATCAGAAGTGGATCAGCAATAAGTATTTCCACGCAGAAGTAGATAAGAAAAAGAAACCGTTTACCATCGTTATGCCACCGCCAAACATTACTGGTAAGCTGCATATGGGTCATGCTCTTGATAACACTATGCAGGATATCCTTACCAGATTTAAGAGAATGCAGGGTTACAATGCACTCTGGCAGCCGGGTACAGATCATGCTTCTATCGCAACAGAAGTAAAGATCATCAATAAGCTTAAGGAAGAGGGAATCTCAAAAGAAGATCTCGGACGTGAAAAATTCCTTGAGCGTGCCTGGGATTGGAAGAAAGAGTACGGCGGAATCATTACATCACAGCTTAAGAAGCTCGGTATCTCATGTGATTGGGATCGTGAACGTTTTACAATGGATGAAGGATGTAATGAAGCAGTTAAGGAAGTATTTGTAAGACTGTATGATAAAGGCCTTATTTACAAGGGACATAAGATCATCAACTGGTGTCCTGTCTGTAAGACATCTATTTCAGATGCTGAGGTAGAGTATGAGTCACAGGCTTCACACCTTTGGCACATTAAGTATAAGGTAGTCGGAACGGACAGATATATCGAGTTCGCAACAACAAGACCTGAGACAATGCTTGGTGATACAGCTGTAGCTGTAAATCCCGAGGATGACAGATATAAGGATCTTATCGGAAAGACATGTGAGCTTCCGTTCATGAACCGTGAGATCCCTATCGTTGCCGACGAATATGTTGATATGGAGTTTGGTACAGGTGTAGTTAAGATCACACCGGCTCACGACCCTAATGACTTTGAAGTTGGTAAGAGACATGACCTTCCGGTTATCAACATCATGAATGATGATGCCACTATCAATGAGAATGGCGGAAAGTTCAAGGGTATGGACCGCATGGAAGCAAGAAAACAGATCGTTAAAGAACTTGACGAGATGGGACTTCTTGTTCGTATCGAGGATTATACTCACGAAGTTGGTACTCATGACAGATGCCATACAACAGTTGAGCCGCTTGTAAAGCAGCAGTGGTTTGTTAAGATGGATGAGCTCATCAAGCCGGCAGCAGAGGCTGTTAAAAACGGTGATATAAAGCTTATTCCAGAGAGAATGGATAAGACATACTACAACTGGACAGACAATATCCGTGACTGGTGTATTTCAAGACAGCTTTGGTGGGGCCACAGAATTCCTGCCTACTACTGTGATGAATGTGGTGAGACAGTAGTTGCAAAGGAAATGCCTGAAGTTTGTCCTAAGTGCGGCTGCAAGCACTTCCACCAGGATGAGGATACACTTGATACATGGTTCTCATCAGCACTCTGGCCGTTCTCAACACTTGGCTGGCCGAACAAGACACCGGAGCTTGATTATTTCTACCCTACTGATGTTCTTGTTACCGGTTATGATATCATCTTCTTCTGGGTAATCAGAATGATCTTCTCAGGATATGAGCAGATGGGAGAAAAGCCTTTCAAGACAGTTCTTTTCCATGGACTTGTAAGAGATGAGAAGGGTCGTAAGATGAGTAAGTCGCTCGGAAATGGTATCGATCCGCTTGACGTTATCGATAAGTATGGCTCAGATGCCCTTAGATTTACTCTTATCACAGGTAATGCACCAGGAAATGATATGAGATTCTCATATGACAGAGTTGAAGCTTCAAGAAACTTTGCAAACAAGATCTGGAATGCTTCAAGATTCATTATGATGAACCTCGAAGGAAAGACAGTTACAAAGCCTTCAGTTAATGAACTTGAGGACGTAGATAAGTGGATACTTTCAAAGTGCAATGACGTGGTTAAGGAAGTAACAGATGCACTTGAGAAGTTTGAGCTTGGTATCGCTGCTTCAAAGATCTATGATTTTGTATGGGATTCACTTTGTGACTGGTATATCGAGATGGTTAAGCCTCGTCTTTACAATTCAGACGATGCAAAGTCTCAGAATGCAGCACTTTGGACACTTGAGAACGTTCTCATCGATGCGCTTAAGATGCTTCATCCATACATGCCATTTGTTACAGAGGAAATCTACTGCACATTAAAAGAAGAGACAGAATTTAACGGCGCAGAATCAATTATGATCGCTGATTGGCCGATATATACAGATGAGAGACATTTTGAACGTGAGGCATATGACCTTGAGCTTATCAAAGAGGCTGTTAAGGGCATCAGAAACGTAAGAAGTCAGATGAATGTAGCTCCTTCAAGAAAGGCAGACGTTATCGTTGTTTCTGAGAAGGAAGAGGTTCGTGCAGCATTCGAGAGAGGAAGTCTTTTCTTTGGCGCATTGAGCTACGCAGAAAATGTCAAAGTTCAGTCTGATAAGAGCGGTGTTAACGATGATGATGTTTCAGTAGTTACATCTCAGGCTACAATTTACATTCCGTTCAGCGAGCTGGTTGATATCAGCGAAGAGATCGCTCGTCTTGAGAAGGAACAGAAGAGACTTGCAGGAGAGCTTAAGCGTTCACATGCAATGCTCGCAAACGAGAAATTCCTTGCGAAGGCTCCTGAAGCGAAGGTCGCTGAGGAGAAGGAAAAGCTCGCTAATTATGAAAAGATGATGCAGGAAGTTGAGGGACGCCTGCAGCAGCTTAAGAAATAATCTAAGTAGAAATTCTGACTGCAGGTCAAGGTGAGAAGGCACCGCAGAGTGCCTGCAGTCAGGATCAGTATAAAACAAATGTATATAGAGGGGTGAGTCTATGACAGAGAATAACGTTGAACCTTTTGAGATCGCAATTCGAGAGAATGATATGAAGGCATTTCTGGTTATTAACCGACCTGAAGACGGGTTTGCCTATGATAAGGAAGAAGTGCTTGCCGCGCTGAGAGAAAAGGGCGTGACTACAGGTATCAATGAGTCAAAGATTGCAGCTATGGTTAAAAAGCATATCTATGGCAGAGAAGAACTGGTAGCGGAAGGAAAGCAGCCGGAGCATGGGGAAGACGGATATTTTGAGTATTTTTTCCCGACTCAAAAGTCAAAAACTCCTGAGATCCGCCCGGATGGATCAGTAGACTATACAAGTGTCAATGTCATTCACTGTGTAACTGCCGGAGATAAGTTGGCTGAGTATCATCCTGCTATACAGGGAACTCCCGGTGTGAGTATAAAGGGAAGACCTATTGCGGCCAAGCGTTCAAAGGAGCTTAGACCATATTTTACGACCGGATGTACTTATGATCCGGAAACTCTAATTTATACAGCTGATATAGACGGAAAGGTTGAGCTTGCAAAGGTTCGACTTTCTGTGATCGATTTACAGGAATTCACCAGAGATATTGACAATGTCTACGGAGATATTGATTTCAAAGGAGATGTCGTTATCCATGGTTCTGTTAAGCCTGGTGTTAAAATTACGGCTACTAAGAGCGTAACTGTGGATGGTACTCTTGAAGCTGCGTCTATTTCTGCCGGAGGAGATGTGATCGTCAAAGGCGGTATCATGGGAAACAGCATAAGTGATATTCACTGTGAAGGTGATTTCTATGCTGATTTCATTGAATATTCCAATGTATGGTGCAAGCATTCTGTATCTGCAAATGTATTTTGGGACTGCAAAGTTTTTGCAGGAGATTATGTACATGCAACCGGTAAGATGGGTGCGATAATCGGTGGTTCTGTTTATGGAATGGCAGGAGTCGATGCTACGTTTGTGGGTAATGACAAAGAAGTTAAAACTGTGGTATCATCAGGCGTGAAGACAGAAGTTTCAAAACGACGTAAATATGTTGAAAAGACGATACTGCAGCTTGATGATGAGCTTGACTCCATTGAAGAGGAAATGACAGAAATTCAAAGGTCTGTACGTCTTGGAACTGCAGACGATCTGATGCAGCAGCAGCTTCTGGATCTCCGGAAAGATAAGATACAGAAGAAGACTGAGCGTAAAGAGGCAGAGCAGAAGCTTACAGAACTTGATGATGTAGTAGGCAGTGCAGAAAATGCTGAGATACGTATCGGTGATACAGCTTATCCGGGAAGTATATTCATGCTTGGAGAGCAGCAGATATCGATCGAGGAGGAAAAGCGACAGATGAAATTCCTTCTTGATGAAAACGAGAACATGGTGATAAAACCATTAGTTAAGTGGTAACTGACAAAGGAAAAATAATATGATAGATTTTGAAGCGGAGTTGAAAAAATTCCATCCGTCGCTCGAAATTGAGGACGCAGAAGATGCAATTTACAACCATGATGTGTCTGATATGATGGATCTATTCCTTAACATGGTTAATGACAAAGCTGGCAGCAGCAAAAAAATAAACAACAGTAAAGGGACACAGACGCATGAAATGTTATAATTGCGGATGCACACTTTCTGAAGACGACTTTTGCACAGCTTGTGGAGCTGATGTACGTGTCTATAAGAAAATAGTTCATCTTTCAAATGCATATTATAATGACGGACTGCAGAAGGCCAGGGTAAGGGATTTATCCGGCGCGATCCAGTCGTTAAAACAGAGTCTGAAGTGCAACAGAAATCACATTCCGGCGAGAAATCTCCTGGGACTTATCTATTTTGAAAAGGGTGATTCTGTAGCAGCTCTTAGTGAATGGGTTATTTCAAAGAGCATTCGTTCAAAGAAGAATGTTGCCGAGAAGTATATCAATGACATTCAGAATAATCCTAATAAGCTCAGTGCACTTAGTCAGGCTATTAAAAAATTTAATCAGTCATTGCTTTATTGCGAACAGGGAAGCTATGATCTTGCAATAATCCAGCTTAAGCGCGTACTTCAGCTTAATCCGAATTATGTTGAGGCACAGCAGCTGCTCGGTCTGCTTTACATTAATCAGAGTGAGTGGAATAAGGCTTACAAGATCCTTAAAAGTTCTCTCGCAATAGATGCCAATAATACGAGAACTCTTTCATACATGAAAGAAGTCGAAAGTAAGGTCGGAGAAAAGGATTCACAGAATCTTCAGGCTGCCGGACGTAAGCCGCCTAAGGCCCTTGTGGGAGTGGACTCTAATGAAGTTATAGCTTATAAGAGCGGTAATGAGACCATAATCCAGCCGCTTAATACAAGGCAGCGAAACAGTTCTCAGACTTTCTTAAATATAGTGATAGGCCTCGCACTTGGCCTTGCGGTAAGCTGGTTTTTGATCATACCGGCAAGGATGCAGGCAAGCCTTTCTGAGAACAACAGCCAGATCAAGGACGTTTCTACGGCACTTACGAATAAGTCTGCAGATATGGATGATCTGAATCAACAGATAGCCTCACTTGAAAACGAAAATAAGACATTAGAGGCCAACCTTGCGGAATATACAGGAAATACCGGTATCATGCAGGACTATAACAACCTTCTAAAGGCTGCGAAGACCTATATAACTAATCCGGACGAAGTTCTTGAAACTGCAGGTTATCTTGAAAAGATCTCTGCGGTGAGTGTTAATGCTGTAAATGGTAGTGTTACCACGAGCGGTAATAACGTATCGAATGAGTTTATGAGCCTTTATAATTACCTTAACGATGATGTTTCTGCGAAGGCTGTAGCACAGTATCTGAGCATGGGTACATCAGAGTATAATAACGGTGATTATGAAGCAGCAATAAAGAATCTGACAAGTGCATTTGAAATGGAGCCGACAAGCGATACAGCGCTTTATTACCTTGCACAGAGTTATCTTAAATCTGATGATAAAGATACAGCTACAAAGCTCTTTAATCAGCTGATAAAGGATTTCCCTGATTCAAAATATAAGAACAGGGCACAGAGATTCATTGATAACGGTGAAGAGGATAATGCCAAGGCTTCGTCATCTTCAGGGTCTTCTTCAAGAAGTACGAGCAATACACTTACTGCGGAGCAGGCAGCAGCACTTCAGCAGCAGCAGGCGGCAGCGGCGGCAGCAGCGCTTCAACAGCAGCAGGCGGCAGCAGCAGCGGCGGCAGCGGCAGCAGCGCAGCAACAGCAGGTAACTCAGTAAGTTGAATCAGTTGGAGAAATCTCCAACCTTTAAGTGTTAATGTTGAATACTGTCACGGGTTTAACTCGCGGCAGTATTTTTTGTGACCCGTATAGACTTTGAATTATTTCGTAAACTTGTAAAAATGAGATAAAATGAGAAAAAATAAGATAAAATCATTTAATCAGAGAATACTTCCAAAATAGACGTTTGCGAATAAGCGTGTATTTTTGTATATTACTTCATGTAGTTAGCACTCGGATGAAATGAGTGCTAGTAAGATTAAGAAAGATAGAATCTTATTTGATATAAACCCAAGGAGGTAGTTACAATGCAGTTAAGACCATTAGCAGACAGAGTAGTACTTAAGCCTATCGAGGCAGAGGAGACAACAGCTTCAGGAATCGTTATTCCGGGTAAGGAAAAAGAAAAACCTCAGCAGGCTGAGATCCTTGAAGTAGGACCTGGCGGAGTTGTTGATGGCAAAGAGATCAAGATGGAAGTTCAGAAGGGCCAGAAGGTAATTTATTCTAAGTATGCCGGAACTGAGATCGAGCTTGATAATAAAGAAAAGGTTATTATCGTTCGTCAGTCTGATATCCTTGCAGTAATTGAATAATTAAGTTATTAACTAAATTAAAAATTTGGAGGAAATATAAAAATGGCAAAAGAGATTAAATACGGTTCAGACGCCAGAGCAGCTCTTATGGCTGGTGTTGATAAACTCGCAAATACAGTAAGTGTAACAATCGGTCCTAAGGGAAGAAACGTTGTTCTTGATAAGAGCTACGGTGCACCACTGATCACAAATGATGGTGTTTCAATCGCAAAAGAGATCGAGCTTGAAGATCCATATGAGAACATGGGTGCTCAGCTTGTTAAAGAAGTTGCTACAAAGACAAACGATGTAGCAGGTGATGGTACAACAACAGCTACAGTCCTTGCACAGGCTATGATCCACGAAGGTATGAAGAACCTCGAAGCAGGTGCTAACCCGATCATCCTTCGTAAAGGTATGAAGAAGGCTTGCGATAAGGCAGTTGAGTCTATTGTAAAGATGAGCCAGAAGGTTGCATCTAAGGATCACATCGCAAAGGTTGCTTCAATCTCTGCAGGTGATGAGAGCGTTGGACAGATGGTTGCAGACGCTATGGAAAAGGTTACAAACGATGGCGTAATCACTATCGAAGAGTCAAAGACAATGCAGACAGAGCTTGACATGGTTGAAGGTATGCAGTTTGACCGCGGCTATGTTTCAGCTTACATGTGCACAGATATGGATAAGATGGAAGCAGTTCTTGAAGATCCATACATCCTTATCTATGATAAGAAGATCTCAGCTATTCAGGATATCCTTCCACTCCTTGAGCAGATCGTAAAGACCGGTTCTTCACTCCTTATCATCGCTGAGGATATCGATGGTGAAGCTCTTACAACTCTTATCGTAAACAAGCTTCGTGGAACATTCAACGTAGTTGGTGTTAAGGCTCCTGGATACGGTGACAGAAGAAAGGATATGCTTCAGGATATCGCTACTCTTACAGGTGGTACAGTTATCTCTTCTGAGCTTGGTCTTGAGCTTAAGGATGCCACTATCGATAAGCTTGGACGTGCTAAGAGCGTAAAGGTTAACAAGGACAACACAACAATCGTTGATGGTGCAGGCAGCAAGGCTGATATCGATGCAAGAAAGAACCAGATCAAGGCTCAGATCGAGACAACAACATCATCATTCGATAAGGAAAAGCTTCAGGAGAGACTTGCTAAGCTCGCTGGCGGTGTTGCAGTAGTTCGTGTTGGTGCTGCTACAGAGACAGAGATGAAGGAAGCTAAGCTTCGTATGGAAGATGCTCTTAACGCTACAAGAGCAGCAGTTGAAGAAGGTATCATCGCAGGCGGCGGATCAGCTTATGTTCACGCTGAGGCTGATGTTCAGAAGCTTGTTGATTCACTTGAAGGTGATGAGAAGACAGGTGCTAAGGTAGTTCTTAAGGCACTTGAAGCTCCTCTTGGATGCATCGCTTCTAATGCAGGTCTTGAAAGCGCAGTAATCGTCAATAAGGTTAAGGAGTCAGAAGTTGGCTTTGGTTACAATGCACTTAAGGATGAGTACTGCAACATGGTTGAGGCCGGTATCCTTGATCCTGTAAAGGTTACAAGAACAGCTCTTCAGAATGCTACTTCAGTTGCAGCTACACTCCTTACAACAGAGTCAGTAGTAGCAACAAAGAAAGAGCCACAGGCAGTAGCTCCTGCAGCTCCGGCACCTGGAATGGGCTACTAATAAATTCCTAAAATAAGCATGAGGGAGGCGCTATCTTCGGATAGCGCCTCTTTTTTGTTCTTAAAAAGATACAAGTATGATAGAATAAACGTGAAATCATATTTGGAGGTTGGTTATTTAAATGGGTTTTAGTATGGGTAAAGGTATCGGAACAGTGGTATTGGGAGCTGTTCTGGCCTGTGGTGTGATCATTTCTGTCGTGAAGATCGGCTGGAATGAGAGCGCTGAAGTATTACCTGTTTCCTCTAACAGGTTAAATTCAAAGATAATTTCGCTGTCACTTTTTACAGATGTGGAGAACTGGGCAGCGCCGGAATGGTCACTTGATGATGGAACTGTTACCGGAATTATTTCAAAAGATACAGGTGTAAAGATCAATTCACAGGTACCGGCGCAGGATGC